>JAKQSZ010000052.1 GCA_029569475.1 Candidatus Eiseniibacteriota bacterium | reverse complement strand
CCGCGTGCACTGGCACCATGGTGATGATCCTGATGCGAGAGTCGTTCGTCGAGAGCGTATCCCCATCGGCGGGCTGGCACTCCATGATGGGCAGCGGCAGATCGCTCAGTTCCAGAAGTCCGAGGTTCGTACCGTAGTCGTTTGAAACCACCTGGACGTCGACCAGTACCCGCCCGCTCCCATCCGGGGCCTCGATCAGAAGACCGTAGAACCCTTGCTGTAGTCCGCTGAAGGTGAAGGAGCCGTCGGACCGGATGACGCTGGTCTGGACGGGATCTCCCTGCGTCAAGGTAACCTCGGTTCCGGGTTGCGGACTCAGGATGCGCCCATAGAGGGCGCCCGCCGGCAGGTTTGAACCTTCCGGGCTGAACACACACTCGCACTTCTTGTCGTCACCGCAGGACAGCACAGACAGGGCCACCAGCAAAGGACAGACCCAAGTCAGGGGAACGCTCATATGGCACTTCATACGGGAACCTCCTCCTTGCGGGTAGGACACGATCGGGTCGTACATCCCGCCGGCCGGTGTCGCCTGCTTCACACATCCGGTCGGACGGGCGAGAGAGTACACGGCCCGCGGGAGGCGGTCCACGCCGTTGCTGGTGTCAGGATCTCTCGTATACGTCTGCGATTGGTTCTTGATAGCGGACCCAGCCGGGAGAAGCATGACAACGACGCCAGCCGAGCAGGTTGCCCTGGTCGATCTGCATACCCTCGCTGTCCCGGGGTCTTTGGATCTACAGACCGCTCCTTCTCCTCCGGCCAACCAGATGCGCTTCAGCCGCCATCACGAACAAGAGCACGGCGCAGCAGAGCAGATAGGGAGCGCGCAGGCTATCGGTCAGGTCCGCGAAGGCCCCACCGATCAGCGGAAGAAGGAAGGTCCCCGATCCCAGGAGCGCTTCGTGAATGCCCGCGCCGCGCCCGGCCCGGGTCCCCCCGCGCAGCGTGTAGTAGATGCTGCTCGAGTAGCTGATCCCCAGGCCCAGGCCTAGACCGGGCGCGGTCGCCCAGATCCACCAACGGCTGGTCAGCCAACCCAGAGCTCCCAACGAAAGCAACGTGATCGCCTGCACCATCAGAAGCGGCGCGAGGCGATAGTGCCACCCCGCCCAGCGTGTGAGGACGACAAAGGAGAGGGTCTGGAAGAGGTAGACAGCGCCCAGGTAGATCCCGAAGTCTCCGCCGGTCAGGCCCAAACTGATCATCAGCTTCGGATACTGGAAGTTCAGCGTCGCCCCGATGCCGAAGAGCGTGGCGTTGGCAATCCACCCAATCCACCGCCACGACGGGGAGCAATCCCGCTCTGGCGTTGGCTTGGGACCTGGCATTGGCTTGGGCTCTGGTCTTGGCTTGGCCTTGGGCTCGGGCTCTGGTCTCGGCTCAGGCTCGGGGTTGGGCTCAGGCTCTGGCTTTGCCTTGAGCTTGGGCTTTGGTTCCGACTCTCCACGGGCCGGATGCGAGCCCGGCAGGATGACTCCTGCAAGCGCGGTGGCTGCGGCTGCCGCCAGAAGCGTCGGCACCGCGCCGCCTCGCGCCACCAGGATCCCTCCCACGAGGAAGCCCAGCATCTTCCCCGAAGACCAGGAGACGTTGAAATGGCCGAGATTGCGGGCCAGCCGCTCCGGCCGCCCAAGTTGGCCAACCGCCGCCTGGACCGCGGGCCAATAGAGCGCATTGGCGATGCCGAGGGCCGGCATCCAGGCCATCAGAGCGGCCACCGAGTCCGCGCCGGTCATGGCGAGGGCGACCACGCACCGCAGCAGCGCCCCTCCCCGCGCCAGCGCCGTCCGGGGAAGGCGATCGGAGAGCCTTCCGGCGAGGAGTGCGGCGAGGACGTACACACCCGATGACAGAAGGGGAAGGATGCCCAGTTGCAGCGCGCTAGCCCGCAGGTCGACCGCACGCAATGGGACCGCGGTCAGGATCAGGTAGAGAGAGCCGTCGAAGAGGAAACACGCCGCCAGATAACGTGCGAGGGTCAACGCTTCAACCCTCCGGGAAAGGCCGGCGATGATCAACATGGGGAGGGCCGGCGTGGAAAGCCCGGGACAGACAACTCTGTTTCTGCAGAGGCCGTGCGGTCCGCGGGCGGCCCCTCGAGCCACGTGAACAACCGCCACCGCGGCGGCGGTCACCAGGACGCGGCGTCAGACCCGGGAGCAGCCGTCAGTCCCCGAGGCCCCGCAGCTTGCTCTTGGCCAGTCCGGCCTCATCGGAGTTGGGGAACTGGTCGGTTACCTGCTTGAGATAGCGCCGGGCCGAAGCGCGATCCCCGAGTTGGATGAAGCTGTAGCCCACCTTCAACAACGCGGCCGGCAGCTTGTCCCCGCGGGGGTAACCCTCCTTCACCTTGAGGAACTCCTGCACCGCCTGGTCGAAGTCGCGCTGCGCATAGAAGGCCTCGCCCACCCAGTATTGCGCGTTGTCGGCCAGCTCGCTGGCCGGCGCCCGCTTGAGGAACTCGCGGAAGCCCATCACGGCCAGCGAGTAGTTCCCGCGCGTCAGGTCAAGATAGGCATGGTCGTACAACCGCTTGTTGTCGCCGTCCACCGGCTGGTCGCCGTCCCAGGGGGCCGGCTGCCGCCCGGCGTCCTGCGTCGCCACTTCTCCGGCGGCCGTCTCACCGGCCGGGGACGCGGCGCCGGCGATCTGGCCCGAGTCGGCTGTCGATGGCGCGGCGGGCTCGCCGAAGATCGGGGAATCGGACCTGGCCGGCGTCCGGCCCGGGGGAACCGCGCTCCAGACCGAGGGTCCACGGGAGGGTGCGGCGGCGCGCGACCCCAGCGCGTCGCCCAGCTTGGCGTCGATCGCCGCCAGACGAGCGTCGATCTGTCCCAGGCTCAGGGACGTTTCCGCCTTGAGGCCGCGCAGGATCTCGGCCTGTGCTCCCGCCTGCTCCTTCAGGTCGCGGACCTCCACCTCAAGGGCCGCCTGCTGCTGGCGCAGGACCTCCACATCGGCGGCGGTCTCCTGCACAATCCTGGGCTGGCGGGCCAGGGCGCAGCCGCACAACAACGGTAGCAAACCCAACCACGAGATTCGGGAGTTCTGGTTCATCGATCGTCCTGGCCGCGCATGGCGGCCGGCGGATCTCCCCTCGAGGTCCCGGGCGGCCTGCGAGGTCCCACCGCCGCGCGGCTGTCTGGATTTCCTGGGATAACATGCGGGGGCGACCCTGTGCCGCCCCCCGCTCGATGGGTCCATCGATCGCCCGCCCGGCTTTGGCGACCAGGCGGAACCTGCTTCCCAACTGCTGCTGCCTCCGACTCGCCTACTGCTTGACGAAGTGGACGCGCCGGTTCTGTGACCACGCGCCTTCATCGCTGCCGGTCGCGAACGGACGCTCTTCCCCGTAGGAGATCGTGCTGATGCGCGATCCATCCACGCCGTACTGCACGAGGTAGTTCTTGACGGAGTCGGCGCGGCGTTGACCCAGGGCCAGGTTGTACTCGACCGTGCCCCGCTCGTCACAATGCCCCTCCAGCAGGACCGAGACTGTGCTGACGTTCATGAGGGACTTGCCGTTCTCGTTGAGCGTGGAGCGGGCGTCGTCGCGAATGGCAGCCTTGTCATAGTCGAAAAAGACGTCCCGCAGCTCGACCGTCGGGGCAGCCGGGGTCTGGATCTGGGTGCCGGTGTCGGACGGGGTCACCGGGGGTGCCTGGGACTCGGTGGTGTCCGGCGGCGGAGCGACCTCCGGCTTGGGCTTGCGGCTGCAACCCGTCGCGACAATGAAAACACAGACCACCAACGCTGCGATACTCCCGTGCCGAAGCACTCGATTCATGTCAAATCCCTCCTTGAATGACTCCAACCTTCCCTATGACGAGCCTCTATCCACTCGTTTCTTCCATTACGGACCCGACACACTGAGAGGAGGAGACCAGGCGGGATTGTATTGATCTCCTCGAGCATACGTCAACTGGCGAATACCGCTTCCGTCGGCAGCCATCACCCATAGGTTCCGCCGACCCCGCTCACGTTTTGCGAATACAATGTGCCTGCCATCCGGGGCCCATCGAGGATTTTCGTGGTTGGCATTGCCCGCGGTCAGCCGCCACAGGTCAGTGCCGTCCGGCCGGACTGTGCAGATGTCGAAAACGCTTGGGTCAATGAGGGAGACGAAGACGATCCGGTCCCCCTTGGGCGACCAGTCGGGAGAGTCGCAGTGTTTGCCGACATAGGTCAGGCGCGACAGCCCGGTACCATCGGCCCCCATGACATAGACTTGCGGTTCTCCGGATCGATCGGAGGTGAAAGCCAGGCGAGACCCGTCGGGGCTGAAGGTCGGTGAGGTGTCAATCGCCATCGAGTGGGTCAGCCTCCGGGCTTCCCTGCCTTGTGCGTCGAGAATGTAGATCTCGGAATTCCCCTCAAAGGAGAGGCTAGCGGCCAGGTGCTGGCCATCGGGATGCCAACAAGGGGCCGAGTTCATGCCCTCACGGGAAGATATCGTCCAAGTGCGGGATTCCTTGAGCCGCAATCCCACCAGTTCCGGGCGTCCGCGGGCAAATGTCGTGAAAGCGAGCCGCTCCCCATCCGGCGACCAGCGCGGCGACACCGTGATGGAGCCCAAGGTCGTCACCATTTCCGCGCGGGCGCCGTCCGCGTCCACCACGTAGATCTCCTTCTTGCCGGTGGCGTCACCCACGTAGGCAATGCGGGTGGTGGCGGTGCCTCGCTCGCCGGTCAGGTAGAGCACGATGTCGTCACTGAAGCTGTGGACGGCCCAGCGATCCGGCGGGTCGCCCAGCGGGTAGGTGCGGTTGAAGATCAGCTTGCCCGTGGTGGCGTCGGTCAGCCGCCCCGAGAGCTCCACCTTTGTACCGCGTTTTCTGACTTCTCCCCCCGCCACCGCCTTGACCGGCCGGGGAGGCTGAAGCGAGTCCCCGCCGGGCGCGATGGAGAAAGACTGGCGCCGGACATCGAAGAAGTCGCTCCGCACCAGGTTCAGGCGCAGCACCTCCTCGGCGGTCACCCCCTTCTCGAAGAGCCGCCGCGGGGTCTCGACGTACGCCCAGTCCTCGACCTCGATCGGGATCTTGTAGAGCCTTCCCTGCGTGATGACGAGTTCGGCCTCTTCCTGCGCCGGCGCGGCGCCCTCTTTGAGGAGCGCGGCTCCGAAGACGGCAAGCCCCAGCAAACCGGCCCGCACGAGGCTGGGACGGTGACGACAAGCGCGGTGAATCCGACCCGGCGCCATCCCCGGGATGCCCGGACCCGATGCCCGGGGAGCCTCGGCGGAGCGACCGGGGACGGCGGTGCGGGAAGCGGGCGGACGAGCGACCAAGCGACCTCCTAGCTGCTATACACAAATCGGAGATGGATGACGAGATACTCCCCCGCGTACTCGGCGGGAAGGGGCGGCAGCGGCGAAGCCAGTTGCAGGGCTCGCAGCGCCGAGTTGTCAAAGAGACTCAAACCGGAGGGCTCCTCCACAAAGCGGTTGGCCACCCGGCCGTCGCGTTCGATGCGAAACCAGACGACCGCGGCCACCTCTGCGCCCGGCCGCGCGTCGGTGAGTTCCACCGGCGGCTCCCAGTAGCTGGAGATCTTCCGCTGCAGAACATCGAAATAGTACGAGTAGGGCAGTTCCGTCCCCTCCGCCCAGATCTGCATCGCCCCGCGCATCTCCCCGACCGCGGGGAGATCGCTGCGGAAGGTCTGCCGGCTTTCGGCCGCGCCGACCTTGTTGGTGGGCTGCGGCGGCTCCACCTTCTTGCGGGGGGGTGGGATCTTCGGTTCCTTGCGGCTGACCTTGAGGTTGGATTGACCCTCCGGCGCCGGCTTGAACTGCTTGGTGTCCTGCTTGGGCGGCGTCGGCGCCTTCCGCACCGGAGCCGGAGGCTCCTCGCGCGTGACCCGGGCCCTGGGCGGTGCCGAGGATATCGGGCGAACCGGCGCGATCCGCACCTGAACCAGTTCGACCGGGATGGAGCGTTGGGTGGTGAGTTTCGGCAGGCTGTCCCGGTCGCTGAACAGAAACCCGGCCGCCACCAGCACGTGGCAGGCTGCCGCGATGGCGAAGGGCCGCCGGAGAGTGAGCCTCTTGGGGCTGAGGTCGCGGGGAAAGGTTGAACCCGGGCGCGCACCACCCCATTCACGGCGCGATCGGCCCCAGTTCGAATCCGGCCCGGACACGCGGGGTCGCGGGTTCATCGTGAGCCTGCTGGCGGGATGCGGGTAGACAACCCGGGAGCGCCCCGCAGCCGCTTGGCCTTCACGGGCGTGCCGAGCCGCGTCGACGCGACGTCGTCCCGGTTCTTCCGATCGAATCCATCGATTCCCGCCCGGCTGCATTCCCGGATGATCTCCCTGAGCCATTTGCCGAGTGCCCGACACGCCCACCGGTACCAGCGCCCGCGTCCGGTTGTTCCCTCAACCGCAACGAAAAACGCCCAGTCCGAAGAATCCCTGGACGGGCCTGGCACACACCATCGCTCCCGGTTCTGCGCTTGCTGCCCTCGGCACCGCCTGCCTCTTCCGTCCGCAAGTCCGGCGGGACTACCTGGAGCAGCAGCCGCGGGACACCGGCGGCTCGGATCCGATGGTGGCCCCGGGACGCTTCCAGGGCAAGACACGAATGACACGTGCCGATCGTGAAACGACGCATCCCCGCCAGGCGTCCGCAGGGGCGGGTGTCAGGGGCGCCGCGCCCCCGGGCACGGAGTCGGAGACGAGTTCTGAACCGAGCCCGCCTTGGATCCGTCCCCTTCGACACAGGATGCTCCGCTGCCTCATCATGGAGGCTCGGGGCAACTCGCACGGACCATGCCATCCCGGCATGGCGGCGTGCCAGCGGCGGCTCCGACCGGGTGGATCAATCCCGTCCAGCACCGGCACGGGCTCCACTGCGGATCCCGGATATCGATCCACAACCGAGAGGAGCCGGAACATGAAATCGACCATTCGGACCGCCATCTTCGGAAACGGTTTCGCCCGGACGACCATTCTCCCCTGCCTCCGGCAGGTGAACGGCGTCGAGGTGGCCGGACTGAGCAGCCCGAACCAGCCCCGCGCCGCGGAAACGGCGCGGGCCTTCGGGATTCCCCGGATCGAGGCCGATCACCGGGAGCTGCTCGATCGCGTGCGACCGGATCTGGTCTTCGTGGTCACACCCCCGCTGGTCCACGCCTCCATGGTTATCGACGCCCTGGAGGCGGGTTGCCATGTAGTCTGCGAGAAACCGATGGCCATGAACGCGGCCGAAGCGGAACGGATGGCCGCCCTCGCCAGGGAGCGCCCGGGGCAGGCCGCCCTTGTCGACCACGAGTTGCGGTTCCTGCCTGCGCGGCGCAGGATGCGCGAGCTCTTGCGCCAGGGTTGGATCGGCCGGCCGTGGCGCGCCGCTTATACCGTGGAATCGCCCTCTCGCCGGTCGCCGGAAGTCCCCTGGTCGTGGTGGTCGGATGCCGCCCAGGGAGGCGGAGCCTGGGGGGCTCTTGGCTCGCACGCGGTGGACACGCTGCGCTGGCTCCTGGGCGAACCGACCGGACCGGCCCGGGGGAGACTCGGGGTTTTTCACCGGGAACGTCTGGATCCCGCGACCGGATCGCGTCGCGTGGCGACGGCGGACGAGTATGCCGCCGCGCTGGTGCCGTTTCCGGGCGGTGTCGAGGGGGCGGTCATCGTCTCCATGGTGGAGCCGAAGCGCCGCCACACCATCGAACTGATCGGGGAAGAGGGAGCGCTGCGGGTGGCGGAGCAGGGCGCGCTGGAATCCTGGGAAGGCGGGCGCTGGAAACCGGTCGAGGTGCCGGAGGAACTGCCGCCGGCGGCGGAACTCAGCATCCCCGACACGGACTGGGCGCGAGCTTTTCTGCTTTTCGCCCGGGATCTCGCGGCCGCGTTGCTTGCCGGCAATCCCCCGCCGGAGGAGGCTGCCACCTTCGAGGATGGCTGGCGTACCCAGCGGGTGCTGGACGAACTCCGCGACCGGGCCGGATCCTAGTCCAGTCTAGTCCCCGGTCACGGGAGAGCGAGCCCCGGCTTCGCGCCAGGCGGCCACCATCTCGTGGCGGTCATCGCCGGTGGATACCCCAGATTCCTCGATCACCTCGAGGTGCCCCGAGTTCCCGAGCGACCGCTCCGCCGCCTCCAGCACCCGGACTACCCGGAGTCCGTCCTCCCCGGTGCAGCGAGGCGGCCGGCGGTGCAGAACGGACTCGAGGAAGTCGGTGACCTCGGCCTGAAGCGGCTCGCAGTTCTCCAGCTTGGGGGAAACGATGTCCCCGGTCCGGTAAGAGAGCTGGTACTCGCCGAAGGAGTCGGGGTTCTTCAGGTTCACGCCCTTGTCGAAGATCTTGACCTGCTCGAGGTGCTCGGTGTCGTCATAGACCAGCATCTTGCCCGAGCCCACGATGGTGGTGCGACGGAGCTTGCTGGGAGAGAGCCAGGAAAGCTGCACGTGGGCGATCGCGCCGCTGGCAAAGCGCATGAAGACAAAGGCGACGTCCGGAATGCCCTTCTGCACGAAGTCCTTGCCCGTGGCCAGCACCTCGGTGGGCATCTCGCCAAGCCAGTACATGATCATCGACAGATCGTGCGGCGCCAGGTCCCAGACGACGCTGATGTCCTTCTGGTGCAGCCCCAGGTTGACGCGGGTCGAGCTGATGTAGAAGACCTTGCCGATCTCCCCGCGATCCAGCAGTTCCTTGATCTTGATGACCGGCGGGCTGTAGAGAAACGTGTGGCCCACCGCCAGGAGCAGTCCCTTCTCCTCAGCCAGGGAGATCATCTCCAACGCCTGTTCGGAGGCCGACGCGAAGGGTTTCTCGACGAAGACGTGCTTGCCCCGGTGCAGAGCGGCCATGGCCATGGGGTGATGCTGCGCCGGGGTGGTGGCGATCATCACGGCATCGAGATCGCCCTGCGCCAGCATCTCCTCGTAGTCGATGTAGGCGCGGACCGAGGGATATCGCAGCCGCAGCCGGTCCAGTTTGGACTCGTCCAGGTCGCAGATGGAGACCTGGCTACAGAGCCTGTTCTCATGGAGGTTGCGCACCAGGTTGGGGCCCCAGTAGCCACAACCGACAACTCCGACGTGCAACATCACTCCCCTCCGGCCGATGCCCGCGGCGGACCGGCCTCGATGAATCCGTGGGGGCGCGGCAACTCCGGTGACCAGGCGCGGGCGCCGGACAGATCGGCCAGCCAGCCCGCCGGCGCTTCGGCCGGGGCCGCGCTGGGCCGCTAGACCCCCCCCTTGCCGAAGATCATGACTGGAACCGTCCGCAGAAGCAACCGGACGTCCACAGCAAACGACCAGTTGGCTATGTAGAAGAGGTCCAGGAGGACCATGTCCTCGAAGGTGACGTAGCTGCGGCCGGTTACCTGCCAGAGGCCGGTCATCCCCGGCGTCACAGCGAGCCGGCGCTTCTGCCAGTCCTTGTAGAGCTGCCATTCGAACGGAAGGCAAGGCCGCGGGCCGACCAGGCTCATTTCGCCGCGGAAGACGTTGAGAAGCTGGGGCAGTTCGTCGAGGCTGGTCCGCCGGAGGAAACGGCCGATCGGCGTGACGCGCGAGTCGTCCACGAGCTTGTAGACCTTGTGCCCGTCGCGCCCCGTGACGGCCTCCCCTTCCCCGGCGACCAGGCTCGAGGCGTACTGCTGGTGCACCGGATCCTCCGGCGCCACGCGCATCGAGCGGAACTTGTAGAACACGAAATGCTGGCCGTTGCGGCCCACCCGGATCTGCCGGTAGAGGATGGGCCCGGGAGAACTGAGTCGCACCAACAGAGCGAGAAGGAGGAGCAACGGCAGGGCGAAGATGGCCCCCACGCAGATGGCCGCGAGGTCCACGGTGCGCTTTGCCCGTTCGGCGCTGCCGGTGAGCGGGGTCTCGCCAACAGGCAAGAGCGGGAATCCACCCACTGTCTCGATCGGGATGGAGTCGATGAGCCGCATGAACATGTTGCGCGCGACCCGCACCTCGCACCCTTGCTCCAGCAGCCGATCGCTGATGCGCACGACCTGTTCCCGCGGGATGTCGGGGCGAGCCAGGAGCACCAGATCGACTCCCAGGTCCCGCGCCAGATCGGGAGTCTCCTCGAGCTCGCAGGGGTAGAACGGATAAGGCCAGGCGCAGCCCGGGTTCGGCTGGTCAGCGCAGGCCAGCACATCCGTGCCCCGGCGGTTGCGTCGCAGGGCGCGCGCCAGTTCGATCAGCGGCGCGCCGCTTCCGAAGATGAGCACCTTGCGGTGGACGGCCGAGCGGAGCAGGTGCTTCTGCAGCGACACCGAGATCCAAGGCCGGACCAACACCATCCAGATCGCCAGCAGCGCATGGTAGAGAATCAGCGTGCTGCGCAAGGACCACGGGATCTCTCGCGCAAAGAGAAAGAGCGCGGCCGCGCCCAGACCGATGGACCAGAGCACCGCGCGCAGTCCGGCCATCGCCTGGCGCCGGCGCGACGGAAACCGTCCCAGTCGATAGAGACCGCGGCTGGCCACGATGACGGGGAAAAGCACGGCGAGAAGCCCCGCCAGCGGACGCGAAGCGGGACCCGCGATGCCGGCGCCCAGATCGATGGAGTGCCCGATGCCCAGCGCCAGGACGAAAAAAACCTCGGCCAGCGCGGCGTCGGCCAGAACCAGGGCGAGTTGACGTTTTCGGAGCTGGCGCGTGGACGCCAGCCGCTCGGGCTTTCTCTCCGAACTCGGATCCGAATCCAGAGGTTGATGTTCAGGCTGTCTCAATTCCCGCTGTTTCGGATTGCGTAGACTCGGACACTCGTCTCCCGACATGCTACCCCAGACCCCTCGAACGCTCTCGCCGCCACGCCTCCTGCGCGGCACGGACGAACGGGACAGTCGCCCAACTCCCGCGGACCATAGGAGAACGACTTTCTGGATGTCAATGGAAAAGGCGAGGCGCGCTACCGGCTCTTGGCAGGATCCGTGGCGGCCGGGGAGTCCGCGCTCTTCGCTTCGGGGGCGGGCGATCCGACGCCCGCGGACACGGGAATCCAGAAGAAGAAGCTGCTCCCCCGGTCGACCACCGACTGCACCCAGATGCGCCCGCCGTGCTCCTCGATGATCCCCTTGGAGATGGTCAGCCCGAGTCCGGTTCCGCCCGTCTTGCGGGTGCTGCTGGAATCGAGCTGGCGGAAACGATGGAAGAGCTTGGGCAGATCCTCCGGCGCGATCCCCACTCCCTCGTCGCGGATTTCCACGACGACGCCCTTGTCCCGCGCGCTCAGGCGGATCCGGATCTCCTTGTCGGGCCCGGAGAACTTGATGGCGTTGGCCACCAGGTTGTTCATCACCTGGACGATCCTCAACTCGTCGGCCTGGACTTCCGGAAGGGGCCCCGCGATCTCCTTGGCCAACCGGATCCGTTTGCGTTCGGCGACCTTGGAGATGTTCAAGAGGACGCTGTCGACGAGTTTCTCGATCGAGGTGCCGACGAAGTTGTGGGAGAGGCGTGAGGATTCGAGCTTGGAGAAGTCGAGGATGTCGTTGATCAACGCCTCCAGCCGCTCGACGTTGGTCTGGCAGATGTCGAAGAGCTGCTTCTGCGGGTCGGCCACCTCGAAGTAGCGCGCATCGGCCAACAGCTCCAGGGTGCCCTTGATCGAGGTCAGCGGCGTGCGAACCTCGTGGGAGACCACGGCCACGAACTCCGACTTGAGCCGCTCCAGGTCACGGATCTTCTCGTAGACGCGCGCGTTGTTGATCGCGATGGAGGCCTGCGCCGCCAGGCTGGCCAGCAGTTCCTCGTCGTCACGGGAGAGCGAACGGCCGCGCTCGGAGTGAACCGCCACCGTTCCGGTGAGGTCCCCGCTTTGCAGAAGCGGCACGACCAGCAGCGAGCCGGCCGTCGCGTCCGGACCGCCCGAGAGGATCGGCCGCTTTTGTTCGACCACCTCCTGGTGGACCGACTCGATGACCCTGACCAGGCCCTGGTGGTCGCCGGTGCCTTCCTCGACGCCGCGCGTGACACGGCACTCGAGGCGGCCGGAGGTTTCGTCCATCAGGTAGAGCGCCCCCCGGCTGGCGCCGGTCAGTTGCAGGCTCCGGCTGAGGATCAGGTCCAGGGTGTGGTGCAGATCCAGTGTGGAGGTGATCTCCTGGCCCACTTCATAGAGGGTTCGCACCCGCAGCGTGGCCTCGTCCACCATCTGCCGGAGCTGATCCCGATGGCGCCGCAGTTCTTCCTGGCTGGCGAGCAGCTCGGCGTTGGCTTCCTGCAGGCTCTCGATGAAGCGGTGGTTCTCGGCCAGCAGCCGCCTTCGCTCCAGGGCCTTGCGGATGGTCTGGTCCATCTCGAAGAGATCGAAAGGTTTGAGGACGTAGTCGTAGGCGCCGTGGCGGAGGGCGTCGACCGCCGTCAGGATCGAGGCGTTGCCGGTCAGCACGATGATCTCGACCTGCGGATCCGCCTGCTTGGCCTCGTGCAGCACCATGATGCCGTCGGCCCCGGGCAGATTCAGGTCGGTGACGACGAGGTCGAACTTCGACTCCCTGACCTTGGCGATCGCCTCGGTCCCGGTGCGCGCGACCTCCAACTGGTAGGGCTCGGACTGGAGGAACTCGACAAAGACCTGAAGCAGCTCCTCCTCGTCATCGACCACGAGCAAGCGAGGCAGTTCCGCCGGCGGCTTTTCCGGCGCCCCACCGCAACTCATTCCCGTGTCACCGTCCATAGGCGTGATCACCCCGAGCGGGAGTTCCCGGCCGCGTCCCGTGTGCGGACTCCGTGTCCCGGAATCCGAAATCGCGCTTCGGATACCGCATCCCGGATACCGGATCCCGTCTCCCGTATCCCAGATCCCGCACACCGGCTCCCGGATCCCGGATGCCGGACAGTCGGCTCCCGTCTCCCGCCTCCCGGCCCTTCTCCACGTCTCCTGCCGCCGGTCCGGGGACCTAGCCTTCCTGGCCAGACCGGGCCAACGTCGTCTTCCTCTTCGTGGCCTGGCAGTTCGCGCCCGGCCGGCGGTTCCACGGCCTCCCCGGCCTCACGCCGCCACCCGCTCGAAGCAGACCGTCTGGTTGCGGCCGAGGTTCTTGGCCGAGTAGAGAGCCTCGTCGGCCCGCTGCAGCAGATCCTCGGCCGTCTCTCCGTCTCGCGGGAAGGACGTCACCCCCAGCGACACCGTGATGCGCTTGCGCCGCGGGAAGGAGTGCTCCTGCACGAGGTGCCGGAGGCGGTCGGCCGCCTTCATCCCCTGCGGCGAGTCGGTCATCGGCAGCAGGGCGACGAACTCCTCGCCGCCGTAGCGCGCGATCAGGTCTGAGCCGCGTCCCCACCGCGTGAGCAGACGCCCCAGGTCGCCCAGGATGCGATCCCCCAGACTGTGGCCCCACGTATCATTGATAACCTTGAAGTTGTCGATATCAAGGAAAACGATCGAGAAACATTGGCCGTAACGCTGCGCGCGCTTGATCTCGCAAGCCAGCCGATCGAGGAAGTGCCGGCGGTTGAACAGACCGGTGAGGTCGTCGGTGATGGCCAGTCGAGCCATTTCCTCATACATGAGCACGCGCTGCAGGATGGCCGCCGCCTGGGCGGCGAAGAGTGTGGCCAGACGAAGCTGCTCGTCGTTGAAGGCCCCGGAGGCGGAGTGGCTCAGGTTGAGCACGCCGATCAGTTCCCCCTGCACCACCATCGGCACGGAGAGGAAGGAGCCGATGTCGGGCTCGCCCACGCGCCCCGCTGGATGGAGATCGTTGAGCAGGATCGGCTTCTTCTGCTTGGCCACCCAGGAGGAGAAGCCGGACCCCAGTTCGAAATGGACGCCCTTGATGAGGTCCACGTGCTGGCCGCGGACGGCCGCGACGGCCAGCTGCCCGCTGCCACGGTTGAGCGTGAAGATGGTGCCGTTCTCGTAGTCGACTCCCTTCGCGATGAGGTCCAGCACCTCCTCCAGCACCCGTCCCGGCTCAGTCGAATTCTGGATGAGTCGGGAGAGCTCCATCAGCACCTCGAGTTCGCCGGTCTCGCGGCGAGTGGAGGAGCCTTTGCTCTCCTGCAGAACCCGGATCAGCTTGTTGTGGATGGTATGGGCGGTGGAGAGCACTTCGGAGGACCGCTTCTGCGCAACCGATCGATGAATCTGTTCCAGTAGCTGCGTTCGCTCGCGCTCATTGATCAGCCCCTCCTCCTCCATCAGGCGAACAAGTTTCTGTTCGCCGCGCCGGAAGCGCTCGGTGACGTCCTGAAGCTGCTGGGATCCGTTTCCGTTTCGTCGCCGCATGTTCCTTGCTCCGTTGGTGCAGAGGTCCTGTGGATGGGCGCCCCTTCCATGGGCTCCCGACGTTCTATCGGCAGGCGACAGCCTGCTCCGCATCCCGACTTGTTAGAGGCCCGAGTGGCCGCGACTTACGGATGAGAGCAACGTCGGCGGCGCCGAGACGCAGGCGTGAGGCGATCCGCTCTTCCTCCCATCCCTCCGCCGAGAGACGCAACACCGCGCGGCGGATGCGCGCCAGATCGCGTCCATCCGCGGAACTCGGCGCACCGGCCGCCGCGTCCGCCGGTTCGCTCGGCGAGGCCTCGCGCGGCGAGGCGGGCTGGACCGCACGATCGACCCCGCGTGGAGCGGGGACCGGCTCGGCCCCTTCGCGGGCCACCTCGACACATTCGATCGGGCCGCGCTCCCGCGAGGCTCCGTCCAGGGACGAGGCGATCTCTTCCACGGCCTTCACGAGTTGCAGCAGAGACTCCTCCAGCGTCGCCAGGCGCTCCTCCAGAGCGGGAGAGGCGCCGGCAGGCGCAAGCTCCTCGACCGAAGGAAGGCACGGATCGGAAACCGGGGCGGACGATGCGCGGGGCGTGTTGCCCGCACTTCCCGGACCTTCGTCCGGAGCAGGCAAGGCGACGCGGCTTCGAGCGGTCGAGCCCGCCGACGAGGAATGATCGCGCGCGCCGCCGCGCCCCCGGCGCCTCTTCCACGCCACCACGGCGGCCAGCGCGAGCGAAGAGCCGGTCACACCGAAGAGCGCCGAGAGACGCAGGTCCGCCGGAAGGGAGCGCGGTCGCGCCGGGGCCGCGGTGAGGCGGCCGGGCTCCTTCGCCGCGGCTGCGCGAGACACGGGCGTCGCGTTCTTCCGCAGGGCGGTCTGCGCGGCGATGAGCCCCTGCCGGGCCGTCTCGATCTGTTCCAGCAACCGCTCCTGCCGCGCCTGGTCCTCCGCCGCGACTCGCGCGACCGGCGCCGCGACGGACGCGACCGTCTCGGCATGGCGCCCGCTAGCCGAGAAGGGCCTGCCGGCCCAGGAGTCCCAGGCGCTGCGTCCCACGACGGCCGCAAGGATGACGGGCACCGCCGCCGCCCAGATCCAGGGCTTGCGTTGCCTCCTGCTCATGGATCGCGAACCTCCTTCAGGCCCGCACGTCGATGTGCCGGCCCCGATCCTGTTCCGGCGGCGCGGGGCCGCTCGGAGCATCCTGTCCCTTCTCCTGCTGCCTCCCGCCGCCGCGGTCTTCGCCCTGGCGGCGCGCGTCCGGATCAAGCTCGCCGGGCTCGGGCTGTCCGGGGGCGTTGACCTGGTGCTCGCGGAGATCCGCTTGCCGGTCCAGCCGGACGGCCAGACTCTGCTGCTGCTGCTCCCCCTGGCGACGGGCGCCTTCCTGCACCCGCTCGGCCGCCTGCGTCTGCGCCAGCGTCTCCTTGACCCCGCCGAACTCGACCACGGCCTGACCCTCCGCCCCGCGCTCTCGCTAGACGAGGACGCGTCCCAGCCGGCCTTTCAGCCGGAGGATCGCCTTGGTGTGGATCTGGGAGACGCGCGACTCGGAGATCTGCAGCGCCTCCCCGATCTCCTTCAAGGTCATCTCCTCGTAGTAGTAGAGCGCCACCACCAGACGTTCCTGCTCGGAAAGGCCGTTGACCAGGTCGAGGAGCACGTGGCGGGACTCTTCCTCCTCGATGCGCCCCAGCACATCCTCGACGGTCTTGTCCTCGATCATGTCGGCCAGCCCCGCCAGGTCGTGCTCGTCATCCACCTGCAGGCTCTGGTCGAGCGAGAGCAGCACCGTGCCCCGCACCTCCTCGAGCAGGCGGACGAACTCGTGGAGGGAAAGCCCCATGGCCTCGGCCATCTCGTGCTCGCTGGCCGAGCGCCCCAGCTTCTGGTCGAGGGACTGACAGACCCGCTCGATCTCCCGGGCCTTGCGCCGCGTGGTGCGCGAGGCCCAGTCCAGCGAACGAAGCTCGTCGAGGACCGCGCCCTTGATCCGCCAGATGGCGTACGTCTCGAACTTGGTGCCCCGGGTTTCGTCGTACTTTTCCAGGGCGTCGAAGAGGCCGATCAAGGCGGTGTTGGTCAGGTCTCCCCGTTCGATCGACTTGGGAAGTCCGTTAGCGATCTTGTCGACCACGTACTTCACCAGGGGGAAGTAACGCTTGAGGGCGGCTTCCTTGTCGTCGAACCCCTGGTTCATGACCGGACCCTGCACCATGGCCTTGGCTGCCGCGTATGTCATGTGGTCTCTCCTCCCGCCCGCTCTGCGTCGTTTCCGGCCGGCCGCTCCACGCGAACGGTCAGGCCGCCTTCTTCTCCGCCGGGCCCCCGGCGGACGGGTGGCCGTCCGCGGAAGCCTGTTCCTGGTCAACGGCGTGTTCGGCCAGGCCGCGCAGGACGGCCCGGCTTCCCATCTCTCCCGCAAACCTGGCGAACCCGTAGACCACCGCCGCGCTGACGGCGCAGCGGAGCACGAGGCCGGGCAGCGGCATCTCCTGCCAGGTCCCGATCAGGGTCGCGACAATGGCGGCGCCCAACGCCAGGACCACCGCGATGCTGTTGAGGTAGTGAGCCATCTCGCTCTCCTTGCGACCGTCAGCCATCGAGTCCTGCCACCTTCAGGAAGAAACCCTCCGGTTCCGCCGCGCCCGGTTCCGGAGCCAGCGGCCACTCCAGGAGCCGCCCGGCCAGGTTGTCGATGCAGGTGGCCGCCGGGCTCTTCGGATAGATCTTCATGAGGGGCTCCTGCCGGCGGACCGCGGCTCCGACGGCGCTGTCGAGGAGCACGTGTCCGAGGTAGTCCGGCCGTACTCCCAGGAACCGTTCGGAGACCAGGCGGATGCGGCGCTCGGTGTCGCGCGCTTCCGTCGCCGAACTCGCCATGTTGACCAGCAGGCCGGGGGTGCAGCTCAGCCGGCCGCGACTGAGCACCTTGAGCATGGCGTAGGCGTCGCTGAAGGCGGTCGGCTCAGGCGTCGTCACGATGAGGACCTGGCTGGCCGCGCGCGCCAGGTGGACGGACTGCCGTCCGATCCCGCTGCCCGTGTCCAGGACGATGAGGTCGGTGTCGGTTTCCAGCCGGCTCAGCTCCCGCAGGAGCTTCTCGCGCCGGAAGTCGTCCAGGTCGGCCAGTTCCTCGACGCCGGAGGCGGCGGGCAGCAACCGCACTCCTTCGGCGGTATCCAGGATCACGTCCTCGATGCCGGCCTGGCCCAGGACGACGTCGCCCAGATTGCGCGTCGGCACCATCCCAAAGAGCAGGTCGACGTTGGCCAGGGACAGGTCTCCGTCGATCAACAGCACGCGGCGGCCGCGGCGGGCGAAGGCGAGGGCGAGGTTGGTCGCCACCGAGGTTTTGCCCACCCCACCTTTGCCGCTGGTCACGGCAATCGAACGCACCGCGGGGCGCCGGCCGCCCTGCGGACGGCCGAGGGCGTTGGAGGAAGGAACCCGCGCGCGCGGGCCCGTCAGCGTCAGGCCTGGCCGGCCGCCGCTCATCGACAGGAAGTCGGGCTTGCAGGGGGCCTCTCCTCGTGGAGGCGCGCCGCCTTGCCGGCCCCCACGGGCCAGCCCCTCGCGACGGTTGTTGCCGCCATCCGCCGGAATCTCGCCGCGGCTGCTTCCGCCGCGCTGTCCGGCCCGCGCCGCCTCGCGGAGGCTTCGCAGCCGGTTCGCCTGATCACTCATGTTCTCCCCCTGCCAGAAGCCCCGCGGTCAACCTCTCGACGGAGGCGGGGACAAGGTCGTCGGGCACTTCCTGGCCGGTGCCGAGGTAGGACACCGGACGACGTGCCTTGAGCGTTGTGCTGAAGGCGCCACCGATCGACGTGGCCTCATCCACCTTCGTGAAGAGGAGATGATCGACCGGCAGAACCCGAAAGGACTCCAGGGCCAGCGCCAGGTCCCGAGCGCGAGCGTTCGCCGGCAGGACAAGTTGGATGTCGAGATCCGGGCACGCGGCCAGAAGCTGCCGGATCTCCTCGATGCCGCGAGGATCCCGCGGCGACCGCCCCGAGGTGTCGATCAGCACGAGGTCGGCCCCGGCGAACTCGCCCTCCAGCAGCCAACGCAGTTCGGCCGCGGTGGCCACGCTCTGGAAGGGCAGCCCCATCAGGGCGGCGTAGCTGGCGAGATGCTGCGCGCCGAAGACCCGGTAGGTGTCGCTGGAGACCAGAGCGACCCGCCTTCCCGGCCCGAAGGCCGCCTGTCCGGCGATCTTGGCCACCGTGGTCGTCTTGCCCACGCCGGTCGGCCCGACCAGCGCCAGCACTCGCCGGCCCGGCCCCGCCTCGACCGCTCCGCCGCAACGGACGAGACCCCGCAGGAGCGCCAGGACATCGTCGGGAGGCGCGGGGATGAACTGACCGGGAAGGGGCGCGTCGCCCATGCGGCGCAGGATGCTGAAGACGAGATCGGCATCGACCTCCGCGTCGGTCAGATCGAGATAGAGCTGGCGCAACGGGAGCGGCACCGCGGAGAAGTGATCGGAGCGCACCAGGCGCGAGAGATGCGCGATCCGGCCCTTGAGCTCCTCGGAGACCGGCACCTGGCGCGCGACGTGGGGCGCGGCCGCCGGAGACGATGAAGCTGCGCGAGCCCCCCGCCAGGCGCCGGCCATTCGTTGCCACGGAGGGGCCGAGCCGCCGGCCACCGTGCCGGCCTCGACCGGGATCCGCGCCGGCCCGGTGGCCTCTCCCTCGGGGAGGAGCCGCAGCCGCGAGGGACTCCGGCTTTCCTTCATCGGGTAGGAACTGGACTCCGGCTCGGCCGCACTCGGGCGCGGATGCGCCGCCAGGATCGTGACGGTCCCGGCCCCCGGGGCGCGCCCGGTTTCGAGGATCACCGCCTCGGGGCCCAGTTCGCCACGGACACGCGCCAGCGCCTCCTGCAGGTCGCGTCCTTCAAACCTCTTGATGTGCATGCTCCATCCTCACGGTGGCGACGGTGCGGACCGTCCCGGCGGATAGGACCTCGCCGTACGAGAGCACGGCGACGTGGGGCAACGCCCGCTCGAGGAACCCGCGCAGGTAGGGACGCAGGTACGGTGAACAGAGCAGGACCGGCTGGGCCGTCTGGGCGAGCGAGCGATGCACCGCCTCCGAAACCCGCTCCAGCAGAGGGCGCGCGGCCTCGGGCGCGACGAGCAGCTTGCCGGCCCCGTCGCCCGGCTTGACCAGCGAAATCAGGTCCTGCTCCAGCGGCGGATCGAGCGTGATGACCGACAAGTTGCCCTTGGCGTCGCGATACTGCTGCGTGATCGCGCGGCCCAGCGCCTCGCGCACGTGCTCGACCAGGGTGTCGAGATCCTTCGTGGCCGGCGCGTGGTCGGCCAGGGTCTCGAGAATCGTCACGAGATCGCGCACGCAGACCCGTTCCCGGAGCAGCCGTTGCAGGACCTTCTGGATGCCCCCCACCGTCAGGTGCTGCGGGATCAGCTCCTCCACCACCGCGGGGGTGCGTTGCTTCACCTGGTCGATCATGAGCTGGACGTCCTGGCGGCCGAGGAGCTCGGCGCCGTGGGCCTTGATGGTCTCGGCCAGGTGCGTGGCGATGACCGCGGCCGGCTCGACCACGGTGTAGCCCGCCATCTCGGCCTCGTCGCGGCGGGCCGGATCGATCCACAGCGCCGAGAGGCCGAAGACCGGTTCGGTGGTGGCCAGGCCGTCGATCGGCACCGCCCCCGAGCCGGGAGACATCGCCAGGAGCTTGCCCAGGATGACCGACCCGCGGGCGATCTCCACACCCTTCAGCAGAAGGACGTAGTTCTCCTGGGGAAGCCGGATGTTGTCGCGCACGCGCACGGGGGGAACCACCAGCCCCAGTTCGGTGGCGCACTGGCGTCGGACCAGCGTGATGCGCCGCAGCAGGTCGCCGCCGTCGCGCTGCTCGTCAACCAGGGGGATCAGCCCGAAGCCGATCTCGAGTTCCAGGGGATCCACCGTCAGGAGGCGCTCGACCCGCTCGGGCGCCTGGGTGGTTTTCTGCTTGTCCTCGGCCTCCTCGCGGGCGCGCTGCCTCTCCTGGCCGCGGCGTGCGCTCAGCCCGGCGGCCACGGCGACGCCGGCCAGGAGCACGAAGGGAAGCGTCGGCATGCCCGGCACGATGCCGAGCAGGAAAAGGATGGCCCCGGCTCCGAGCGCGGCCCGGGGCTCCCGGAAGAGCTGCGATCCCAGTTCGGTCCCAAGGGAACGCTGCCCATCGGAACGCGTGACCAGGATGCCCGAGGCGGTGGAGACGATCAGCGCCGGGATCTGCGCCACCAGGCCGTCGCCCACCGTCAGGAGGACGTAGGTGCGCAACGACTCGCCCATCGACATCTTGTGCTGGAGCACCCCGATGACGAAACCGCCCAGGATGTTGATGACGACGATGATGAGCGCCGCGACCGCGTCGCCACGGACGAACTTCGCCGCTCCGTCCATGGCCCCGTAGAAGTCCGCCTGGCGGGAGATATCCTGACGGCGGGTGCGCGCCTCGGCCTCGTCGATCAGGCCGGCGTTGAGGTCGGCGTCGATGGCCATCTGCCGGCCCGGCATGGCGTCGAGGGTGAAGCGCGCCGCCACCTCCGCGATGCGGGTCGCGCCCTTGGTGATGACGACGAACTGGATGATGGTGAGGATGAGGAAGGCGATGAGGCCGACCGCGTAGTTGCCGCCGACGACGAAGTTGCCGAAGGACTCGATGACCTGCCCGCCCTCTCCCTGCAGCAGGATGACGCGGGTCGCCGCGATGTTCAGCGACAGCCGGTAGAGCGTGGCCAGCAGGAGCAGGGTGGGGAAGACGTTGAACTTCAGCGGCTGCTGGATGTAGACGGTCATGAGCAGGATCACGAGCGCCAGCGCCAGGTCCAAGACCAGCAGGCCGTCGAGAATCCACGTCGGCAGCGGCAGGATCATGATGCCCAGGATGAGCAGCACGACCAGCGCGACGCCGAGTTCCCCCCGCGGACGGTCCATCACCAGGCCTTCCGGTTCAAGCGCCAGACATGCGCCAGGACCTGCGCCACCGCCTGGTAGAGCGCCGCCGGGATGGGTTGCCCGAGCCGGGCCTCCTTGTAGAGGAGACGGGCCAGCGGCGGATCCTCAACCACCGGGACACTGTTCTCCCGGGCCACCGCCTTGATCCGCTCGGCCAGCTTGCGCATCCCGCGGGCCACCACCACCGGCGCCGCCATGGTCAGCCGGTCGTAGCGCAGCGCGACGGCGACGTGGACCGGGTTGGTGATGACGACGTCGGCGGTCTTGACCTCGGTCATCATCCGCCGCCGGGCGAGCATCCGCTGCAAGAGCCGGATGCGCCCCTTCACGCGCGGATCGCCCTCGGTCTGCTTCTGCTCCTCCTCCACTTCCTGGCGGGTCATGCGTAGGCCGCGCTCGTGCTCCCAGCGCTGGTAGCCGTAGTCGAGGACCGCGAGCACGAGGAGGGAGAGGGACACGCGCAGGCCGAGGCGGATGGTGGCCTGGCCGATGCGGGAGGCGAACTCCCCTTCGGAGACCCCGGCCAGCGGCACCAGGCGATCCATGTCGGCCTTGACGGTGACGTAGGCGACGACCGCGATGATCGTGACCTTCAGGATCGCCTTGAGCAGTTCCTGCCCCGAGCGGAGCGAGAACATGCGGCGGAACCCCTCGACCGGATTGAGCACCGCCCAGCGGGGCTGCAACGGCCGCGAGGTCATCAGAAAGCCCACTTGCAGGACGTTGCCCGCCATCCCGGCCAGAACCAGGACGGCGAGCAGCGGCAGGATCATCCAGAAGATATGGAGCGAATCGGCCTGGAACCGGGCAATGATCGAAGCTTCGTCGATTGCGGGATGCGCCATGGAGCCGAGGCCGCCGCGGACGACGGCGGCGAGATCGCGCAGGATCTTCCCGCCGAAGACCGCGAGGCCAATGACGCCCGACAGCAGGACCAGGGCGCTGGTCAGCTCGGTGCTGCGGGCGACGTTCCCCTCGCGCCGGGCCTCTTCCAGACGCCGGGGTGTCGCGCGCTCCGTCCGCTCTCCGTACGTGTCTCGGGCCAAGCCCCAACCCCCTTCCAGGATCCTGCTCCACCAATGGCAGCGGCGGCAGGCGGGGGGTCCGGTTCAACCTACATGCCAGAGAGAATCTTGATAAGCTGGGGCCCGAGGCGGTTGAAGTGCTGGTTGAGCAATGTGGCGAAAAGTGGTGTTGTGACAACCATTAACAGGATTCCAATACCGATCTTCAGTGGGATCCCGACAATGAAGACGCTCATCTGGGGCACGGCCCGGGCGACAAATCCCAGGGCAGCGTCGGTCAGAAACAGCGCGCCCAGAACCGGCGCCCCGATCTGGAGGGTCATGAGGAAGACGCTCCCGGCCATGGGGACGACCGCCGCCGCGAGCGCCGCGGGATCGAGTCCGCCTCCGGGAGGAACCTGCTCCAGCGAATACGCCAGGGCGCGCAGGATCGCGTGGTGCCCGTCGACCAGCAGGAAGAGCAGGACCGCCAGCAACCCTTGCAGCTCAGCGATGAGGGAAGTCTGTCCCGACTCGGCGGGATCAAAGACGCTGGCGATGGACAACCCCATCTGGATGCCGAGCAGTTCGCCGGCCGCTTTGACCCCCGTGAAGACGAGCGAGGCGACCAGGCCGAGCGCGGCCCCCAGCAGAACCTCGCGACCCAGGAGCAGCGCCAGCCCCAGAAGCGTCTTCTCGAAGACCCAGGAGTGGCGAGGAAGCGCCGGGAAAAGCGCCATGGCCGTGGCCAGCGCCAGCAGCGCCTTGACCTGCATCGGGATCTTGCGGTCGGCCAGAAGTGGGCCCACCCCGAAGAAGGCGAGGCAGCGGACATAGACGCCGAGGAACACCTCGATCCGCTCGTACTCCGGCATCACGCCTCCCTCTCCGGCATCACGCCTCTCGCCCGGCGTCACGCCTCTCGCCCCGGCGTCACGTCTCCCGCTCCGGCGTCACGTCTTGCGCTCCGAAACCCGGCGCCCGTCCCCGGCCGGCATGGTCCATCAGCCTCGGATCGTGCCGGGCTAGTGGACCTGAGGGATCCTTCCGAACACCTCGATCGTGAAGCTCATCATCCGCTGCAGGATCCAGGGGAGAAACAGGAAGAGCGAAAGCACGACCGCCAGGATCTTCGGGATGAAGGTCAGCGTCATCTCCTGGATCTGCGTCACGGCCTGGAAGATCGAGACCAAAAGCCCCGCGACCAATCCAAAGAACAGCATCGGCGCCGCCAGCAGGACCGCCAGGAAGAGCGCCTTCTGAAAGAGGACAATCGCTTCATTGGCGCTCATCGGCGCCTCCTCGGCGGTGGTTGCGCTGCATGAAGTCCCTCCTGGACCGGGCCGTCCGGGGCGGCCCTGACGCGTTTGTGGCGAAGCGATCCGCCGCCCGGCCGGGCTAGCGAAAGCTGGTGACCAGGGAACGGACGACGAGGTTCCACCCGTCGACCAACACAAAGAGCAGGACCTTGAAAGGAAGCGAGATCATGGCCGGCGGCAGCATCAGCATCCCCATGGACATCAGCACCGAGGCCACCACCAGGTCGATGATCAGAAACGGCAGGTAGAGCATGAAGCCGATCTCGAAGGCGGTCTTCAGCTCCGAGATCATGAAGGCCGGCGTGATGACCGCCAGCGAAAGCTCCTCGGAAGTTTCGGGCCGGGGCGAGCGGGAGAGCTGGACGAAGAGCGCCAGATCCTTCTCCCGCGTCTGCCGGAGCATGAACTCGCGGACCGGCTCCGCTCCGGTCTTGAGCGCTTCCAGGCTCGTCATCTCGCCGTCCAGGTAGGGACGCAACGCCTGGTGATGAATGGTATCGAAGGTCGGCCCCATCACGAAGAACGTCAGGAAGAGAGCCAGCGCCAGCAGGATCTGGTTCGGCGGCATCTGCGGCGTGCTCATGGCCTGGCGGAGGAAGGAGAGCACGACCACGATGCGGGCGAAGGAGGTGACCATCAGGAGAATGGCCGGCACGAGCGAGAGGACCGTCAGCAGCAGGATGATCTGCAGCGTGGTCGCCATCCCTTGCGGCCCGCCGCCGTTCTCCAGCGCCAGCTTCAGCGTGGGGTCGGCCAGCGCGGGCGCCGTTGCCGCGCACAGCGCCAGAATCGCGAGCGCCGGGGCGAGCAGACGGCCGCGCCAGCGATCCGCCAGGTGGCTCTCGGCTCTCTGCTCGCCCCCGCGGATGGCGGGAGTCCCGGATCCACCCGGCATCCGGCGCAACGACCGAGCGGCCTGCAGTTCCTCGAACTTCATCACGACACGGGACCCCGTTGTTCTGGTCCGCAATCCGTCAGGCGTGGATAGCGGCGCTGCAACGCCGACAGGCGCTCGCGCAGTTCGCCTTCGAATCGCGAAACGCTGCCGGCCGGGGGATCGGCCGGACCCGGCCATTGGAGCGGATGGAGCCGACCGGACGGATGAGATGCAGCGGACGGATGGGATGCAGCGGACGGATGAGATGCGGCGGACGGATCGAACGCATGGCCCTCGCGCGGCTCCGGCGATGGCCACGGCTGCCCCGAGGAAGTGCCGGCCAAGGTCGCGGCGGTCAGATCCCCCGTGCCGGGGAAGGAGGGAGCGTGGCGGGCCTCCGGGGTTCCGAGATCGGCGACCGCCCGGATCCCCTGCGGCGAGACGCCGAGCAGAATGTCGCGCTCCATCACCCGCACCAGCGTCAGCGTCAGGCGCGGACCCAGCGCGCGCTGTCCCAGGATCTCGATCTGGTCGTCGCGGCTCCCCCGTCCCAGACCCTGCCCGAAACGCCGCGCCAGGCGTTGGAGGATCAGGATCAGGCCGACAACGAGCGCCAGGGCAATGGCCAGACGCGCCACCGTGCCCCCCGCATCGGGCAGCGAGGCCGCCGGCAAATCGGCCAGGCCGCTCGTCATGCCGCCGGCCACCGCGCCGGCCAGGACCGGCGCGGCCCACGAGAGCGCCGCTCCCGCCATCAGAGCCGCGGCCACCGCACAGTCCGTGCGCCTGGCCCCCTGTCCGTTCGGGGAAAGCGCGTCCTCGCCCTTCCTTGGAGTGCGCGGCCTCACGCCAGGCTCCGCACGCGGTCTCTCGGCGAGAGGAGATTCGTCACCCGCACGCCGAAGTGCTCATCCACCACCACCACCTCTCCCTGGGCGATCATGCGTCCGTTGACGAAGATGTCGACCGGTTCGCCCGCCAGCTTGGTCAGCTCCAGGACGGTGCCCGGTCCGCACTCCAGGATGGACTTGACCTCCATTTCGGTCCGGCCGAGCTCGACGCTCACGGGCAACCGGACGTCCAGCAGCAGGTCGATACTTCCCTGCCGGGGAGCGGCGCGATCCTCCAATTGCGCGAAACGCGCCGGCTGAACCGTCGGGGTCGCCGCGGGTGGCGCGGCCGGGGCCACCGCGGGCTCGCCGCCGGGGGCGCCCGCCTCCATCTCCTGCTGCACGCGACCGGCCCAGGCCTCGGCTTCGGTGCTGGACATGCCGACCATCGGTTCGGGCGCCGCCGCAGCGCCGGCTTCGCCGGACGGCGGATCCGACGCGGTCGCGGCGGGAGCCTCGGCTTCCTTGCCGATGACGGCGCCATAGTCCTCACCCAGGATCCGCCGGAGATCCTCGTCGCCGATATCGCCGCCCGGGTTGACCGGGGTGTCGTCTTTGTCGGGGCTCATGTTTGCCTCTCTTCCACGTCTGCCGCCAAAGCGGTCTCCAGCCGAACCGCCCGGCGGCGGCCCTGCAATCCCGGCCACGCGACCGACATCCGCTGTCCGCCGACCAGGACCGATACCGGATCCTCGACCTTCTGCCGAAGCTTGAGCACGTCCCCGAGCCGCAGCTTGAGGAACTCGGAGACGGTGAGCTCCGCCTGGCCGAGCTCCACGCTGATCGGCAAGGCCGAGTCCGCCAGGTGCCGCGAAATCCAGACGGGGCCCTCATCCACCGTGCGCTTGCCCTGTCCCAGCAGCGCATGGCGGCTCGACAGGTTCGGGATGATCGGCTCCATGCACAGGTAGGGGTAGCAGATGGAGAGGATCCCGTTGAAGTCGGAGATCCGCAGCTCGAAGGTGATCAGGATGACTGTCTCGGTGTTGGGGAGCAGCTGGAGCATCTGGGGGCTCTTGGTCAGCTCGACCAGCTCCGGCTGCAGCGGCACGATCCGGCGCCAGGTCGCCTCCAGCACCTCCAAACCCTGGCGAACGAGCTTGGTCACCACGGCGGTCTCGATGCTGGTCAGATCCCGGTTGATCGCGCCCGCCCCGGCGCCGCCGAAGAGCCGGTCCACGATCGTCAGGATCAACGACGGGTTCAGTTCCAGGATGGCGCTGCCTTCCAACGGCTTCATGGTGAAGACGAAGAGCGCGGTGCTCTCGGGCATGGAGAGGACGTACTCCCCATAGGTCAGCTGGTCGGCCGAGACGATCTCGATGTCCACCATGCTGCGCAGGTAGCCCGAGAGGCTGCTTCCCCACTGCCGCCCGAAGGTCTCGTGGATGGTCTGCAGGAAGCGGAGCTGTTCCTTGGAAACGCGGTTCGGCCGGCGGAAGTCATACGGCAGCACGACCCCGGCCCGGCCGCCACGATCCGAAGTCGCGTCGGCGCCTGCTGCCTCCTCGGGCTGGGCCACGCCCAACAGGGCATCGATTTCTTCCTGGGAGAGGATGTTCGCCATGACGGCCCTCGCGTCCTACTGGACCACGTACTCCGTGAAATACAATCCCTTGACCACGTCCGGTCCCATCATCGCCTCCAGTTCCTCGAGGATGCTTTGCCGCATCTCCTCCTTGGCCGTCGGATCGGTCAGCTCCTCGAGCGTCCGGGCGGAGAGTTCGCGGATCAGCAGGTCCCGCAAGGGAGCCTGCCGGCCCTCCAGTTCCGCGGCCAACTTGGCGTCGGTCAGCTCGATGGACGCGGCCACCTTGAGAAAGCGCCGGCCGCCCGTCCCGGCGGGGTTGACGATCAGGTCGGAGACCGACACCAGCTCGCCGTGCTCGTGCTTCTTTCCCTTGCCTCCCTTGGCCGCCTTGCCCCCGTGGCTTCCCTTCTCACTCTCGGAGCCCGCGGAGACCGCCGCCCCGGCCTCGCCCCGCTCGCCGGCTCCGCCGGCCGCGGCAGCCGCCACCTCCTCCTCCCCTGCCGGGCGCCCCAGCGCCTGGATCCGGGGGGCGATGACATCGGTGACCAGGAACAGGGCCCCGATGGCCAGCGCGGCGAGGATGCCGCCCATGATCGCGATCCGCACCACGATGGGGGGGATCAGCGGACCCCTCGGAAGCAAAGCCTCCTCGGGCGTTTCCTCGGGTTCGGGAACCGCGTTCTCTTCCGCCATGGATTCCTCCCGGGGAGCCGGGCTTTCCACTGCCGCCACGGCCCACCCCACTCAAGGCTCTACGAAGCGTTCAGCAGTTCGCTTTGCACCTGATCCTTGCGCTACCGCCGCAGGTTCAGGAGCTCGTTCAGGACCTCGTCGCTCGTGGTGATCGTGCGCGCGCTCGCCTGGAAGCCGCGCTGCGCCAGGATCATGTTGGTGAACTCCCGGGCCAGGTCGACGTTGGACTGCTCCAGGCTGCCGCTGAAGACGTCGGCCTCGACCGCGCCGCCCGCGGTTCCGATGAGCGGCTTGCCGGAGTTGACCGAAGCCTGGAAGAGGTTGTCGCCGATGCGCACCATGCCGGTGGGGTTGACGAACTCGGCCATGGCCAGCTTGCCCACGGGACGGGTGACGCCGTTGCTGAAGATGCTGACCACCTGGCCGCGGCGGTCGATACGGAAGTCCACCGCCGTCCCCTTGGTGAAGCCATCATTGGTGGCCTCGAGCGTCGCGTCGGCGTTGACCAGGGTCATACCGCCGAACCCTCCGGGCTCTCCCGGGTCGAGTTCGATCTCCAGAGGGGTGGTGGCGCCGGTAGTCGGGCTGATCGACAGCCGGGTCGGAATGATGTCCCCGGCCGCGTCATAGAAGAAGCCGTTGAAGGAGCCATCCGCGTTGAAGGTGACCTTGCCGGTGCCGCCGCTCAGGATCGGCGTATCGCCGTTGTCGACGATGGCCCGCCACTCGAACTGGTTCGCCCCCAGCAGCCGGGTGAACTCCAGGCGTACGATGTGGCTGAAGCCGAGCGAGTCGTAGATCGTGCTTTCCTCGACGAAGACCGAGGCGTCGCGCGCCGCCTGCGTCTGCGTCATCGCCGCCAACCCGTTGAAGTCGTCGCGCGGAACCAGGCTGGGAGACTCGGCCTGGATGACCAGCCCGCTGACCTCCGCCCTCTTGCCGAGACCGTCGGGCGTCGCCACGTGGATGCGCCCGTTCGGGGTCAGCGTGACCTCGATGCCGTCCACGTCCTCGACCTGGTTGAGCGAAGCCTCGAGCGCGCCCAGCAGGTCGGCCATCGTCATGCCGGCGGTTAGGGTCAAGGCGCCGCCCACCGGGACGCCGCCCACGGTGGCGCTGAAGGCCAGCCGGTCACCCTCGGTGAGCAGATCCAACACGCCGGCCGGGTCCGCCTTGAGGCCGTCGAGCGTGTCGGTCAACACGGCGACGTCGCCGCTCTCGCCATAGAAGATGGCGGACTGGCTCATCGTGCCGCGTGGCTCGGAGTCGGCGTTGAGGTTGCCGCGGTAGTTCAGCTCGGTTGTGGCCTTGGCCGGTTCGACCTCGCCGAGCGGCAGCTTCAGGGTGCTGGGCAGGTTCGAGAAGTCTCCGGTGACGCGGTCGTAGGCGAAGCCCTGCAGGGTGTAGCCGTTGCTCGGGTTCACGAACTGCCCCGAGCCGTCGATCTGGAACGACCCGGCGCGCCCGTAGTACGTGCTCGCCCCATCGGAGAGGACGAAGAAGGCCCGTCCCTGGATGGCCAGGTCGGTGTCGATGCCGGTCGACTCCAGGCTCCCCTGGGTGAAGATGGTGTCGATCGTGCCCAGCCGGGCGCCGGTGCCGACCTGCGTGGAGTTGGAACCCCCCAGCGCACCGGTGGGCGCGGTGGCGCCGTGCAGGAGCTGGGTCATGGTCTCGTCGAAGGTCGTCCGAGAGCCTTTGTAGCCGACCGTGTTCACGTTGGCGACGTTGTTGCCGATGACGTCCATCCGGCACATGTTGATCGCCAGTCCGGAAACCCCGGAAAACAGCGAACGCATCATGGTAGGTTCCTCCTCCTGCCGCCGCCGAAGCGGCTCTGCACTTCCTCGTTTCCTTCGACCAGCGTCCTGTGACCAGCAATCCTTCGGTCAGTACTTTCCCTCCGATCAGCAGTCCTTCGATCAGCGCCTCTTCGAGCGCCCCTGCGACCAGAGTCCCTGCGACCAGCCCCCCTTCGATCAGCAATCCCTCGTCAACGAGTCCTTGGACCGGTGTCCCCTCCAGCCCGTCCTTGAGCTAGGAATCGGCCGGCATGTAGACCTCCAGCACCTCGCTGAGAGAGACCTCCCGGCCTCCGATCAACAGGTAGGCGATACCGTCCCGGTAGGTGACGCCGTCGACCAGGCCATTGACCAGCGAAGAGGGAGTGAAGCTCTCGCCGTCGGGTCCGACCGCGGAGACCTCGAACCGGTAGCTCCCCGCGGGAAGCCGCTCGCCCGCCAGGTCGCATCCGTCCCAGTCGAGCTGGTGGGCGCCCGTCTCCTCCGCTGTGCTGACCAGCGTGCGGACCACCTCGCCATCGCTGTCATAGACAGTGACGGTGACGGCGTTGGCGGGCTGGGATAGGAAGTAGCCCAGTTCGACGCCGCCGGACTCGCCCAGCCGAACGGTGTCGCCGGTGGCGCGCACGTGGCGGCCGATCAGCCCGGCGGCGGCCGAGTTGTTGAGCGACTGCGTGAGGTACATGGAGGTCTCGAACTTCTCGTTGAGGTTGTGCATCTGCTCGAGCGCGCTGAACTGCGCCATCTGGGCGATGAACTCCTGGTTGTCCATCGGGGACAGCGGGTCCTGGTAGCGGAGCTGCGTGACGAGAAGCGCGAGGAAGCTCTCCTTGTCCAGTTCCCGTCGACCGGACGTGCCGGTGGCCGAGGTGGTGTGGGCGGTGGAGCCGGTGGATTGCACCTGCATGATCGGTTCTCCTTGTCAGGCCCAGCGGTCGACCGTGCCATCCGAAGGGACGGGGGCCGCCGCAGCCGACGCTCTCGAAGCCGTTCCCCGCTCGCGAGGGACCCCGCGCTCGGATGGCGGATCGGACCGCGACGATGCGCCGTGGCCCCCGCCGGAGGTGGACGGATGGAAATCCCCGTGCGGGGGTGGCGCCAACGTCGCGGAAGATCCGTCCATGGAGCGGGTCGCGGCGCCGGCCACGCCCGCGCCAAAGACCTGCGTCTCCGGCGCCTCGCCCGCCAGGGCCTGCTCCGCAGCCGCCATGGCGGAAAGCTCCCGCACGACGTCCAGCGAGTGGAGGCGCAGGCCGCTGCTGCGCAGGCCGGCCTCCAGGTCCGTTCGCATACCTTCCAACAGGTGGCGCGTGGCCTCGCGCTCGGCCTGGATCCGCACCTGGACCGCGGGACCATCCACCTCGAGGCGAACGGATATCGCGCCCAGATGACGCGGCCAGAGTTGGATCCGGGCCTCCCCCGTCGTGCCGCGTGAGAGAAGGTGGATCGTCTGGGGAAGCCGGCTGGGCAGGTTCTCCAGGTCGACGAACGGTTGGTGTGGAGACGTCACGGCTTCGTCGCGAGAGGCCACGGCCGTGCTCGCCGAAGCCGGACCAGGGTGAGAGGAGGAGGCGCCGGCACCCGGGTCCCCCAGCGGCATTTCCCTGGCCCATCCCGCGGAACGGGACATCTCCGGCGACACGGCGGCATCGATCAGGTCGGACTCGATCGTCTCCAGGGCCAGATGCGGAGACTTCTCCCCCTGGAGACCTTCGCCGGCCGACTCATCGCCGGCGGCGACGTCAGCTGCCGCGATTCTCCAGGCGAAGGAGGCCGCGGCGCCGGTCCCGGCGGGAGTGGTCACGGGCTCTCCGGCGGACAAGATCACGCCCGCCGCGGCCGACCTGGTTGCGCGCTCCGCGCCCTCTGCATTGGTTCCGGCGGAGGAGATCCCGGGCTCTCCTCCATGGGAGACGGACACGCCGTCTGAGCCCGCGGCCGACGCCGCATGGGCCTCCCCCACGGCGGCAAAGGTTGTTGGCGCCGGCTGCCCCGGCCGGGCTTCGGCTCCGGCGCCCGCGGCGATGTGCGGGAGCGTCGCGGCCGTCTTGACCGGAGTGCTCGGCAGGACTACCTCGTTTGCGGGTTGTCGGCCCGCGGGCTCCCCGCTCCGGAGATGACGGCCGCCGCCAACAGCGCTTCCTGCGTCATCGGGGTTTCTCGTCCACGCGGCATCGATGGCCCCCGAGGACAGCCCCTCCAACCTCTCCGGTACTGCGCCCGCAAGCGACGCGGCGGAGGCGTCCATGACCGGCCGGTGAAACGACGTGGCCTCGCCCTCCAAGGCAATCCCGCTGTCATGGCCCGCCCCCGAGCCAACGACTGCCTCGGCGGCTGGCCGATGAGAGGTGGTCGTGACCGGCGGGTCGTCCGCGCCCTGATCAACGGCACTGCTGTCCACGATGGATGGCGCGGCATTCCCACCCGCGGCCGCGGGAGATCCCGCCACGCTGGCGTCGAGCAGGAAGCCGGCGCCGCCACGGGAAGATCCTTCGAGCGCGGTCAGGGTGTTTCTCTCCGGCTTCAGGGGAGTCCGATGCCCTGCTGCGCCTGACAGCCCACCCGCCATCGCCGCCTGACCCGCGAGATCTTCCGGGGCTGCTGCCGGAGACAGCGCAGCGGGCGCGGTCGCCCCTTGCATCCCATCGGCCGACGACAAAGGGCCGCGCGAAATCGCGGTGTTCCGGCCGGCCGCCCGGTGGCTCTGGGCAGACTCGAGGTCGCGCGACGGAGCATCCCTTCGAGGCGCCTGCGAGGTTGCGGTGGTCGATGGATCGTCTCCGGCCGTGGGCCGGGAGGCACTCGGACCAGGCTCGCCGCCTTCACCGCGCGATGCGCCGGACTGCGGGGCGATGGCGCGCGCCGGCGGATGCCACCCATGGGCCAGGGCCAGAACCACCAGGAAATCCGCCACGGCGCCCCCCGTTCCGTCACGCTCGGCCGTGCTCGCCGGGCTTTCGCCGCCCGCGGCGAGCGCTGAGGCCGCCGGGGCGGCGCTCCACGATGGAGTCTTCGTCAGGGCTGTCTCCATGTCGCTCCGGTTCCTCCGGTTGCGCCCTCGCTCGGGCTCTCGCTCTTCTCCTGGCGGCGCCCGGCGATCTCCCCGGGCGGCGCGGCGCGTCAGTACGACCGACTCGTGTCCTCAGCCGCCTCTCTTCCCAACACGTCGCCCGCCAGGTTCCCCTCTCCCACCGCGGCCAGGGAGAGGCGGGCCGCCCGCTGCGCGTCGAGGCGCGCCAGCAGTCCGCTCGCCGCCCGCGCATTCATGTTGGCCAGCAGTCGATTGATCGAGGCGTCATCCATGGCGTCGAGAATCCTCGCGGCCTCCACCGGTTTCATGGCGGCGAGAAGCTTGGCCTGCCGTTTGACCTCCACGTCCTGCCTGCCCTGGTAGGACTGCACCAGGCTGTCGATCGCCTGCTGGGCCGCCTCCACGCGGGCCGCTTGCGCCTCGAGGAAAAGCCGCTGGGTCTCCATCTGGCTGGCCAACGCCAGCGCCGAATCGGCCGCCGCCGCCTCCGCGGCCAGGGCCGAATCGGCTGACGCGGCCGCGGGCGCTTCACCGCGCGAAATGACCCGATGCTTCGCTTGCTCGATCGCTCTCTCGGCGCGGGCCTGCAGGCGAGGGATGATCTCCGTCTGCGCCACCCCGGTGACGAAGAGGGCGAGCACGATCATGACCAGTCCTCCGCCAAGGACGAGTCCGAGGATGGATCGGATCAGGCCGCCCGGGCGGCCCGCTTCGGAGCTCATGCCGCCCTCCGGAGCTGGACGGTGCGGGCGGCCACCTCGTCGGTGCCCTTCTGCTCCTCCCGCAGGACCTCGCGCACGAACTCGAGATAACGCCGCCGTTGCAGCCTTTCCACCGCCTCCGCGTCGGTGCGGGCGCGCAGCAGCCGTTCAAGGGTGGTCTCGTAGGTTCGTTCGCTGGCGCGCTGGGCCTCCTCCGCTCTCGCCAGATCGCCCCGCAGCGCGCGAAGCCGCGCATCCTGCTCGAGGAGATGCCGGACATGGACGACGGTTCCGGCCGGAGCCTCGCGCAGGGAACCGCGCAAGGCCGCGCGGGCCCGGTTCTGCTCCGACTCCGCCTGCTGGAGCGACGTGCGGGCCCTGGCCAGGTCCACCTCGCCGGCGCGGACCGCGATGCCCCTGACCTTGGCTACCCCTTCAAGACCGGATTGGAATCGTTTCACGGCCTGCCTCCTGCAAAGGTTCGAGCCGCCGTCGAGGGCACAGCCGCAGACTGGTCCGACGGAAGCGGCGCGGTCGCCAGCCGCAACAACCAGGCGACGCTATCCTCGAGGGGAGTCCCCTCCCCCGAGGCCTGACGAAGAAACCGGTGGATCTCCGGCAGGCGGGCGATGGCGGCGTCGGCTACCGGATTCGTGCCCGCCACATAGGCGCCGAGTTGCACCAGGTCCTCGGTTTCGCGCCAGGCCGCCAGCCATTCCCGCACCTGCGCCGCCGCCTCGATCTGTCCGGCCAACGCCACGTCCGGCATGACGCGGGAGACGCTGTCGAGGACATCGACCGCGGGATAGTGGTTGTGCGAGGCGAGCTTCCTGGAAAGGACGACGTGGCCGTCGAGGATGGAGCGCGCCGCATCGGCGATCGGGTCGTTGAGGTCGTCGCCTTCCACCAGCACCGTGTAGAGCCCGGTGACCGAACCGCGGTCCCCCATCCCCGCCCGTTCCAGGAGCTGCGGCAAGAGCGAGAAGACCGACGGCGTGTAGCCCTTCGTCGTCGGCGGCTCGCCCGCCAGCAAGCCCACCTCGCGCTGCGCCATGGCGAAGCGCGTGAGGGAGTCCATCATGAGAAGCACGTGGCAGCCGCGATCGCGGAAGTGTTCCGCCACGCGGGTCGCCACCAGCGCCGCCTTGACCCGCACCAGCGGAGGCTGCTCCGAGGTGGCCACCACGACGACCGAGCGGCGCAGCCCCTCCTCGGTCAGGTCCCTCTCCAGGAACTCGCGCACCTCGCGCCCGCGCTCGCCGACCAGCGCCACCACGATCACTTCAGCCTCGGTGCGGCGCGCGATCGTGCCCAGCAGGACCGACTTGCCCACGCCGCTGCCGGCGAAAAT
>JAKQSZ010000032.1 GCA_029569475.1 Candidatus Eiseniibacteriota bacterium | reverse complement strand
ACCAGCAGGCCGCCGCCGGCCAGCGTGATGTGGGGATCGCGCGAGGGGGCGGAACCCAGCGAGACAGGAACCGGTGCCTTCCAGCCGGTTTCTGTGTGCGCGCGCAGCCAGATCTCCTCCAGGCTGGCGTAGACGACGTGCCAGCCCCCCCACGCGTGTACCGCGGACGGGGAAGCGGCGGTGGAGATCTCCGGGACTGGGGAGGCGATCGCCTCGTCGATGAGCTCGACGGGACCGCTCCACCCGGATGCAACGGCCATCGAGCCGCCGGCGTTGCGGGGTGGTTCAGCGGACGCCTGGATGGAAGAGCCGGCGATCCAGGCGACAACGAGGATGACGGTACGGAGCGAACGGGTAGGCTGGCGGGTCGCAGGAGTCGCGGTGTGCATGGGGCCTCCCGATCTGCCGCGTTGAGCGGAGGACTGGACAAGCCTCGGCAGCGCGCGGAGGACTGACCAGCGCCCTACGATTCTACAGCATGGATCGCTGCGTGGTCGAGGGCGGGCACGCGCATCGCAGGCCAGGGCGTCACGGGCGGCCACGCGCGTGGCAGGCCAGGGGGTACGAGCGGCCACGCGCGTACGTGTCCAGCGTGGCCGCCTGTGTTTCCTCAGGCGCGGCCCGGGTAGGCCCGGATCCCTTCGCCCAGGACCCGCAGCCCTCGACGCAGCGCCGTCTCCTCGAAGACATAGGCGATGCGGGCCTCGCGGGCGCCGGAGCCGGGCGTGGCGTAGAAGCCGTTGCCGGGGGCGACCAGGACGGTCTCGCCCTCGAACTGGAACTCCCTGAGCATCCACTGGGCGAAGCGGTCCGCGTCATCGACCGGCAGCGTGGCCATGGCGTAGAAGGCGCCGCGGGGCTTGTGGCAGAAGACCCCCGGCATCTTGCCGAGCTCTTCCATGACCACGTCGCGCCGCCGCTGGAACTCACCGATCATGTCGGCGTAGTAGCTCGGCGGCAGCTTCAGAGCCGCCAGCGCCATCCACTGCCCGATGCTGGGAGGGGAAAGCCTGGCCTGGGCGAAGCGCATGGCGACGTCGATGAGCTGCGCGTTGCGGCTGCCGATACAGCCGATGCGCGCGCCGCAGGCGCTGAAGCGCTTGGAAATCGAATCCACCAGCACGACGCGATCCGCGTCCTCGGTCCTCGTCAGGATCGAGCGGTGCTTGAGGCCGTCGTAGCAGAACTCCCGGTAGACCTCGTCAGCCACCACGAACAGGCCCCAGTCGCGGGCCATATCGAGGATCAGGTCGATCTCGTCGTCGCGATAGACCGTGCCGGTCGGGTTGCCGGGGTTGCAGAAGAGGATCGCCCGCGTCCGGCCGGTGAGGCGCTCCTCCCAGACCTGGCGCTGGGGCAGGTGGTAGCCGTCATCCGGCGAACACGGAATCGGGACCACGCGCAGGCCGAGCATGGCGCCGAAGCCGAGGTAGTTGGCGTAGAGCGGCTCGGGGATGAGGACCTCATCACCGGGATCGGCGAGGGAGGCGAAGGCCAGCAGGATGGCCTCGGAGCCGCCGGAGGTCACGATCAGGTCCTTGGCGTCGAGTTCCACGCCGTGCCCGGCATAGTAGCCGGCCAGCGCGGTGCGCAGCTCGGGGATGCCGCCGGACGGGGAATAGGCGAGCACCTTGGGATGTTCGCTGAGGGCCGCTTCCCACATGACCGGCGGCGTCGGGATGTCCGGCTGGCCGATGTTGAGGCCCCAGACCTTGATGCCCCGGGCACGGGTCTGGTCCGCGACCGGCACCAGCTTGCGGATGGGACTCGGGGGAGCGGAAAGGCCGCGGGCCGACAGACGAATGGGTCTCATACACACACCTCCCATGGGTGCCATGGCTGCACCCGACTTCCCTTGCCCCGATTCCGCTTTGCGGTGGCCTGACGCCTCGGATCGACCGGCCCCTCGTGGGGTGGGGGCCGACAAACACGTAATGCTAGCTGCTCTTGAAGCCGATATCCCGGTTGGAAGCGGCATCCCCCTCGACGCGGATCTTGCCGAACTGGGCCTCGTAGGCGTCGATCTTGGCCTCCAGCGCCCGGAGCAGGGAGCGAGCGTTCTGGGGGGTCATGATGATGCGGGAATAGACCTTGGCCTTCGGAACGCCGGGCAGCATGCGCGCGAAGTCGAAGATGAACTCGGACGAGGAATGGGCCAGGAGAACGAGATTCGAGTAGATCCCCTCCGCGTCGGTGGCGTCGATCTGGATCTGCACCTGTTGAGGTCCGGCCGGGGGCTTGTCCATCTGCACACTCCTGCTCTGCGGTCCTGGTTCAACCGGCTGCTGCGGTCCGCGCCGCTCGGCGGGTCCTCGCGGCGGATCCGGTTCTTCGTCCTTGCGCGGCCGATTCCAGGGCATCCTGGCCATGATTCCGACAACCTTCAGCACCGCGCGGAGCGCGGAAGTGAGCGTCCATGAGCGGCGGCTTGCCGAAACCTCATGCCTGGGCCGATGCGGAGAACGGCCGGAGCCCGGATTATAGCAAAGGGAGTTGGGACGGAGCAGGTCAATTCTCCTCTCTCTTCCGGCTCACCACGGTCCTGCACGGACTGACCGACCTGCGGGCCATCTCCTCGGTGCTCCTCTCGGCCTTGATCACCGAAGAGGGCCTCGCCTTTGACAGAGCAGCCCTGTTCCTGCTGGATCGCGATGGTCGCAGGCTGCAAGGCTACGACGCGGCGGGCGAGCGGGAACGCGAGCTGACCCGCGACTTCTGGAAGACGCTCGAAGGGCTCCCTCAATCGCTGGGCGAGGCGGTCCGCCTCTCCCTGGATCCGCATCGCCGGCTCCGCAGTCCGCTGGCCAAGAAGGCCCGGCGGATCGTCTTCCCGCTCGAGGACACGCGGCTCGCCCCCGTCCGGGCCGCCGTGACCGGCATCCACGTCAGCTACGCGACCCACGGCCTGCTCGATCCACCGGAGCTGACACGGGTGCTGGGGGAGGGCCCCTGGAGCTTCTGGCCGACGCATGGAACGCGTGGCGTCACCGGGGTGCTGGCGGTGGCCGGCGGCTACGCCCAGCCGCTGCCGGCCTCGCTGGAACAGGCCATGACGTTGCTGACGCACCACGCCGGCCTCTCGCTCGAGCGGGGCCAGACCTATCAGAGCCTGGAGCGGCAGCTCGCCGAGATGGCGACGGTGCAGGAGGTCTGCCGCGGGATCCTTTCGGCCACCAACCTCGAGGACCTCCTGAACCTGATCGCGCGGGTCGCCTCGCGCGTGATGCAGGCCGACTGGGCCATCACCTGGCTGGCCGAGGGTCCCGAGGAGGGTCTCAAGCCGGCTTCGGTTTCGGGGAACCTGGCCGTCGACGAGGGTTTGGCCGAATCGCTGCAGAACCTGGCGGCGCGGGCGGCGCGGTCGTCGCGGCCGCTCCTGCTGGCCGATGCCACCGCCGACGGGACGCTGCCTCCGCGCGAATCGGGGGAGCCGCGCTCGCTTCTCCTGGTCCCGCTGACCGCCTTCGATCGCAACCTGGGTGTCCTGGCGGTAGGGGACCGCGAGTCCTCCGGCGATCTCGGCGATGGCGTCTTCCGCGAGGAGGACGAGCAGTTTCTCAGCATCCTGGCGGCCCAGGCCGCGATCGCGATCAAGAACGCCCACCTCTTCGCCCAGGTGCGCGAGACGGAAAAGCGGCTGCGCGAGACGCAGGGCTTGCTCCTGCAGACCGAGAAGCTGGCGGCTCTGGGCGAGATGAGCGCGAAGGTCGCCCACGAGATCCGCAACCCTCTTTCGGCCATCGGCGGGTTCGCGCGGCGGATCGGACGAAACCTGGCGGCGGGAGATCCGAACGAGGAGTACGCGCAGCTCATCGTGCGGGAGACCCAGCGCTTGGAGGGGATTCTGACCGAGCAGCTCGAGTTCGCCAGGTTGAGCCGGCCGCGCCTGCTCCAGGTCGACCTGAGCCGCCTCGCGAAGGAGACCCTTGTGCTGGTCCGGGAAGAAGCGCAGCGCAAGGGAATTCACATCGTCGAGGAGTTCGGGACCGAACTGCCTCCCGTGCTGTTGGATGCCGACAAGGTGAAGCAGGTCCTCCTCAACATCCTCAACAACGCGCTCGGCGCGGTGGACCGCGGCAATCACATCCTCCTGCGGACCGAACGATCGGGCACGGACCTCGCCATCGAGATCGCCAACGATGGCGAACCGCTTCCTGGCGAGATCCTCGACAGCCTGTTCGTGCCGTTCGCGACGACCAAGGCTGGTGGTTCCGGTCTGGGCCTGGCCGTGGCGTACCAGATCGTCAAGGAACATGGGGGGGAGATCGAGGTCCGAAGCGGCGCGCCCTGGAGCGTGGCGTTCCGGATCAGCTTTCCCATCCGCGAGAACCAGGACCGCCGGCGGGCGATCAGCGAGCGCCGCGGCGGCCGCGACCGCAGGCGCTCCCGCTGAGGTTCCCCCAGGGGCCGAGGCGGAGGAGGTGGCGATGCATCGACTGTTGGTGGTGGAAGACGACGCGAGCCTGAGGAAGCTCTACGAGGCGGAGTTCTCCGAAGCGGGGTATGTGGTGACCTGCGCGGCTTCGGGCAACGAGGCGCTCGAGCGCATCCGGAGCGTGCCGCCGGAAGTGATCGTGCTGGACATCCGGCTCGGCGACATGAACGGGCTGGACGTGATGCGGGGGCTGCTGCAGTCCCATCCTGAGATCGGGGTGGTGCTGAACTCGGCCTATCCGGGGTACAAGCAGAACTTCGCGAGCTGGTCGGCGGACAGCTACGTGGTCAAGTCCTCCGACCTCACGGAGCTGAAGAGCGCCGTGGCCGCCGCCGTGACCCGCCGCCGGCAGGTGGCCTGAGGCGCGCTCCCGCACGACCGGCGTGCCCGTGGGGCGGCCGACAATTTCCTTGACGATTGCCCCGTTTGGACGGTACAACGAAGTCCGCGGATCTTGGGTGCTACCTTAGCTCAGTTGGTAGAGCACTAGACTGAAAATCTGGGAGTCCGCGGTTCAAGTCCGCGAGGTAGCACCATCTTCTCCGCCCCCGCTCCGGTTGCGGCCTCGGCCTTTCCGGGACGGCGGGCCGGTGTCGTTACGGCGGATCGGACCTTGGGGAGTGTCGCGGGGTTCGAGCGAGGAACGGCCCGGTCGTTCCTTCAACGGTTTGTCGCTGGTGTAGCTCAGCCGGTAGAGCAGCGCATTCGTAATGCGCAGGTCAGCGGTTCGATTCCGCTCACCAGCTCCATCTTTCGCTTGCGCGGGGGGATGTGCCCCGCGGCTCGAGGATCCCATGTCGCTGATGGTAAGCGTCTCGGGTGTTCGCGGGATCGTCGGCGCGGATCTTGATCCCCCGGTGATTCTCCATTGGGTCACAGCCTTCGGGGCCGTCCTGCGGCCCGGCCCCGTCGTGGTCGGCCGGGATTCGCGGGTCACCGGCGAGGCGCTATCGGGCGTCGCGGTTTCCTGCCTGAGGGCGATGGGGCGCGAGGTCTGGGACCTCGGCATCGTCCTGACCCCGACCGTGCAGATGGCGGTGGAGCACTGGGGCGCGAGCGGAGGCCTGATCTTGAGCGCCAGCCACAACCCGGGCGAGTGGAACGCGCTCAAATTCGTCGACGGCGACGGCAGCTTCCTCCTCCCGCACCGCTTCGAGGAACTGCGGGCTCGCCACGAGAGCGGGCCGGCCGGCTATGCCAGGTGGGACGCCTATGGCCCCGTCCGGGAACGCCGGGCCGAAGCCCTCGAGATGCACTGCGCGGCGATCCTTGAGGCGGTAGATCACGACGCGATTCGCCGCCGGGGTCTGAAGGTTTCGCTGGACACGGGTCACGGGGCTGCCGGCGCGTTGCTGCCCTTGCTTGCCGAACGCCTGGGGGTGTCCCTGGACGGGCGCAACCTGGAGACCAACGGTCGCTTTGCGCCCAACCCCGAGCCCAACGCCGAGACCTTGCCGCCCTTCCTGGACACCGTGAAGGCGGACGTGGCCTTTGCGGCCATGATCGACCCGGACGGCGATCGCCTGGCCATCGGGATTCCGGGGACCGCGATCGCCTCCGAGGAGTGGACGCTCCCGCTGGTGGCGGCGGCACGGCTGGCGGGCTCGCCGGCGGGCCAGGTGCTGATCACCAACCTCTCGACCTCCTCGCGGCTGGAATCCGTGGCCGCGCGGCACGACGCCGAGGTGCTGCGAACTCCGGTCGGCGAGGCTCATGTGGTCGGGGCCATGCGGCAACATCGCGCGGCGCTGGGCGGCGAAGGCAATGGCGGCGTCATCGATCCGCAGGTCCATCTCGGCCGCGATGCCGCTGTCGCCTTCGCGCGCCTCTGCGAGGTGGAAGCGACCGTCCCGGGGGGATTGAAAGAGACCGCGGCGGCTTTTCCGCCGCGCGTGATGCGCAAGGAAAAGTTCGAACTGGGCGCGGCCGGAGAGCCGGGCGCGGCGGGCCTGCAGAGGTACGAGGCCGCGCTGACCGCGGTCTTCGGGGAGCCCCAGGACCGGCGCGACGGGTTGCGTTGGAGCTTCGAGGACGGGTTCGTGCACCTCCGGTGCTCGAACACCGAGCCTGTGATCCGCGGCGTGATCGAACGGGGATCCGCCGAGCGCGTGAGTGATGGGGCGGCGGCGCTGCGGAAGGTGTTCCGGGAAGTTCACTGAAAATCTGCCGGGGGCGGGCCTCTCCACGGGGCGATGACCTTTCAGGTCGCGCCTCGGTGCGGGTGTCCGCGCACGCCGTTATGGACCGGCCGCTCCGGGCAGGTCTAGGATCGCCCCAAGGGTGCGGACCGTCGATCGATCGGGCCATTCGGACAGGGGGTTGGAACATGTGCGGCATCATTGGATACACTGGTCCACGGGATTGCGTGCCGATACTGCTCGAGGGCCTGCGCCGGCTGGAGTACCGCGGGTATGACTCGGCGGGCCTGGCGCTCGTCAAGGACAGCGGCCTCGAAGTGCTCAAGGACGTCGGCAAGATCGACGCCCTGCAGACGCTGGTCGATGAGCTCCACCCGAGCGCCTGCTTCGGAATCGCCCACACCCGCTGGGCGACGCACGGCGAGCCGAACAAGTCCAACGCCCACCCCCATACCGACACGCGCGGACACTTCGCGGTGGTGCACAATGGGATCATCGAGAACTGCGACAGCCTGCGCGAGTCGTTGCGAGCCAAGGGCTATCGCTTCACCTCGGAGACGGACACCGAGGTCCTGGCGCACCTGATCAACGAATACTGGGACGGCAGCCTGGAGAAGGCGGTCGCCTCGGCCCTGCGCCTGGTCACCGGCACCTACGGCATCGCGGTGGTGACCGATCTCGAGCCGGGCAAGATCGTCGGCGCGCGCAAGGGAAGTCCGCTGCTGATCGGGGTCGGCGAGGGCGAGAACTTCGTCGCCTCCGGCGTGTCGGCGATCCTGGCCCACACGAAGCATGTCGTCTATCTCGGGGACGAGGAGATGGCCATCCTGACGCCGCGCGGTTACCGCACCCAGACGCTCAACGAGATTCCGGTCAATCGGCAGGTGGAAGAGATCACCTGGGAGCTGTCGGAGATCGAGAAGGGGGGTTACGCCCACTTCATGCTCAAGGAGATCCACGAACAACCGCGATGCATCCAGAACGCCACTCGCGGAAGGATCGTGGAGTCCGACGCCGACTCGCACCTCGGCGGGCTCAACCTCACGGTCGAGGAACTGCGCGCCTTCGATCGCATCATCCTGACGGCCTGCGGAACCTCCTGGCATGCGGCCATGATCGGCGAGTACATGCTGGAGGAGTACGCCCGGATTCCGGTGGAGGTCGAGTACGCCAGCGAGTTCCGCTACCGCAATCCGGTCATCGACCGGCGCACGCTGGTGGTGGCCATCTCGCAGTCGGGGGAGACCGCCGACACCCTGGCGGCGGTGAAGGAGGCGAAGAAGCGGGGCGCCACCGTCCTGGGCATCTGCAACGTGGTCGGCTCGACCATCGCGCGCGAGACGCACGGCGGCGTGTACATCCACGCCGGCCCCGAGATCGGGGTGGCCAGCACCAAGGCGTTCACCGGACAGGTTGCCGTCCTGGCGATCCTCACCCTGACGCTGGCGCGTTTGAGGGGCCTTCCCGACGCCCCGGCCCGCGCCCTGGTCCATGGTCTCAAGGAGATACCCGCGCAGATGGACCTCATCCTGCACCGCAGCGAGGCCATTCAGGAGATCGCCCACCAGTACGCGCGGCACGGCAACTTCCTCTATCTGGGGCGGGGCTACAACTTCCCCGTGGCTCTCGAGGGGGCGCTGAAGCTGAAGGAGATCTCGTACATTCACGCCGAGGGCTACCCGGCGGCGGAGATGAAGCACGGTCCCATCGCCCTGATCGACGAGAACATGCCGGTGGTCTTCCTGTGCACGCGCGACGGCGCCTACGAGAAGATCCTCAGCAACATGGCCGAGGTGCGGGCGCGGCACGGCCGGATCATCGCCATAGCCACCGACGACGACGAGTCGATCGCCTCGCGCGCCGATCATGTAATCCGCATTCCGCCCACCATCGATGCGCTGGTGCCGCTGCTATCGGTCGTGCCGCTGCAGCTCCTGGCCTACTTTATCGCGGTGGCTCGCGGGTGCGATGTGGACCAGCCTCGGAATCTGGCCAAGAGCGTCACGGTGGAGTGAGGGAGGAGGAGAGGATGCACCTGCAAGCGTTGCGTACCGATCAGGCGCCGGCGGCGATCGGGCCCTATTCGCAGGGGATCGTCGTGGACCGGCTCGGCCTGGTCTTCGTCTGCGGACAGCTCGGAATGGATCCCGCCACGCAGCAGCTGGTGGAGGGGGGCGTGGAGGATGAGTTCCGGCGGGCCGTGCGCAACGCTCAGGCTGTCCTGGCGGCCGCCGGCTGCACCTTGGCCGATGTGGTCCGCGTCACTCTCTACCTGACCGACATGGGTGACTTCGCCGCGGTCAATGCGGCGTATGCCGAGTTCTTCTCCCAGCCCTATCCCTCGCGTTCCACCGTCGAGGTGGCCGGGCTGCCCAAGGGGGGAAGGGTGGAGGTGGAGGTCACGGCGGCTCGGGAGGGTTTCCGCCCGCTGAGTCACTGAACCATCAGCCACGAGGCACCAGCCGCTGAGTCATGGGGCCGCCGTCCTTGACTCCCGGGGACGCCGGCACCCCGGGCCCCGGGGCACGCGGCATCAGGGCACGCGGCATCGGGGCACTGGGCTTGGTCACTGTACACTGGGCCTGGTCACTGGGGCGCCGGGTGACGGGCGCGGGCTGGACGCCCTGGCCATCCTTCGAGTAGACTCCCGGGATGCCGGGGGACCAGCGAACTCGACGGCAGCGACGCGGGTTTTTGCGAGGACGGGCTTGGAAATTGAAGCGGGAACGCATGGGTTCTGGTGGGCTCCGAGGACTTCAAATCCTTTGCCGGGCTCTCGTGGGTCCGGGGTGGGTTCGATTCCCACACGTTCCCGCCATTTCCACGGCCGGCTCCTGCCCGCCCTTGCCGTCTTTGTCGTGTGGATGGTCCAACCGGTGAAGGAGACCGCCCGGGCGGGAATCGAAGGAGAACTCGCGCCGCCGGCGACACCGCTGGCGCCGGCCCCACCGCTGGCGGAGGTGATCACCCCGCAGGAGATCCCCACCGGGACGATCGCGCGCGACGATACGCTGCGGATTCCCTCCGGCGGAGAAGCGAAGCCGGAGAAGCCCTCCATCCCGTGGACCCGTCAGCCGAAGGGCGCCATGCTCCGCTCCGTCGTCTTTCCGGGGTGGGGGCAGTGGCACAACGGGCGCAAGGCCAAGGCGCTGGCGGTGGCCGCCGGCGAGGGCTACCTGATCTACCGGGCCTTCCACTACGGCCACAAGGAGGCGGAGGCCAAGGACCTCCTTCGCGCCCACCGCGACGATCCCGAACTGGAGGCCAGGTACCAGCGCTCGGCCGACTACCGGGGCGATCGCCGCCGGGACTTCACCTGGTGGAGCATCTTCGCCGCCGTGCTCAGCATGGGGGACGCCTACGTGGACGCCCACCTCGGGCGGGACTTCGACGGCGAGTTCGAACCCCAGGAGTTCCGCGGGACGGCGGATGGCTCGAGCGGAACGACGGGCGTCACGAACAGAGCGCCGGGATCCGCCCGCGATGGGACGATTCTCTCGGCGCTGACGCCAAGCCTGCGCCCGGAGGGGCGCGGATGGTCGCTGGCTGTGACCTGCCCGATCCCATGACGGCGAAGATGGACCCGAAGCAGATCCGCAACTTCTGCATCATCGCCCACATCGATCACGGCAAGTCCACGCTGGCCGACCGGTTTCTCGATGTCTGCCACACGCTGCCGGCCAACCAGATGAAGGACCAGGTGCTGGACAACATGGATCTGGAGCGGGAGCGCGGCATCACCATCAAGGCGCACCCCGTGGCGATGGACTACCAGGCCAGGGACGGGCAGTCCTACCGCTTCCATCTCATCGACACGCCCGGGCACGTGGACTTCTCCTACGAGGTCTCCCGCTCCCTGGCCGCCTGCGAGGGGGCGCTCCTGCTGGTCGACGCCAGCCAGGGGGTGGAGGCGCAGACCGTCTCCAACCTCCACATGGCATTGGAGGCGAACCTCGCGATCCTGCCGGTGATCAACAAGATCGACATGCCGGCTGCCCGGGTGGACGACGTCAAGGAACAGATCCGCCACCTCATCGGGGCCACGGACGACGAGATACTCGCGGCCTCCGCCCGCCAGGGGATCGGCATCACGGAAATCCTCGAAGCGGTCGTGGAACGCGTTCCCGCTCCGTCCGGCGATGCCACAAAGCCTTTGCGTGCTTTGATTTTTGACTCCATGTTCGACCAATTTCGAGGCGTTGTGGCCTACGTCCGGGTGGTGGATGGAACCGTCCGGGCGGGGGACGTCATCCGCCTCGTGTCGACCGACAAGAGCTATGAGGTGACCGAGGTCGGCAACTTCCGGATCGCGATGGTCCCCCGGGATGAACTGCGCGCCGGCGAGGTCGGCTACATCCTTTCGGGGATGAAGAACGTGGCCGACGCCACGGTGGGAGACACCATCGTGGACCAGCAGAGCCGGGACGTGGCGCCCCTGCCCGGGTTCAAGCCGCTCAAGCCGATGGTCTTCAGCGGCCTCTTCCCGGTGAGCACCGAGGACTACCTCAACCTCAAGGACGCGCTGGCCAAGCTGGCCCTCAACGACGCCGCGCTCTCTTTCGAGCCCGAGACCTCCGCCGCCCTGGGTTTCGGCTTTCGCTGCGGCTTCCTCGGGCCGCTCCACATCGAGATCGTGCAGGAGCGCCTGGCGCGGGAGTACAACCTCGACATCATCGCCACCATCCCCAACGTGCAGCTCCGCATGACGCTGCCGGGGGGCGAGGTGGTGCAGGTGCACAGCCCGGGCGAGCTGCCCGAGGCGGGCGTCTACGAGATGCTGGAGGAGCCCTTCATCGAGGCCCGCGTGATCACGCCCTCCGACTACGTCGGCAACGTCATGAAGCTGGTCCAGGAGCGTCGCGGGGAGTTCCACGGGATGGAGTACCTCGACGCCGACCGCGCCCAGCTCACCTACCTGATGCCGCTCTCGGAGATCATCTACGACTTCTACGACAAGCTGAAGAGCGGCAGCCGGGGCTACGCGACCCTGGACTACGAGTTCTTCGACTACCTCCCCTCGGACCTGGTGAAGCTCGACGTGCTCCTCAACGGCGAGAACGTCGACGCCCTCTCCATCGTGGTCCACCGGGAGAAAGCCTACGATCGCGGGCGGGACCTGGTCGACCGGCTGAGGAACCTGATCCCCCGCCAGCTGTTCCAAATTGCGATCCAGGCCGCCATCGGCGGCAAGATCACGGCCCGCTCGACGGTCAGCCCGCTCCGCAAGGACGTGACCGCCAAGTGCTACGGCGGCGACATCTCCCGCAAGCGCAAGCTGCTGGAGAAGCAGAAGGAAGGGAAGAAGCGGATGAAGCAGATCGGCACCGTGCACGTCCCGCAGGAGGCTTTCCTGGCGTTGCTCAAGGGACAGGAGGAGCGATAACGATGGCGCATCCCAGCCGCCTCGCGTCCAGACCCGCGGGGCGTTCCGACGGCCAGAACGGCTTCCTGCGGGCGCTCCGGGGACGGCGGTCCGCGCCGGAGCGATCCCGCCCCAAGGGCTTCCTCCTGGAGACGGTGGAGTCGATCGTCTTCGCCGTCGTCATCTTCCTCATCGTGCGAACGCTCGCCTTCCAGGCTTTCCGGATCCCGAGCGGATCGATGGAGGACACCCTTCTGCCGGGCGACTTCCTCTTCATCAACAAGTTCGCCTACGGCGCGCGCATCCCCTGGAGCCACGCCCGCCTGCCCGGCTACAGCGAACCCAAGCGAGGCGACATCATCGTCTTCGAGTTCCCGCAGGATCCGAAGCAGGACTACATCAAGCGCTGTGTGGCCGTGGCGGGAGACAAGGTGGAGGTGCGGCAGGGGCAGCTGCTGATCAATGACGTGGTCCAGCAGGAGTCGTATGCGGTGCACAAGGCGTCGCACGCGAATCCTGCCCTGGACAGCTTCGGGCCCTACAGGGTTCCTCCGGGACATCTTTTCATGATGGGGGACAACCGGGACTTCAGCTCCGACAGTCGCGTCTGGGGACCGGTGGACGTGCGCTTGATCCACGGCAAGGCCTGGGTGACGTACTTCTCGTGGGATCCGAACAAACACCTTCCGCGCCCGCTGCGGATGTTCCGACTCATCCACTGACCCGCGGCGCGGATTCCGAGCGGGCGTCCTCGACGCCGCCAGCGCCGTCGGCCGCCTCTGGCCCGGCGGGGGCTCCGGAGCGGGACGGGCGCGATGAGTTCGGTCCGGGGATCTACCTGCACCTTCCCTTTTGCACCCATCGCTGCGGGTACTGCGATTTCTTCACGGCGGTGGCGCCCGTGGAGAAACGACGGGCCTACGTCGACCAACTGGCGCGCGAGATCGAGCTCGCCGCCGGCGCCGGGCTCGCGCGCGGACGGCTCTTCCGCACGGTCTTTCTCGGCGGTGGCACTCCTTCGCTCTGCGAAGGGACGGAGATCGCGCGCCTCCTCCAGGCCCTGCGTGACGGCTTTGACCTCGACCCGCGGGCGGAGATCACGGCCGAGTGCAACCCCGAGTCGATCACGCCGGAGAAGCAGGAGGCCTTCCGGGCCGCCGGCGTCAACCGGATCAGCCTCGGCGTCCAATCGATGGACCCGGACCAGCTGCGTCTGCTCGAGCGCATCCATGACGCGGACCTGGTGGAGCGGCGCATGGTCGAACTGCGCGCCGCCGGCTACGACAATGTCAGCCTGGATCTGATCTACGGGCTGCCGGACGAGTCGCCGGAGGCCCGTCTGGGGAAGGCGGGCTCTCTCGAAAGTTCTCCCGACGGATCTCCCGAGGGCTCTCCCGAAGGATCTCCAGAACGAGTCCGATCCGGCTCGGAGGGACCAGTCGGCTCCCGGGGAGCCGAACTGTGGGAGCGGACCCTGCGGCGGGCGCTGGCGCTGGCGCCGGACCACCTTTCCGCCTATCTTCTCACCCTCGAGGATGGAGCGCCGATGGCCCGGCGCTATCCCCGGGGACGGGGTCTGCCCGAGGGGGAACGCGCCCGGGAGGAGTACGAGATGCTCCGTTCCCTGGCCGCGGCCGCCGGACTGGCGCAGTATGAGATCTCCAACTTCGCGCTTCCGGGAAGGGAATGCCGCCACAACCAGAACTACTGGGTGCGGGGCGAGTACCTCGGCTTCGGCCCCTCGGCGCACTCGCACCTGGACGGGCGCCGGTGGTCCAACGCGGCCTCGATGCCCGAGTACGCGCGAGCGCTTGGCGCGGGGACGCCCCCGGTGACGGGCGAGGAGAGGGTCGAGGGCGTGATGGCGGCCGAGGAGTGGATCTTCCTGGGGCTGCGGCGGACCGAGGGGGTCGCCTGGCGGGACCTGGCCTCCGCGCTCGACGAAGCCGCCGCAGGAGCGCTGCGCCGTCGGGCCGCCGAGCTGGCCGCGGCGGGTTGGCTGCGCGATGACGGGGAGAGGCTGGCGTTGCGTCCCGAGGCGTACTTCGTCAGCAACACGGTCTTCACCTCGCTGATGGAGGCGCTCGGCTGATGAAGGCGCTCGGCTGAAGGGGGCGGAGGGCGCGCGTTGAAGGTCGCTCTGATCCATGACTGGCTGACCGGCATGCGGGGCGGGGAGAAGGTGCTGGAGGCCTTTTGCCGCCGCTTCCCGGAGGCGCCGGTCTATACCCTCGTGCACCGCAAGGGGAGCGTGAGCGACGCCATCGAGTCGCATCCGATCCACACCTCCTTCGTGCAACGGCTGCCGGGAGCGCTGCGCCGGTACCAGCGTTACCTGCCGTTCTTTCCCCCGGCCATCGAGCGGTTCGACCTGCGCGGCTACGACCTGGTCCTCTCCACCTCGCACTGTGTCGCCAAGGGGGTGGTGGTGCACCCGGGCACGCGCCACCTCTGCTACTGCCACACTCCCATGCGCTATGTCTGGGCGGCCTACGAGGAGTACTTCGGAAACGGCCGCCTGCGCCCGCCGGCTTCGTGGCTGGTGCCTTCGATCGCGACCTGGCTGCGCCAGTGGGACTTGGCGAGCAACGTGCGGGTGGACTCCTTCGCCGCCAACTCCGCCTGCGTGGCGGAGCGGATCCGCCGCTACTACGGGCGCGGGGCGCGGGTCATCCACCCGCTGGTCGACACGGACTTCTACACGCCCGGAGAGGAGGCGGAGGACTTCTACCTGGTGGCCACCGCCCTCGTTCCCTACAAGCGCGTGGAGGTCGCCCTGGAAGCGGTGCGGCTGCGCCCGCGTCCGCTGGTGGTTCTCGGCGAGGGGGTCGAGCGCGCGCGCCTGGCCAGGCTGGCCCCGGCCGGCGTGCGCTTTGTCGGCTGGGTGCCGGCGGAGGAGCTGCGTTCCTACTATCGTCGCTGCCGGGCGCTTCTCTTCCCGGGCGAGGAGGACTTCGGGATCGTTCCGGTCGAGGTGCAAGCCTGCGGGCGCCCGGTTATCGGACTGGGGCGGGGCGGTTTGCTCGAGACGGTGCGCGAGGGAGTCGGCGGCGTCTTCGTGGCCGAGCCGACCGCGGCGTCGCTGGCGGCGGCCATGGAACGGTTCGAGTCGATGACCTGGGATCCGGCCATCATCAGCGCCGGAGCGCAGCGGTTCGGCGCCCGGCGCTTCGAGCGCGAGGTGGACGACTGGCTGCGGGAACGCGGTCCGGCGGCGGGGGACAGCGGTGGGCCAGGCTGAGAGGACCAAGGGGCGGACCTGGCTGCAGGCGCTCTGGCTCACCTCCGATCTCCTGGCGATCGCGGGGGGCTTCCTCCTGGGATACTGGGTACGGTTTCACTCCCCATTGCTCCTTCTCTTTCCCGTGACCAAGGGAGTGCCCCCGCTCTCGCTCTATGCCTGGGGAGCCGTCGTCACCGTCCTGATCTGGATCCCGTTGATGCACGCCGCCGGGCTCTACCGGGTCGAGCATCTGCGTCCCCGCCACCGCGCCTGGCGGGTCCTGCGGGTGCAGGCCCTGGGGATGCTGGCGGTGGCCGCGGTCAGCGCCTTCTACCGCGACGCCACCTATTCGCGTCTGGCCGCGCCGTTCATCTGGGTCTCGAGCAGCGCCCTGACGCTGGCCGGACGCGCCTTGATCGGCCAGCTTCTCCGGCGCTTGCGCCTGTTGCGGCCGATCCGGTTCGCCGTGGTGGGCGAGGGGGAGATCGGCCTCCGTCTGGCGCGGCGGCTGGAGGCCTCTGCCTATCCGCACGTCCTGGCGGGCAGCTTTCGCCTGGAGTCGGCTGAGCAGGGAGCGGAAGGGGGAGACGCTACGGGACGCGCCGTGGATGTCGTGTGCGACAACGACCACACGCGCCTCCAGCTGCTGCCTGTCCTGGGCAACGTGCGCGAGATCCGTGCCAGGGGCGCCGCAGAGCGGCTGGACATGATCGCGTTGGCCGCTGCCGCTGCCTCACCCGCCCTGGTCCAGGAGGTCTTTGCCCAATGCCAGGAACTGGACCTGGACTTCGTTCTGGTGCCCGATCTCTTCTCGATGTGGGCCCGGCCGGTGCGGGTCGAGGAGATCGACGGCCTGGCGGTGATTCGCCTGCGCGACATGTCCCTGGTCGGATGGAACGGCGTGCTCAAGAGGACCTTCGATCTGGTGGTATCCGCCCTGCTGCTTCTCCTCCTGCTGCCGGTCTTCCTCGTGCTGGCCGCGGCCGTGCGGCTGGACTCCCGAGGTCCGGTCTTTCACAGACAGGAACGGGTGGGGCGCGACCGGCGACGGTTTGACATGGTGAAGTTCCGCTCCATGAAAGTCGGCGCGGAAGCTGCCAGCGGGCCGGTCTGGGCCAGCCAGGATGATCCTCGCCGTACGCGCCTGGGTGTCTTCCTCCGCAAATGGAGCCTGGATGAGCTGCCGCAGCTCTGGAACGTCCTTCGCGGCGAAATGAGCCTGGTGGGGCCGCGTCCCGAGCGTCCGTTCTTCGTCGACCAGTTCGAGAGCCGCGTGGCCGACTACTACGACCGGCATCGCGTGAAGAGCGGAATCACCGGCTGGGCGCAGGTGCACGGCCTGCGCGGCGAGACGCCGATCGAGGAGCGGACGCGCTACGACCTCTTCTACGTGGAGAACTGGTCGATCTGGCTGGACATCCGGATCCTGGCCCGCACGGTCCTGGCGATCTTCCGTCATCGAGGCGCCTGAGTGCTCGCCGCCTCCGTGCGGGGGCGGCGCACGGCTTGACCGCGACGCCGGAGCGGTCTATCGTCTGCGACAATTCATTCCATTGTGGGAGAAACGGATACGGCAATGGCCAAGAGAGATTACTACGAGGTGCTCGGGCTCGAGCGGGACACCGACGTCGAGGGGATCAAGAAGGCCTACCGCAAGCTGGCGCTGCAGTTCCACCCTGACCGCAACCCCGGCGACGCCAAGGCCGAGGAGCGATTCAAGGAGGTCAACGAGGCCTACGAGGTGCTGAAGGACCCGCAGAAGCGGGCGGCCTACGACCAGTACGGCCACGCCGCCGTCGACGGCCAGGCCGCGGGGGGCGGTTTCCCCGGAGGCTTCGGTTTCGATCTGTCGGATGCCCTGCGGGCCTTCATGCGCGAGTTCGGCGGGTTCGACTTCTTCGGCCAGGAGGCCGCGGGGGAACGGGGGCGCGAGCGGCGCGGCGGCAGCCGGCAGATCCGCCTGGCCCTCACGCTGGAAGAGGCCTTCACCGGCGTGACCAAGAAGGTGCGGGTCACGAAGCTCGTGCCGTGCGAAACCTGCGGGGCGAAGGGGAGCAAGTCGGGACGGACCGAGACCTGCACCGTGTGCGGGGGGGCCGGCCAGGTTCGGCGGGTGCAACGCTCCTTCTTCGGCCAGATGGTCAACGTGAGCGTCTGCGGGCGCTGCCAGGGCGAGGGGGAGATCCTGACCGATCCCTGCCCCACCTGTTCCGGAGATGGACGGGTCCAGGGGCACGAGACGGTCTCGGTGAACATCCCGGCCGGCGTCATGGAAGGCAACTACATGAGCTTGCGCGGGCACGGGGATGCCGGGGTGCGCGGAGGGCCGGCCGGAGACCTCAACATCATCTTCGGAGAAAAGCCGCACCCGGTCTTCGAACGCCACGGCAACGATGTGCTGAGCGATCTGCCCATCCATCCGCACCAGGCGGTGCTCGGGGCCAAGGTGGAGATACCGACCCTGGATGGGAAGGTCCGGGTGGACATCCCGGCCGGCGTGCAGTCGGGCAAGCTCCTTCGCCTGCGGGGAAAGGGGATCCCCGGATTGTCCGGGCGCGAAGGAGGCGACCAGTTGGTGCGCATCATCGTCGTCATGCCGACGAAACTGACCGCCGAGCAACGCAAGCACTACGAGGCGCTGGCGCGGACCATGGGGGACGAGCCGCCGAAGCTGCAGAAGGGGTTCCTCGAGAGGATGCGGGAGGCGCTGGGTGGCTGACGAACAGAAGCTGACACGAAGCTCGGAAGGGGGCAAGGACCCGGCAGGACGCGGAAGCGACCGTTCGGCGGAGCCCGGCGGAGAAACGCAGTTCCCCCCTGAGCAGGTTCGTGTCCTGCAAGCATTGGATCCGCAGCAGGCAGAGCGCATCGCGGAGCTCGCGGCGCGCCTGGAGATGGACCAGGCGCAGGTCGCCGCCGCCGCCGTGATGCTCGCCCAGGCCGGCCTCTGCACGGTGCGGGAGGAGCCCTATCGCGAGTGGGTGCTGAAGGACGGGGGCCGGGACGCCCTGGCGCATGGCCTGGTGGAACGGCGCGTCCTGCGCGCGCTGCTGGCCCACGACGGCGCCGGAGCGTTGTCGGCCCTGCCGGAGTGGAGCGGGCTGACCGCCAAGGACATCGGCCAGTCGATCAAGGGCCTGGCGGCGCGCGGCTGGGCGGTCAAGGACGGCGCGGGGCTGCGCGTGACCGAGGGGGGCCGTCGGGCCGAGGGCACGCTCCAGCCGGATGAGGCCGTGCTGCAGGCGCTGTCGGGTTCGGGACGCCTCGTGGAGAGCGAGCTGGCGGCCTCCGGCATCGACCTGGCGCGCGCCCGCGACCTGCTGGGCGCACGCAGCCCGCTGGTCGAGATCCGCGACAAGGTGCACCGCTTCGTCGAGGCCACGCCCCAAGGGGCCGCGCTGGCGCGCGCGGGCGTGCGGGCGCGGCGGGCGGTGAGCCTGCTCACGCCGGAACTGCTCGCCTCCGGACAGTGGCGCGAGGTGGACTTCAAGCCCTACGACGTCACGCTGGCGACCGAACCGCGCCATCCCGGCAAGCGCCATCCGCTGCAGCGCGCCATCGACGCGATCCGCGCGGCGTTCCTGCAGATGGGCTTCGAGGAGTCGGTCTCTCCCTGGGTGGAGTCGGCCTTCTGGGACTTCGACGCCCTCTTCCAGCCGCAGGACCATCCGGCCCGCGAGATGGCGGACACCTTCTACGTCGAGCATCCGGCGCGGACGCCTTTGCCGGCCGACCGGGCGATGGTGGACCGCGTGCGCGCGGCGCACGAGAACGGCGGCGACACCGGCTCGCTCGGGTGGCAGTACCGTTGGCGCGCGGAGGCGGCGGAGCGCAACATCCTGCGCACGCACAACACGGCCACCAGCATCCGGGCGATCGCGGCCAATCCCAAGGGCCCGCGCAAGGTCTTCACGGTGGGGAGGGTGTTCCGGCGCGAGGCGATCGACGCCACGCACCTGCCGGTCTTCATGCAGGTCGACGGGATCGTCATCGATCGAGGGGCGACCCTGGCGAGCCTCTTCGGAACGCTGACCGCCTTCCTGCAGCGCCTGGGTTTCGAGCGGGTCGACTTCCGCCCCGACTTCTTTCCGTACACCGAGCCGTCGGCCGGCATCTACGCCTGGAACGAGGAGCTCGGACGCTGGTTCGAGCTGGGGGGCTCGGGCATCTTCCGCCCCGAGGTTACCGAGCCGCTCGGCTGCACGGATCCGGTCCTGGCGTGGGGCTTCGGCGTCGATCGCCTCGCCATGGGCATGCTGGGGACGGCCGACATCCGGGACCTGTACCTGGCCGATCTGGGGACGCTCGCGGAGGTGCCGCTATGCCGGTGATCGGAATCCCCGTCCGGGAACTGACCTCGCGTCTGGGGCGTCCCCTGGAGGGAGAAGAACTGCTGCGCGTCCTGGGTTCGGCGGGATGCGACGTGGACGGCTACGAGACGTGGCGGCGCTGGCGCTGCGCCGGCTGCGGCGAGGTCCTCGAGGCGATGGGCGAGGAGCCGGCCCCTTCGAACTGCGACCGCTGCGGCGCGGACCTCTCGTCCCCCGCGGCCTTGACCGCGCTGCCGGATCTGGAAGTCGTCCGGATGGACTTGCTGGCGGTGCGCCCCGACATCTTCGATCCGGGAGGCCTCTGCCGCGCGCTGCGCGGATTGCTCGGCGAGGAAGAAGGACTGATCACCTACGCGTGTGGTCCGCCCGCGCTGACGCTCACGGTCGATGACTCGGTCCGCCGGCCCCAAAGCTCCCGGCCCTTCATCGCCGCGGCGGTGCTGGAGAACGTGGCCCTCGACGAGGACCGCATCCGGATCCTGATGAAGCTGCAGGAGAACCTGCACTGGGCCCTGGGGCGGGATCGCAAGCACGCTTCGATCGGCGTCTACGATCTGGATAGCTTCTCTTCCTCCGAAGGGGAACGCGCCTCCCCGGAGCTCGAGTACACCACGGAGCCGCCTTCGTATCGTTTCGTCCCGCTGGGCGCCCTGGGGACCTCGGCGGAGCACGAGCGTTCGCTGGAGGAGATCCTGCGCGAGCATCCCAAGGGGATGGCCTACGCGCGCCTCCTCGCCGGGATGGATCGCTATCCGATCCTGCGCGCGCGCGATGGGCTGGTCCTGTCGATGCCGCCGATCATCAACAGCGAGCAGACGAAGGTGCACGCGGGCAGCCGGCGGCTGTTCGTCGACGTGACCGGCTCGGGCCCGCGCGTCGTCCATCGGACCCTGAACATCCTCGTGACCTCGCTGCTCGAGCTTGACCCGGGGATGCGGCTGCGCGGCGTGCGGCTGCGCCACGCCTCCCGCGCCGGTGTCGAGGGCGCGCCCGAGGCCGATCCGGTGGAGCAGATCACGCCGGATCTGACGCCGCAGGCCGCCACCATCTCGGTTTCTCGCACCGCGCGTCTGCTCGGCTGTCCGCTCGATGCGGCGGAACTGGCGCGCCTGCTCCGCCGCATGCGCCATGGGGTCGAGGACGCCGCGGCGGGCGCCACGTCCGGAGCGGCCGATCCCGATCTCCTGCGGGTGCGGGTGGCGGCCTACCGCAGCGACATCCTGCACGAGCGCGATCTCATGGAAGATGCGGCCATCGCGCGGGGCTATGGCAGCTTCGAGCGGACCCTGGTCAGCACCCAGACGGTGGGCAAGCATCATCCGCTCGTGCGCGAGGCCGACGCGATGCGCGAGGTGATGGTGGGGCTGGGATTCCTCGAGATCATCAGCCTGCCGCTGACCGCGCCAGCGCAGTCCGACCAGCTGCTCGGACACCAGGATCACCCAGAGCGGGTGCTGCTCGAGAACCCGATCAGCCAGGAGCAGGTCCAGCTGCGGACCAGCCTGATGCCCGGGCTTCTCTGGACGCTGGCCCGCAATCGCCATCATCGATTGCCGCAGCAGATCTTCGAGGTCGGGGAGGTGACGCTGGCCGACCCGACGGCCGAAACGGGAGCGCGCGAGCGCCGGCACGTGGCCTTCGCGCTCATCTCTCCGCGCACCGGCTTTGCCGACCTGCGGGCCCTGGTCGAGGCGGTGATCCGCGAGCTGGGTTGGCCGCTGCGCCTGGAGCCGCTGGAGCAGCCCTTCCTGATTGCCGGCCGGGCCGCGCGCGTGATTGCGCCGGGCGGCCTCACGGCCGGCGCCATGGGAGAAGCGCACCCTGCTATGCTCGAGCGGTTGGGCCTGCAGAATCCCGCGATCCTCTGCGAGCTGGCGCTGCCGGAGGCGGGCGTCCCGCAGCCGTATCGATCGATCGCCTGGTGAGGTCCTGACAAGGAGGTCCGGATGTTCGAGGGACTCACGGTCGCGCTGGTCACACCGTTTCGAAACGGGGCGATCGATGGGGAGGCGGTGGACCGCCTGGTCGAGCACTGCGTCGAAGGAGGAGCCGACGGCCTCGTCCCTTCGGGGTCGACCGGGGAGTCGCCCGTGCTGACCGCCGAAGAACGCCGGGAGCTCTTTCGGCGCGTGAAACGGGCATCCCGCGGACGGGCCTTCCTCCTGGCGGGCACGGGAACGAACAGCACCGCCTCGACGGTCGCCCAGACCAGGGTGGCCGCGGAGGAGGGGGCCGACGGCGCGCTCGTCGTCACCCCGTACTACAACAAGCCGACCCCGGCCGGCCTGATCGGCCACTACCGCCAGGTCGCCGACGAGGGCGGCCTGCCGGTCTGCCTCTACAACGTGCCCGGCCGGACGGGAATCAACCTGCTTCCCTCCACCGTGGCCGAGCTCTCCGGGCACGAACGGATCACGGCCATCAAGGAAGCCTCGGGTTCGCTCGACCAGGTGACCGAGATCTGCGCGCAGTCCCGCCTGACCGTGCTGTCGGGAGACGACTCGCTGACCTTGCCGATCCTGGCGGTCGGGGGAGCCGGCGTGATCAGCGTGCTCGGCAATCTCGTGCCGGGTCCGATGAAGCGGCTTCTTGCGGCCTTCGGCGCCGGAGACCTGGCGGGCGCCATCGAGATCCATCACCGTCTCTATCCGCTGGCCCGCGCCATGTTCATCGAGAGCAACCCCGGTCCGATCAAGTATGCCCTGGCGCGCGTCGGCCTGATCGCCCACGAGTTGCGCCCGCCGCTGGCGCCGGTGACGGCCGGGTCGGCGGCGCGCATCGACGCAGCGCTGGCCGCGCTGCCCGACGGCTGGCTGGCCCGGCGGCCGTCGTGAGCGCCGGACCTCTCGCCGGCTGGCCGGAACGGACCAAGCCCGACGCGATCCGTGTCGCCGTCGTGGGCGCGGCGGGGCGCATGGGCACGCTCCTGGTCCAGGCGATCGACGCCAGCAGCGACCTCGTGACGGCGGCCCGGGTCGACCTTGCGCTTGCCCCCGCCGGAGCGGGCGGCGCCGCGCCGGATGCCTCCGCGGGAGAGAACACCCGCATCGGGGCCGGGGGCGTTTCGTGGGGGCTCGCCTCCGTCGCGGCCGGGCGCATCGACGTGGCCGTGGAGTTCACGCGGGGCGACGCTCCCGAACGCATCGGTCCGGACATCGAGAAGCTGCGATGCGCCTGGGTGTCGGGCACGACCGGGCTCACCCCGGCTTCCCGCGCCGCCCTCGAGTCGGCGGCCCGTTCCGTGCCGGTCCTCTGGTCGCCCAACATGAGCCTGGGCGTGGCCCTGGTCAGGCGCATGCTTCGGGTGGCTGCGGAACTTCTGCCAACGAGCTGGGAATTGGAGATCGTCGAGACCCACCATGGCGGCAAGCTGGATGCGCCGAGCGGCACGGCGTTGTCCCTGGCGGAGGTCTGGACCGGGCGGCGTGGCGGGGAACAGAAGCACGGCCGCAGCGGCCTGGTGGGAAAGCGCCCGGCGGGGGAGGTGGGGATCCACGCGGTCCGTCTGCCCGAGGGGGTGGGCGAGCACCGGTGCCTGCTCGGCGGGCCGTCAGAGTCGATCGAGCTGACGCACCGGGTGTCGGATCGGGCGGCCTTCGTACGGGGTACGCTGACCGCCCTGCGGTGGCTGGCCGGTAGGGAACCCGGCCTCTACACGCTGGATCACTGCGTGGACGACTTGCTCCGGTGAGCGGCCTTCGCCAGGCGCGACTTCATCCGGTCCACCTTGCGCGGGTGGAGGACACCCTTCTTGGACGCCTTGTCCAGGACCGAGTGGGTGTTGCTCAGTTGGGCGGCGGCTTCGTCGGTCTTCAACGCGCCCTGCAGGGACTTGATCGCTCCGCGCACCTGCGATTTGACCGCGCGGTTCCGCTGGCGGTCGCGCTCGTTGGTCTGCATCCGCTTCTTGGCGGAAGCATGCTGAGGCATCGGTTCTGCTCCTTGGTCATGGATGACGGCGCGCCACCCCCGGCGGCTCCGCACCTACGGGGCGGCCAGGTCGCGCCTTCCTGCTTGCCTGGAAACGCAAAGTGACCGCTACCCTAACATCGCCGGGGCGCCGCCGTCAACCCGCCCCGCGCTACCTTGCGGCGATTGCCTCGGGGGTCTTCCTCTCGGCCGCCTTCCCCCCGATCGGGGCCCGCTGGCTGGTCTTCGTGGCGCTGGTGCCGCTGTTCTGGGCCTGCACCTCGCCGCGTCTCCCGATCGGGCCGAGCCCGGCGGAGGCCCCGGATGGCTGCGGAGGACCGCCGATCGCCGCGCGCGGCGGCGCCTCGCCGGCCCCGCGCACCCGGTTCCTGCTGGGCTTCACCTGCGCGATCGTCTTCTTCCTGCTGCTGCTGCACTGGATCCTCTTCCTCTCCAACGAGGAGATCACGGTCCCGGGATTGATGTTTCCGGCGCTCCTCTTCATGGCCGCGTACCTGGCGGTCTTCTTCGGCGCGGCGGCCGCCCTGGCGGGCTGGCTGGAACGAGGCGCCGGCGTGAGCGGAGCGGCCATGCTGGCGGTGACCTGGCCGCTCCTGGACCATCTCCGCTCGATCGGACAACTGGCCTTTCCCTGGGGTTCGCTTGGCTACGCTCTCGCTCCGCACCCGGCGGCGCTCCAGATGGCCTCGCTGGCGGGCTACTGGGTCTTGCCGTTCTGGATCCTCTCGGTCAATGCCCTGTTGGCCGCGGCCCTGGGGTCCTGGGAAGCCCGGCTCGCGGCGGCGTTGCCAGGCGAAGGCCGCGCTCGTTGCCCGGGACGCGTGCTTCCGAGGATTGCGGCCGCCGTGGCTGTAGCGGTGGTGCCGTGGCTGGGCGGAGCTCTCTATCTGGCCGGCCATCCGGAGAACGGCCATCCCGCGGTCGCCGGGACGGCGTCGGAAAGACCGGCCCACCTGCGTGTCGTGCTGGTGCAACCCAACACCCCGCGGGAGATCAAGTGGCGCCCCGGATTCGAGCACATGGTGATCGACGACCTCCTGGTGCGCACGGAGACGGCCGCTCGAACGGAGGCCGACCTGATCATCTGGCCGGAGACCTCGGCCCCCCTGGTCCTGACCTGGCGGCCGGAGCTGGAGCGCAAGGTCAGCCAGACCGTCGAGCGGCTGCAGACGTGGGTGCTGGTCGGCACGCTCGACGCGATCCAGCGCCCGGGCGGCGTGCACGAGGCGTACAATGCGGCCATCCTGTACAACCCCGACGGGATGCCGGTCCAGCGGTACTACAAGACGCACCTGGTGCCCTTCAGCGAGGCAATGCCCTTCCACGACGAGGCTCCCTGGCTGGGCGTGCTCAACTTCGGCCAGTCGGACTTCAGCAAGGGGGGAGACCAGGAACTCTTCCGGGCCGCCGGCTGGTCCTTCGGCTGCCTGATCTGCTTCGAGTCGATCTTTCCGGAGATCGCGCGCGCGCAGGTGCGCAAGGGAGCGCACTATCTGGTCAACACGACCAACGACTTCTGGTTCGGCCGCAGCGCCGGACCGCGGCAGCACGCGGAGATGGCGGTGCTGCGGGCGGTGGAGAATCGCACGCCGCTGGCGCGTTGCGCCAACACGGGGATCAGCTTCTTTGTGGATCCGTGGGGGCGCGTCTCGCAGGCCACCCCGACCTTTGTTCCGGCGGAGATCCGCGCCGATCTGCCGCCGGGCCGCGGCGGATCGCTCTATACGCGGCTGGGGGACTGGATCATCGCGGCCCTCTGGGCGATCGTTCTGGCGACCGGCGCTTCGGCCATGGCCGGTCGCATCGCGTGGCGGCGGGCCACTGGCTCATCCGCCGGCATCGGCCGTTGGCGACGGAGCGCCGCGCCGGCGCCCGGCGTTTCGGGTGAAAGGACATGAGCGGGTCGCCGGAGACCTCGGCGCCGCGGGAGGAACCTGGTCCATGACGAAGCCTGGCGACGTCGGCTATCACATCCGCCTCAAGCCGGACCGGGAGCGATCCCTGCGCCTGCGGCATCCCTGGGTCTTCACCGGCGCGGTGGCCGAGGTGGAGGCGCTGGCCGGGGCGCAACCGGGGGACGTGGGCGATATCTTCGGCAGCGACGGAACCTTCCTCGGCCGCGGCACGGTGCAGCCGGACAGCCAGATCATCGCGCGCGTGCTGTCCTGGGAAGAACGGCCGATCGATACCGCCTTCTTCGAGGAACGGATCGCTCGGGCGGTGTCCAACCGCGCTGCCCTGATCCACCCGGAGCAGACCACGGCGGCGCGCCTGGTCAACGGGGAAGGGGATGAGTTGGCGGGGCTCGTCGTCGATCGCTACGGGAGCTACCTCGCGGTGCAGACGTTGACCGCCGGAATGCACCGGCTGCGCGAACCCTGGCTCGATGCCCTGGAGTCGACGCTGCGGCCGGCCGGGATCCTGGAACGGGGGGAGCAGGCTCGCCGCGAGATCCTTCACGAGGGCGGCCCGGCGCAGGCCTGGCTGCGCGGCCGCGGGCCCGGCGGGCCGGTCGAGATCTTGGAGCACGGGCTGCGTTTCCTGGTCGATCTCGAGGGGGGACAGAAGACCGGCTTCTACCTCGACCAGCGCGAGAACCGCGCCCACGTGCGCTCGCTCGCCGCGGGCCGCGACACGCTCAACCTCTTCGGCTACACGGGAGCCTTCTCGGTCTACGCGGGCCGCGGAGGCGCCGAGCGGGTCGTGCAGATCGAATCCTCCGCGACCGCCCGTGAACTGACGCGGGAGAACTGGACCCGCAACGGTCTGCCGGCTGAGCGGCTGGAGATTTCGGGGGAGGACGTCTTCCGGTATCTGCGCCAGGAAACGCGCGAGTTCGACCTGCTCGTCCTCGATCCGCCTCCCTTCGCCAAGGACCGGTCGAGCGTGGAGCGCGCGTTGCGGGCGTACAAGGATCTCCACCTGCGCTCCTTCGCGCGCGCCCGTCCCGGGGCCCTCATCTGGACCTTCAGCTGCTCGCAGCACATCTCGGCCGATCTTTTCCAGAAGGTCGTCTTCGGCGCGGCGGTCGACGCAGGCGCTTCGCTGCAGTTGCTCGGGCGCCTCGGCCCCGCCCCGGACCATCCGGTCCACCTCGATCATCCGCAGGGGGAGTACCTCAAGGGGCTCTGGTTGCGCCTGCTCAGCCGGCGGCCGCGCGGAGCAACGATGGCGCCCGGGCGCCGCGCCCCTTCGCCTGGACAGAGTGCATGAGTTCCGCGTGGCGATGGTCTTCGTGACGGCGGCGCGCCTTGCGCCGGCTTCCCAAGGGGGGGCGCAGGGCCGGACGTTCCTGGGCGTCCCCTGGACATTCGACTGACGGCCGAGGACTGCGGAGGGAAGACTTGAAGAGCTGGAACGTGGTGGTTCTTGGGGCGACGGGCGCGGTCGGCCGCGCCATGCTGGAGTGCCTGGAGTCGACGGGTCTGTCGATCCGCGACCTCCGCCTGCTGGCCGGGGCGCGATCGGCCGGACGACGGGTGCGAGCCCTGGGGCGCGAACTCGTCGTCGAGCCTCCCACGAAGGAGGCCTTCGAGGGCGCCGACCTCGCCCTCTTCTCCGCGGGGGCGGCGGCGTCGGAGGTCTGGGCCCCGGTGGGTGTGGCGGAGGGCGCCTGGGTCATCGACAACTCCTCCCGCTGGCGCATGGCCCCCGACGTCCCGCTGGTGGTTCCGGAGGTCAATGCCTCGGCGATCCCCGAGAAGCCGGGGCTGATCGCCAACCCGAATTGTTCGACGATCCAGCTGGTGGTCGCGCTGGAGCCGATCCGGCGGCGGTATGGACTGCGCAGCGTCTTTGTCGCCACCTACCAGTCCGCCTCGGGGAAGGGATACGCCGGCGTACTGGCGCTGCGGGCGGAGCGCGAAGCGGCATCGGCCGCGGGCGCTCCGGCGAACGTGAGTCCGGAGAGTTCCGGCGCCGTGCCGGCGGCGTCGCACGTCGCCTCGGCGTTGCCACACGCCGGTCAAGCCCCGGTGCCCGCTCCGCCGGTCTTCCCGTGCCCGCTGGACGGCAATGTCATCCCGCACTGCGATGTCTTCCTTCCCGACGGCTTCACCCGCGAGGAGGAGAAGATGATCCAGGAGACCCGCAAGATCCTGGACATGCCGGCGCTGGCGGTCCATCCCACCTGCGTGCGCGTGCCGGTGGAAGTCGCGCACTCCGAGGCCGTGTACCTGCAGACGGAGGAACCCGTCTCGGCGGAGGAAGCGCGCCTGCTGCTGGCGGCGGCGCCCGGGGTTCGTGTCCTGGATGATCCGTCCACCGGCGCCTATCCGACGCCGGCGGCGGCGGTCGGAACCGATCCGGTCTGGGTGGGACGCATCCGCGCCGACCGCTCGGATCCTCGTGGTCTTCATCTCTGGGTGGTGGCCGACAACCTGCGCAAAGGGGCGGCGCTCAATGCCGTGCAGATCGTGCAGGCGATTCGCGAGAGGGAGCTCGTTTCCCGTTGAGCGCGCCGCAAGACAGCCCGGCCACTCCGGCGCCGGCGCCCATGGCAGGCACGACCAACGCGTCGCCGGGTCCCGAAGGAGGAACCCTCTTCCGCGGGGTGGTCGCCTATGACGGGGGGCGTTTTCACGGCTGGCAGTTCCAGCCCCGCCTGCCAACGGTCCAGGGAGAGATTGAACGCGCCCTGGGGATCATCGTTCGATCCTCCTCGCGCGTGCAGGGAGCCGGGCGGACCGATGCGGGCGTTCATGCCCTCAACCAGACCTGCAGCTTCCGGGCGGTGACCGTGCTGGCGCCGGAGCGCCTGCAGGCGGCCCTCAACGCGCATCTTCCGCCCGACATCAGGATCCGCTCCCTCGACGAGGCTCCCGAAGGTTTCTCCGCCCGCTTCTCCGCGCGCTGGAGGTCCTATCGCTATCTGCTCGCGCGCGAGGCGAGCCCGTTCTGGCGCGGCCGGGCCCATGTCCCGCGTTCCTGGCCGGATCCGCCGGCCATGCAGGCGGCGTGCGAGGTCCTGCTCGGCGAGCACGAGTTCCGCGCGTTCACCACGCAGCCGGAGGCCCCCTTCGGTTGCTGCATTCACGAGATCGGTTGGAGCGTATGGCGGCGCGGACTGGTGTTCACGGTGCGCAGCAACCGCTTCCTCTACCAGATGGTCCGCATTCTGGTCGGCACCTTCCTCGAGATCGGCCGGGGCCGCCTGCGCCCCGAGCAGATGGGCCGCATCCTCGAAGGCGGCGATCGCCGGGCCGCCGGACCGCTCGTGCCGGCCTGCGGTCTCTACCTTCACCGCGTCGGCTACGATCCTCCCTGGCCCGAGGAGGGCGCGCTCGAGACGGCGTTGGACTGACCCGGCATCGCGGGCCACTCCGCCGTCCTCAGGTTGCGCAGCTGCAGCGCCCGCAGGCTTCGCTTGTAGGCGTCGAACCAGCCTTCCACGGCGCGGTCGAGGGCGCTGCGCGACTCGCGGTAGGACCGACAGAGCGCTTCGCAGCGGTCCATCGCCGTGCGCATTCGCCTCGCGCACCGGCGCAAGTCCGCTACCGCATGGTTCTCCGTCCGTTCTTCCTCGCGCATGTCGGGATGCGCCTCGAGCGCTTCGATCGGTTGTTCCAGCGCGCACAGCGCTGCTTCCGCCTGGGAGAGCTGTTCCTCCGGGCTGCCGAGAAGCGCAGGCCGGGAAGCGGCCCGTGACACGGCGCTCCGCTCGGCCATGGCATTCCAGGCACGCGCCAGGTGGAGCAGGCAGCTATCGAGTTCGCCCAGGCCCGCCGCCACCTTCGACTCCAGGGCCACGAACTCCTCCCAAAGGCCGGTGAGCCGGAGCTGGGCGGTTGCGAAGTTCTCGGCGACCGGTTGAAGCGCGGAGTCGCTGCGCAGGCGAGCCAGGTGATAGGTGCCATGCCAATGGGCGAGCGTGCCGGCAGAGTAGGTCGGTTCCGGCAGAGTCATCGGCGGATCCTCCATGAACCACGTTTCCCCGGCACCCAAGACGCTGGGGGGGTGAGGCATGTTGCATGGAAGTTTTTGGAATGATTGAGCTTATCAGAGAACGTGGGACTGTTCAACTCAGGAACAGAATCGTGCGGAATTGCGCTACCAGCCTGGTCCGCGGCGCCGCGGATCAGCGGAGTCCCCGGGCGGCAGCGGCAAGCGCTGGACGAGTTTCATCCGATCGCAGGGGCGCTTCGTTCGTCGATCAGGGGGACAGGACGATCGGCCTGACCTCCTTGTGCCCTCCTCCCTCGGTGAGGAGGTAGTAGAACCCGGGGGCCGGCCGGCTGCCCCCGGCCCGCCGTTCCCATGTCCAGGAGTAGACGGTGGCAGGCCGTACGGGTCCGCGGTAGACCTCGCCAACCGAGCCGCCGCGAAGATCGAGGATGGCGACCCGCAGCGGAGCCGAGACGGGATAATCCGGTGGGGTGGCCACGCGGACGATGCACTCGTCGACAATGGGGTGCGGGTAGGGTCCCTCAATGACCCAGGCCGAACTGCTCAGCGCCAACTCCGCCGAGCGCTCGCTTGTCCGTCCGGCGCTGTCGACGGCGATCACAGCCACCTTGACGAGCGCGGGATGTCGATCGAGGTCGAGGGTCCACCACGTGACCGTCAGAGGTTCCTCGTGCAAACGTTCCCAACCGGCACCCGGGGATTGGCCGAGGACAAAGTAGCCCACCACGGGTTCGGGCGGCGCGTTCCAGCGCAGCAGGAGCAGGCTGGCCCGCTCCCCGGGTTCGACGGTCAGCCTTCCCGGCGGTGCTGGAGGCGGCTGGCTGTGGGAGTTCCCGGGGTCATCGCTGTCCGGGTCGTCCGGATCGCCCGGGTCATCGGGGTCTGTTGGATCATCCGGGTCATCGGGATCATCGGGGTCCGTTGGATCGTCCGGATCGTCCGGATCGCCGGGATCGTCCGGATCATCCGGGTCGTCGGGGTCTCCTGGGTCGTCGGGGTCATCGGGATCGGGGCCGGAGGAGTCCGGCGCCGTGGCCGTGACGCCGTCGGCCACGACGGACAGGGCGGACCAGTTCACTGCCTCATCGGCGGCGCGGAGCGCGAAGAAGTAGCGGGTGCCGGGAAGAAGGCCGGACACGACCAGACTGTCGTGCGTGCCGCCCGGCGACGGCACCGGCTCGTCCTTCGCCCGCCTGAGGTACGGCCAGTCCGAGATGCCGAAGGTCCGCTGGTCGAAGCGCAGATCGTAGAGGGCCGCCGTCCCGGCGCTCCCGTCGTCTCCGGGGGCCGTCCAGCGCAGCGTGATCCAGGTGCTGCCCGCAGCCACGACGGTGAGGTCGTCGACGGCATCGGGCGGGGTTCTGTCCGGATCTTCCGGGGGCAGGGGCGCGGTGTCGGGCATCGTCGCGGTGACGAGGTTGGACAGGTCCGAGACGAGGCCGGCATCGTCGGTTGTTCGCAGACCGAGAAAGATCGTCGTTGCGGGGGGGAGGCCCGCAATCCGCATGGTCTCGGCCGATCCCGCCATGGCGGGGGATGGCTCCCCCCCGGCTTCGTTGGCGTCCTCCCAACGCCGGATCTCCTCCTCGGTGGAGGCGAAGCGCACGTCGTAGCTCGCCGCGCGCCCTTCGTCGCCGTCATCGCCGGGAGCGGTCCACGCGAGTGTGAGCGTGCCCGGATGGACCTCGAGCAGCGTGAGATCAAGGACCGGCGCCGGCGGCAACGAGTCCACGTCGGGGGGTGGAGGGTCCGGCGGACCGGTCTCCTCCAGGGTCGCGAGCCCCAGAACGTTGGACCACGCCGACGCGTTGCCCTCTTCGTCGATGGCGCGCAATGCGAAGTAGTAGGTCGTGCCCGGTTGCAGTCCTGCGACATCCAGCGTGTCCGTCCGGCCCGACACGGAGGGTTCGGGTTCGCCGTCGAGGCTCTCCGCGGAGTCCCAGGCGTCTTCCGAGAGAGGACTACGCGAGACCCTTGCGTCGTAGAGCGCGGCGGCGCCCGAGAAGCCGTCGTCGCCCGTTGCGGTCCACACCAGCGTCGTGGAGACGGAGTCCACCCGGTCGGCACGCAGGTCCGAAATCATGGCCGGGGGGATCTCGTCGCGCGGGATCTGAGGTGTCGTGACCGTCGCGAGGTTGGAGAGGCCGGGCTCCTGGCGGCCGTGGACGCGGTTGCGCGCCGCGAAGTAGTACGCGGTGTCCTCGTCCAGCCCCCCCAGGCGAAGCTCCATGCGCTCGCCGGGCCGTGGCACGAGCGGTTCCGCAGAGCAGGGGAGAGCCTCATCCCAGTTCTCGGGAGTGATGGGCGCTTGCGCATAGCGAAGTTCGAGGCTCTCGACCTCGGAAGGACCGGGCGGAGGCGCGGTGAAGGCGATCACGACCGAGTCCGGGGCCACCGCCTCGGCCGACAGGTCCTCGATCGTCTGCCAGAAACCGAAGCGGGAGTCCTGGGCCGGAACGCCCGAGACGACAAAGGCGTTGGGATTGACCTCCACGAAGCCGTTCTCGAACTGCCGGACGTAGAGCGTGTCGGTGGCGGTCCGGCCGCTATGGACCTCGCGCCAGTGCTCGCCCAGCGGCTGCCCGAAATCCCAGTCGAGCTCGGGCTGCCAGAAGAGGCCGCACTCGTCCATGGTGTAGATGAAGTAGCCGTTTCCCAGGAGCGTCGTTCCCAGCCCCCAGCGCTTGAGACGCTGGCAGGTCGACGGGCTGGTCCCCGGCTTCGGCCGCACCTCGAGGAGCGAGCGATCCCACCCCTCCTCGGCATCGACCCCGTGGTGATTCACGAAGGTCTCGGCCCACTTGTAGCCCGGTCCCCACATGGCGGTGTTGGTCGGGTCCCGCAGGCCATAGAACCAGTCCCACCAATCCTGGAACCACTGATCGGACCAGGAGAGCCAGCCTTCGATCTTGACCCCGCTGAAGTCGGTCCGCCACGAAGGTCCCATGAAGACGTTGCCGGTATTGTTCAGGACGGGGATGCCCTGGTCCTGGCACCAGGACGTCGCTTCGTGAAAGGTCTCGTTCATCTCGCGGTACAAGATGGAGAGGCTGTCCTGATCCCCTCCCCCGGTGCAGCCGTCGTCCACGCCTTCGGGGAGGCCATCGCGGTCCGGATCGGCGATGGCATAGGCGGGGTTGCCCCAGGAGCCGACGCAATCCACGAGCACTTCCATCATCAGGCCGTCGTAGGCGGAGCTGCCGGGGCCCCACGGTTGCCAGGCGGAGTTGCCGCTGACCATCCGGGGGATGGCGACCTGCGTCAGCCACTCCGCGTAGTTGAGGCCGCGCGAGGTGCCGTAGGTCCCCTTCGGGCAGTAGCGTGTCCAGTTCGAGGCCCAGCCGTCCCACTCGGCGATGCGGTTGCCGTTGACGTCGTACAGGAACCAGTCGTTCTGGATGGCGTAGAACTGCGCGAGGCGGATGAGGCTCCAGGTCGTGTCGGGGTACCAGGCGGTGCTCCCCTCGCTCCAGTTGACGATGTTTTGTGGCATCCATGCGAAGAAGAGCTCGATGCCGGGATCGCGACGCCGCAGCTCCTGCACCGTGTTCGGTCCCACCGAGAGGACCACCAGGTCGTAGCGGGAAAGGGTGTCGAGCTGCGCCGAGGTCATGTCGCCGACCTTGCAGACGTACTGGGCTCGCTTGGGCCAGTGGGGCATCTCCGGCGCGCCGGAGGCGGGCAAAGGCCGCCCCAGCCCCGCCAGCGTCAGCGCCAGGGACAGGGACAGGAACAGAATGAAGCGAGCCGGCGAGGATGGCGGCAAGGCGAGTTCATGCGATCGCCACGCACCCGCGGCGGAGCGGCCGCGGCCTTGGGGAAGGCAGGGGGATGGTTTGGACTTCATTGACGGCCGTCAGGAAAGAGGGGTGCCAGCCCGAGGCGTAGCGCCGGCCGTTCGGCGGGCGTCGCGGTCCGCGCCTCCTCGCGCCCGGATCTGATGCCGGGCTCGACGGTTGCCTCCAGGCTCGGCCGCGGGGCATCACCCGGCTGGAGCCTTTCCGCGGATGGGAACCGCTCCGGCGAGCCCGAGGCGTTGCGCGGGTCGTGCGTCCTGCAATGTCCCCGTGTCAGGGTTGCCATTTGAAATCCGGGGCAGGCGCCGCTAGTCTGGAACCTTCCTACCGGAGAACCGGTTGCAGATGAGGCGGACATCGGCAGCAGGTTCCGGAGAACTCTTCGCGCGGGAGCGCGGATGGGGGGACTCGCATGATGACGGCGCCGGGGCGCGGACATCGGGGGAGCATCCGTCCGGGCGCCCTGATCCTCATGGTCGCGCTGTTCGTGGTCGGGGCCATCGGCGGCGCTCTCCTCTTCTCCACCGGAAGAAAGAACGTCCCCTTCGGGGAGAGAAGCAGCGCGAGCCCGGCGGCAACCCGCGCCTCCTCCCCGGCAGCCGAGAGCTCTACGGCTCCGGGCGTCACCGAGGGCAGTCGCGCCGCGGGCAATGACGGCGCAACTCCGGCTTCGTCCCGGAGCGAGATCGAGCGCGACGCCGCCCAGCTGGACATCCTGACCACCCGCAGCAACGCCATCGTCGCGGCGTCCCAGAGGGCGGGATCTGCCGTGGTCACCGTCGGCGTGACCAAGACGCGCTACGTGCGGGGACGGCGTCCGATGGCCGATCCCTTCGACCTTTTCTTCTACCGTTACCTGCCGGATGTGGTCTACCAGGAGAACATCACCGGGATGGGGAGCGGATTCATCGTCGACCGCTCCGGCATCGTGCTCACCAACGAGCATGTCGTCCGCGGCGCCGACGAGATCCAGATCATCCTGAGTGACGGGCGCACCCTGAAGGCCCGCATCCTGGGGGCCGACGAGAGCTATGACCTGGCCGTGCTCAAGGTGGATGGCGATGATCTGCCGGTCGCGGATCTTGGCACCTCCGATGACCTGGTGGTCGGGGAGTGGGCGATCGCCATCGGCAATCCGTTCGGGTTCTACCTCAACGACCACCAGCCCACCGTCACGGTCGGGGTGATCTCGGCAATCCATCGGGACGTGAAGTCCGATGAGGAGACCGCCGGGATCTACAAGGACATGATCCAGACCGACGCTGCGATCAACCCGGGCAACTCCGGGGGGCCGCTCGTCAACAGCCTGGGCGAGGTGATCGGCATCAACACGTTCATCTTCACCTCGGGGGGAGGTTCGGTCGGCATCGGCTTCGCCATCCCGATCGACACCGCCGTCCGGGTGGCGCGCGAGATCATGGAGTACGGGCAGCGGCGCCCGGTCTGGACGGGGATCTCGGTGCAGCCGTTGACGCCTTTTGTCGCCCGCCAGCTTGGCCTGCGGGATCCCAGCGGCCTCCTCGTTTCGCGGATCGATCCACGATCCCCGGCGGAGAAGTCGGGGCTTCGGGTACTGGACGTGATCCGGGAGATCAACGGCCAGCGGGTCAGCAACCGGCGGGAGGCCGACCGCATCATCCTGGGAACGCAGGTCGGCGACATCATTGACTTCACGGTGGAACGCGATGGGCGCAGCCGCAAGCACTCGGTCACGGTAGCCCCGGTGCCTGGTTCCGGAACCTGAACGGGCCTGGATGCAGTCCGTCCGCGGCGCGGCCGCGGACGCGCGGAGGGATGATCCTTGATCAGTCGATACACCCGCCCCGAACTCGGTGAGCTGTTCTCCGACGACGGCCGTTACGCGATCTGGCTCGAGGTGGAGCTGGCGCACCTGGACACGCTGGAGAGATGCGGCATCGCCCCCGCGGGCACCGGCGCGGAGGCCCGGCAAAGGGCGCGCGTCAGCGCGGCGCGGGTCGAGGAGTTGGAGGCCGAGCTGAACCACGACGTCATCGCCTTTCTCACCGCGGTGGGGGAGAGCCTCGGCGCGGAGAAGGCGTGGCTGCACTATGGCATGACCTCCTCGGATCTGACCGACACGGCGCTGGGGATCCAACTCGGGCGAGCGCGCGGTCCGATCCAGGCTTCGCTGCGGCGCATCGGGGCGGCGCTGCGCGAGCTGGCGGAGCGTCACCGGGGCACCCTGATGGTCGGCCGGACGCACGGGGTCCATGCCGAGCCGATCAGCTTCGGATACAAGATGCTGACCTGGTACGCCGAACTCGGCCGGCAGGAGGCGCGCCTGCAGCGGGCCTTCGACGGGGTGGCCTGCGGCAAGATCTCCGGGGCGGTCGGCACAGCGGCCCATCTCGATCCTGCGCTGGAGACCGAGACGCTCGGCCGTCTGGGACTGCGGGCCGAGCCGGCGGCGACGCAGGTCGTGCCGCGAGACCGCCACGCCGAGCTGCTCTTCTCCCTGGCCAACCTCGGAGCGTCGCTGGAACGTTTCGCTGTCGAGCTGCGCCACCTGCAACGCACCGAAGTGCGCGAGGCCGAAGAGCCGTTCGGGCGGGGGCAGAAGGGATCCTCGGCCATGCCGCACAAGCGCAATCCGATCCTGGGCGAGCGCATCGCCGGCCTGGCCCGGCTGCTGCGGGCCAACGCCCACGCGGCCCTCGAGAACGTCGCCCTCTGGCACGAGCGGGATATCAGCCACAGCTCGGTGGAACGGGTCATCCTGCCGGACAGCCTGATCTTGACCGACTACCTCCTCGATCGCTTCCGCCACGTGATCGAGAACCTGCGCGTCTTCCCCCAGAACATGCGGCGCAACCTGGATCTGACCCGCGGACTGATCTACTCGCAGCGCGTGTTGCTCGAGCTGGCCACCGCCTGCGGCAGCCGCGAAGATGCCTACCGGGTCGTGCAGGCTGCCGCCATGGAAACCTGGGAAGAGGGCGGGACCTTTGAGGAACGGCTCCTGCGGGATCCGCTGGTGCAGCAGCATCTGGGGAAGGAGCGGCTGGCCGCGCTGATGGATCCCACCTGGTACCTGCGCCATCTCGATCCGCTCTATGCGCGCGCGCTGGCATCCCGGTGGGAGGAGCAGGCGGATACCTGATGAGGGGTGGCAGACGGGGCCCGGTTGTGTGATCATCCGCACTTCATCCGGACAGACAGGAGGCGGGCGGCGCATTCGCGGACGCCCGGCGCAGGGACTGGCAATGGGTCGGGTTCCGGAACCGGCCGGATGGGATCCTGATGCAGGGACACGGTGAAGGGAGCGGCGGGACCGGCGGCGCCGGCCGCCCGGTGGAGACGGCGCGGGACGTCCGCGAGCCTGTCGCCATCCACGGCCGCGACACGGCCAAGATCCAGCGGAACGCGAGCCGATTCGGTCTTCGTCTTTCTCCCGCGGAGTGGGTCCAGGTGGGAGAGCGGCTAGGTCGCGATCCAACCCTGACGGAGGCGTTCCTCTTCGACGTCGGCTGGAGCGAGCACTGCTCCTACAAGAGCAGCCGGCCTCTCCTGAAGGAGTACCTTCCGGCGCTGTCGGCCGAGGTCGTGCTCGGCCCCGGCGAGGATGCCGGTCTGGTCAGCCTGGGCAACTGGCGTGGAGAGGAGTGGTGCCTCATCGTGGCCCACGAGAGCCACAACCATCCTTCGCAGGTTCTGCCCGTGGAGGGAGCGGCGACGGGGATCGGGGGCATCGTCCGCGACGTGTACTGCATGGGCGGGGACGTGATCGGCGTGCTCGACGGCCTGCGCTTCGGCGATCCCGACGGGCCCAACGCGGCGCGGGTCCGCTCGATCGCTCGCGGGGTCATCCAGGGAATCTCGGAGTATGGCAACGCGCTCGGCGTGCCCAACCTTGGCGGCGACGTCGTCTTCCATCCCGGCTTCGACGACAACTGCCTGGTGAACGTGGTGGCCGTGGGGATCGTGCCCCGGCGCCGCATTGTGCGCAGCCGCGTTCCGGCCGAGGCCCACAGCGTGCCGTATGTCATCGTCCTGGCCGGCAAGCCGACCGACGATACGGGGCTGGGGGGCGCTTCCTTCGCCTCCCAGATCCTGGATGAGGCTGAGGCGGGCGGCAATCGCGGCGCGGTGCAGATCCACGATCCGTTCCTCAAGCGCGTCCTCGCCGACGCCAGCCGCGACGCTCTGGAGTGGATCTTCCGCGAAGGCATACCGGTCGGCTGCAAGGACCTCGGCGCGGGCGGGCTGGGCGGAGCCTCCTCGGAACTCGCGCTGGCGGGTCGCTTCGGCGCGGAGATCGACCTTTCGCGCGTGCCCCAGGGGCTGCCCGGCCTGGCGCCGCATCAGGTGCTCTGCGCGGAGACGCAGGAGCGCTACGTGTGGGCCATCCCCGAGGCGAGAGCGGCGGAATTCTGCGCCTTCTTCAACGACGCCTATGAACTGGGGAGGGTCTATCCCCGGGCGGGCGCCACCATCATCGGACGGGTCATCGAAGAGCGGGTCTACCGTTGCTTGTGGCACGGCGTGCAGGTGGCCGAGATCCCCAACGAAGTCCTGGAAACGCCTCCCGTGTTGAACCGTCCCCGCCAGGCCCGGCCGGGCCGCGACGGATCGGCCGCGGCGGACGGCAACGCCCCGGCGGGCGGCGCCAGGCGAAGCGCCCTGGCGACACCGCGCGCAGCCCGGCACTCAGAGGGCGCGAAAGAGCCCGCGATCAAAGGAGCCGGCGCGCCGGTCATGACGGGCGGCAGCGAGCCGGCCGATTCTCGTGCGTGGACCGAGTGGGTTGGCCGCCGTCTCGGCTCGTGGAATACCGCCTCGCGCGCCCCGGTCTACCGCTGGTACGACCAGGAGGTGCGGGGAGAGGCGTTCCTGCGTCCCGGAGAAGCCGGGGCCGGGGTCTGCCGTCCTCTGGATGGAGAACGGCTCGGCATCGCGGTGAGCCTGGACGGCCATCCCGTCTACGGCGCGCTCGATCCCTACTGGGCGGGAGCATTGGCGGTCCTGGAGGCGGCGCGCAACGTCGCGGCCACCGGCGCGCGCCCGCTGGTCCTGACTGACTGCCTCAACTTCGGCAACCCCGAAGACCCGGTCTGCCTGGGCGACTTCGAGGAGGCGCTGCGCGGCATGCGCGACGCCTGCGTCGCGGTCGGCAGCGCGGAGGATCCGGCGCAACCGCTCTCGATCATCTCGGGCAATGTCTCCTTTTACAACCAGTCGGCGAGCGGTCGGGCGATCGCGCCCTCGCCCCTGGTCTGCTGTTACGGGTTGCTGCGCGACTACACGAGGGCGGCCACGCCGCGGCTCAAGGCAGAGGCGGACCGTCTTCTCCTGGTCGGAGCCCGGGAACCGGTCTGGGGAGAGGCGCCCGAGGGACGCGAGCCGGCGGTTCCCCGGCCGGACCTGGCGCGGGAGAGCCGGGTCCTGCGCGTTCTGCCGCAACTGATCGAAGAAGGGCTGATCGCGGCCGCGCAGGATATCGGCGACGGGGGGCTGCTGCTGGCCGCCTGGGAGATGATGACCGGCGACGAGCGGCCCGGCGATCTCGGCATGCGCCTGGACCTCTCCGCCATCGCCGCGCTCGAAGCTCCCGCGGAGACGGCGACCGGGCTTCTTTGCAGCGAGGCTCCCGGCTTTCTCCTGGAGGTGCGCCCAGCGCGCGCGGCGGAGGTGGCGGCGCGTCTGCGAACGACCGGCGTCGCTGTCGCGGACATCGGAGAGGTGACGGCCGGGCCGTCCCTGCGGATCGAGCGGGACGGGACGATCCTGGGCGACGTCCCGGCGGCGGAGGTCTACACCGCCTGGGCCGGAAAGCTCGAGAGCATCACCCACATCGCGGAGGGACGATGAGCGCCAAGGTCGCCGTGATCCGCTTTCCCGGCAGCAACTGCGAGTCGGAGACGTTGCGGGCGCTGGAGCGGTGCGGGCTCACGGCGGAACTGGTCCGGTGGAATGCTCCCCCCGAGGTGGTCGCGGGCTTTCAGGCCTACGTGCTGCCCGGCGGCTTCAGCTATCAGGATCGCATCCGGGCCGGGGCCGTGGCCGCGCGCCTGCCGCTCCTGGACGTGATCGCGCAACGATCGGCCGATGGCGCGCCGCTGCTGGGGATCTGCAACGGCGCGCAGATCCTGGTCGAGGCCGGTCTGGTCGGACCGGCCGCCCCGGTGGCGGGCGCGGCCGGAGCGGCCCTGGCGCACAACCGGATCCCGAGGCGCGACGGTTACTACACGCGGTGGGTCTTCCTCGCGCCGGGCCCTGCCGCGAGGGCGTGCCTTTTCACGAGGGATCTGACAGAGCCCGTGCCGATGCCGATGGCGCATGGCGAGGGGCGATTCCTGGTGGCGCCAGCGGAACAGGAGAAGGAATTCGGCCGTCACATCGCGCTCGCCTACGCTGACGCGGCGGGGGCGCCGGCCCGGGGATTCCCGGAGAATCCCAACGGCAGCCTCCTGGGAGCGGCCGGCGTGACCAATGACCGGGGCAACGTGCTTGCTTTGATGCCGCATCCCGAGCGGGCGCAGTTGCTGGCCCAGGTGCCGGAGGATCTGCCAGGGCCCTGGGGGAAGGCGCGCCGCGGAGCGCACGAGAGCCCCAGCGCAACGATGGTTCGGAGCGATCAGCAGCCGGCGTCGGGTTCCCCCCGGGCATCGGTCGCGCCGCGAGAGCCGTCTCCCGGGCGCGCGGCGGACCTGGAGTCTCCCGGTCCGGGGCTCGCGCTCTTCGCGGCGTTGGCCCGGCACCTCGGCGGGAAGGGGGGGCGATGAAGAGCGTTCTGCAGGTCCTGGTCAGCCGCAAGAGCTATGACCCTTCGGCCGTGACCGCCCGCGAGGCGATCGCCCACCTGCTGGGCTTCGACGACCGCCTGCGCGACCTCCAGCGCCGTGAACTGCACGAGATCGTGCTGGAACATCCCGGCTGGCCGCCGGAGGAGGCGCGCCTCCGCTTCGGGGTCTATCTGCAGCAGACCTTCATCTTCTGGAACCCGAACAAGCATCGGGCCTGGATCCGTGAATCCCGCGAACCGGACGCCTGTCTGGAAGCGTTGGCGCGGGGAACGCGCCCCGCTGCGGAGTTCGGCGCGCCCGACTGCGCCCGGCCGGAGTATGATCACGTTTTGCTCTGGCCGCGCGATGGCGTCGCCGTGCCGCCGGACCTGGCCGAGGCCTTGCGTCCCGGCCGGATCGAGGCGTACGCGCGTGGCGAGCTCTATTCGCTCCTTTGGGGCCGGGCGGGAGGCTCCTCCGACGAAGGCGCGACGGCGGCGGAGCGGCGGGAGTGGTCGGAATCCGTCGCAGTGGGGCGTGGGCCGCATCGCGGGCTGCTGGTGAACCCGCACGCCCAGGAGCACGAGAGACTGGCGGGACCGGTGTTGCTGCCGCAGTGGTTCCGAGCCATGGGGGAACGAAGCCAGGCCGCGCGGGTTTGATGGAGCAACGGGCTTTGACGGGAGACGGATGAAGCAGCACCAGGCGGACCGGTTCCATGACGAGTGCGGGTTGTTCGGCATCTTCGGCCAGGGCGATGTCTCCGAGCTGATCTACCTCGGGCTCTATGCTCTGCAGCATCGTGGACAGGAGGGGGCGGGGATGGTCGTGCACAACGGCCAGAAGACCCGTATCCAAAAGAATGTGGGCCTGGTCAGCGAGGTCCTCACGCCCGAGGCGCGGCGGCGGCTGGACGGCTACATGGGGATCGGCCACAACCGCTACGCCACGACCGGCAAGGCCACCAAGGCCCGCAACGTGCAGCCTATCCTGGTGGACTATCGCGGGGGCAAGCTGGCCATCGCGCACAACGGCAACCTGACCAACGCCCGCGAGCTGCGCGGCCGCATGGAGCAGGAAGGCTCGATCTTCCAGACGACCACCGACTCGGAGATCGTGCTGCACCTGATCGCGCGGTCCCGCGCCGGCGACCTGGTCGATTCCGCGGCCGAGGCCCTGCTCCAGGTCCAGGGGGCGCTCACCTGCCTGATCATGGACGAGCAGCGCATCATCGGGTATCGCGATCCGCTGGGGATCCGCCCGCTCACCCTGGGGCGTCTCGAGGGCATGCATCTGCTGGCTTCCGAAACCTGCGCCTTCGACCTGGTGGGGGCCGAGACCGTCCGCGACGTGGAGCCGGGCGAGATGGTGATCCTCACGCGCGAAGGGCTGACCAGCCGCCGGATCGCGCCGGCGCCGGCGCCGGCTCAATGCATGTTCGAACAGGTGTACTTTTCCCGGCCGGACAGCGTGGTCTTCGGCGAGGCGGTCAACGCGGTGCGCCGCGAGCACGGCAAGCTCCTGGCCCGGCGCCACCCGGCCGAGGCGGATCTGGTCATCGCCATCCCCGACTCCTCCAATGCCGCGGCCCAGGGCTTCGCCGAGGAGCTGGGGCTTCCCTTTGAACTCGGCCTGATCCGCAATCACTATGTGGGCCGGACCTTCATCGTCGCCGGAACCGCCTCGCGGGTAGACAGCGTGCGCGTCAAGTTCAACCCGGTCAGCCAGATCCTGCGCGGCAAGCGGGTGGTGGCGGTCGACGACTCGATCGTGAGGGGCACCACCAGCCGCAAGCTGGTGGATCTGCTCTTCCGCGCCGGAGCGGCGGAGGTTCACTTCCGCGTGGCCTCGCCGCCGGTGACTCACCCCTGCTACTACGGCATCGACACGCCGACCCGTCGCGAGCTCATCGCCAATCTTCAGGACGTGGAGGGAATCCGCCGTTTCATCGGCGCCACCAGCCTCGGGTTCCTCGACCTGGAGGATCTCCAGGCGAGCGTCGTCCGGCCCGAATCGTATTGCTACGCGTGCTGGACCGGACGGTACCCGACGGCGGTGCCCGCCAACGGGTCCTCGGTGCCGTTCGACTGATGCCGGGGATGGCCGCCTGATGTACGAGCTCTTCATCGCCCGGCGCTACCTCGTTCCCAAGCGCGGGCGGGGTTTCCTCTCCCTCATCACCTGGATCTCCGTCGGCGGCGTGTGCCTGGGAGTGCTGGCGCTCATCGTGGTGCTGGCGGTGATGAGCGGCTTCGAGCGCGAGGTCAAGACGCGGATCGTGGGCACCAACGCCCACGTCATTCTCCTGCGCTTCGGCAGCGGCGGCATCCCCGGCTACGAGGACGTGCTGGCCCGGGTCCGCTCGCACCCGCAGGTTCGCGGCGCCGCTCCCTTCGTCTACGCCAAGGCGATGATCACGGCCCGCGGCTCGTCGGATGGGGTTGTCCTCAAGGGAGTGGACCTGGAGAGCGAGGCTTCGGTCACCGACCTGATGAAGTACGTGGAGCACCTTCCGGGGGATCTCACCCTGCGCCCGCAAGAGCCGGGAGAACTGCCGGGGATCATCCTGGGAGTCCACGTGGCCAGCTCCCTCGGCGTCATGCTGGGAGATCGAGTGCAGCTCCTGGCGCCGCAGGTCGGCGCCACCTCGCCCCTGGGCTACATCCCGAAGGTCCGCAACTTCCGTCTCGTCGGGCTCTTCAAGTCCGGCATGTACGAGTACGACGCCTCGCTCTCCTACATCGGTCTGAGGGAGGCGCAGAACTTCATGGGCATGGGGGACCAGGTCAGCGCCATCGAGATCAAGGTGGCCGACATGTACGAGGCTCCCCGGATCGCCGAGAGTCTCCTGCGGGATCTCGGGGGTTTCCCCTACCGCGTCAACGACTGGATCGAGATGAACTCGAACCTTTTCTCCTGGATGCAGATGGAGAAGCGGGTGATGTTCGTCATCCTCGCGCTGATCATCGCGGTGGCGGCGTTCAACATTCTCGCGGCCCTGATCATGCTGGTGCGGGAGAAGCGGCGGGACATCGGTATCCTCCGCTCGATGGGGGCCAGCGCGGCCGAGATCCGGACGATCTTCGTCCTCGAGGGGGTCGTGATCGGCGTCCTCGGGATGGTCCTGGGAACCGCCGGCGGGCTGCTCCTCTGCCACCTGCTGGAGCGGTACAAGTTCATCAAGCTGCCCGGGGACATCTACTTCATCGACACGCTGCCGGTCAGGGTCGAAGCCGGCGATGTGCTGACCGTGCTGGCCGTGGTTCTGGTCATCTGCCTGGTCGCCACGATCCAGCCGGCGTGGCGGGCGGCGAAGCTCGATCCGGTGGAGGCGATTCGTCATGTGGAGTGAGGGGGGAACCGATCTCCGCGCGCCCGTCGAGCCGGCGCCCGCGCCTGGGGAGGGTGGCCCGCCCCGCGGGGATCCGGCAGCCCGGCCCGTTCTCCTCGAGGCCCGCGGCGTGACACGCGTCTTCGCGGCTGCCGGGGGGCCGCTGCGGATTCTGGCCGGGGTGGACCTGACCTTGCGCGAAGGTGAGATCGTCGCCATTCTCGGCGCGTCCGGGGCGGGCAAGAGCACGCTCCTGCACATCCTCGGCGGACTGGACCGGCCGACCGCGGGCTCGGTCCGTTTCGCGGGCGAGGAACTCTTCCGGCTCTCCGAGGCGGCTCTGGCCAGATTCAGGAACCGCAATCTCGGCTTCGTGTTCCAGTTTCACCACCTGCTTCCGGAGTTTACCGCGGAGGAGAACGTCATGATGCCGGGTCTCATCCAGCGGCTCACCCCCGGTCAGGCGCGGCGGCGGGCTCGGGAGCTCCTGGGCGAGGTGGGTCTGGCCGAGCGTCTGGAACACAAACCGGCGGAGCTTTCAGGAGGGGAGCAGCAGCGGGTGGCCCTGGCCCGCGCCCTCTTTTCGCACCCACGCATGGTCCTGGCCGACGAGCCGACGGGAAACCTTGACTCGGCCACGGCGCGCGGCCTCCACCAGCTGATGTATACTCTCGCCCGAAGGCATGCCCTGGCCTGGATTGTCGTGACCCACAACGAGCAACTGGCGGGCCTGGCCGATCGGAAGACCAGGATCGAGGACGGCCTTCTCAGGGAAGTCAACGGTAGTGCGGAGACGGAGTCATCCGCCAGGGGAGAGGCTCACGGATGAAGTGCCAGAACTGCGACGCCGAGGCCACCATCTTCTTCAAGGAGGTCGTGGACGGAAAGCTCCGCGAGATCCATTTCTGCGAGACCTGCGCCGCGGAAAAGGGCTTCCACCTGGTCATCGAGCAGAACAAGCTTTCCATCGCCAACCAGTTCATCTGGATGGCCGAGAACCTCTATCCCGAGAGCGCGGCCAAGGTCGGCAGCGTGCAGTGCGCCGCCTGTGGTCTCAAGTACAGCCAGTTCGCCCGCACCGGACGTCTCGGTTGCGCCGAGTGCTACGGGGCCTTCGAGGTGCAGCTTCGCCAGATCCTGCGGAGGATCCACGGGGCGCTCCAGCACAAGGGCAAGGGCCCCCGGCAGAGCGAGGAGACCGTGCGGCACCGGCGCAACCTGGAGCGCCTCCGCCAGGAGCTGAGCCGCGCCATCGAGCGCGAGGAGTTCGAGACGGCGGCCCATCTGCGGGACACCATCCGGCAGATCGAGCACCAGGGCGGGCCGTCCGCGGCCCCTTCCGAGGAGTGATCGAAGCGCAAGGACGGAGAAGATTCGCACATGATTCCAATCGGCCAGATGATCGGCCAATCGGGGGAGTGGCTGGCGGCCAGCGGCCCGGAGGCTGATCGCATCCTCTCCACCCGCGTGCGGCTGGCGCGCAACCTCGCCGGGACCCACTTTGTCGGGCGGGCGGTGGAGGACGACCTTCTGCGCATCTTCCGCTCCGTGTCGGCCGCGTCGCTGGAGACTTCCGAGTTCCAGGGCGGCGCGGCCCAGCAGATCGGTGAGCTGTCGGTTCTGGATCGCCAGTTCCTGCTGGAACGCCGTCTGGTCTCCCACGACCTGACCGGGGAATCGACCGGGCGCGGCCTGATCGTCGCCCCGGGCGAGCGGTCCTCGATTCTGGTCAACGAGGAGGATCACGTCCGCATCCAGGCCCTGGAGGGGGGCTTCCATATCGAGGAAGCCTATCAACGGGCCACCCGGATCGACGAAGCGCTGGAGGGCCGTCTCTCCTTCGCGTGGTCCGACGATCTCGGTTACCTGACTGCCTGCCCGACCAACGTCGGGACGGGAATGCGGGCCAGCGTTCTCATGCACCTTCCGGCTCTGGTCCTCAGCCAGAAAATGCGCAAGATCCTGGTGGGGGTGAACCAGGTCGGGTTGACGGTGCGGGGCTACTATGGCGAGGGCACCGACGTCATGGGCAACTTCTTCCAGATCAGCAACCAGGTGACGCTGGGAGAGTCCGAGCAGGAGACCATGACGAAGCTGACCCGCGTGATCCGGCAGATCCTGGAGTGGGAGGACAAGGCTCAGGAGCAACTGGTGCGGCAGGCGCGGCTGCAGATCGAGGACAAGGTCTTGCGAGCCCTGGGCGTGCTGCGCTGCAACCGCCTGCTCTCCTCGCAGGAGACGATCGGGCTTCTGAGCGCGGTCCGCTTCGGCCACGCCCTGGGCCTTCGTCCCCTGCCGCCGATCAGCGTGCTCAACGAGTTGCTGGTACGCTGTCAGCCGGCCCACCTGCAAAAGGCGGAGGGCCGGGAAATGAACTCGGAAGAGCGTAACGAGCGCCGCGCCCGGCTGGTGCAGCGTCTGTTGGGTGTCGCTGACGTGCCGGAACCGGCCTCGTAAGAGACAGGCCGGCCGCCCCTCGGTGATGAATGCCCGGGGATGCGGGACCGCCGCCGCCGAGCCGGCGGCATCCAATGGGGAAGCGCCCTCGAGTCGCCGGCCAGGCCGGTGAATGGCGGAGGGCGGCGAGGGCGGAGGGAGCCGGAGCAGGACGGAGAAGTCCAGGACAGCGGCGGTCGACCACCTGGAGAGTGCCGTCTGTCTGGAGCAAGAGTGTGCCGTCCACCTGGAGCAAGAGAGTGCCTTCGGGGGTCATGAGAGCGCCGACAGGGGTCTGGGAAGACCTGGAGGAATCGAGATGCACGACAAGTTCACGGAGCGCGTCCGCAAGGTCATCTTCCTGGCCCGTGAGGAGGCCAGCCGCCTGCAGCACGGCTCCATCGGCACCGAACACCTTCTGCTCGGCCTCCTGAGGGAAGGCGAGGGGATCGCCGCCACGGTCCTGAGCAATCTCGGCCTGGACCTGGACGCGATCCGCCACGCGGTGGAGAACATGGTCGCCCAGGCCGGCGGCACGTTGACCATCGGCGAGATCCCGTTCACCTCCAACGCCAAGCGGGTCCTCGAGCTGAGCGTCGATGAAGCCCGCCAACTCGGCCACAACTACGTCGGCACCGAGCATCTCCTCCTCGGCCTCATCCGCGAGGGCGAGGGAGTGGCCGCCAAGGTCCTGATGGACATGGGGGTCGACCGCAAGAAGGTGCGCGACGAAACGCTGAAGCTCCTGGGCGGCCACCCGCCGCAAGCGCAGGCCGAGGGGGAAGAGAAGGCCGACACCCCGTCGCTGAACCAGTTCGGGCGCGACCTGACGCAGCTCGCGCGGGACGGCAAGCTCGACCCGACCTTCGGGCGCGAGTCGGAGATCGAGCGCGTCATCCAGATCCTCTGCCGGCGGAAGAAGAACAACCCCATCCTCATCGGCGAGCCCGGGGTCGGCAAGACCGCCATCGTCGAGGGGCTGGCCCAGAAGATCGTCGAGGCCAAGGTGCCCGAGCTGCTGCGCAACCACCGGCTCATCACCCTGGACCTCGCCTCGGTGGTCGCGGGCACGAAGTACCGCGGGCAGTTCGAGGAACGCCTGAAGAACATCATGAACGAGATTCGGGAGTCGCCCGAGACCATCATCTTCATCGACGAGCTGCACACCATCGTGGGGGCCGGCGGCGCCGAGGGCGCCATCGACGCCTCCAACATGCTCAAGCCGGCGCTCTCGCGCGGCGAGCTGCAGTGCATCGGCGCGACGACCCTCGATGAGTACCGCAAGTACATCGAGAAGGACGGCGCGCTGGAGCGCCGCTTCCAGATGGTGCTGGTCGAGCCGCCCAACGTCGACGAGACCATCATGATTCTCAAGGGGCTGCGCGACAAGTACGAGGCCCATCACCGGGTGCACTACAGCGACCCGGCGCTGGAGTCGGCCGTCCGCCTCTCCGAACGCTTCATCACCGACCGTCACCTGCCGGACAAGGCGATCGACGTGATCGACGAAGCCGGGGCACGGGCGCGCCTCTCGACGTCGACCGTGCCGGTGGAGCTGCGTGAGCTCGACCGCCGGATCGAGAAGGTCGCCTCGGAGAAGGAGGCCGCCATCCGCGCCCAGGAGTTCGAGAAAGCCGCCGGCTACCGGGACCGGGAGAAGGAGCTCCGGCAGGAGTACTACCGCCTGAAGAAGGAGTGGAACGAGACCAAGAACACCCGGCGAACCGAGGTCAGCGACGAGGACATCGCCTACATCATCTCGCGCATGACGAAGATCCCGATCACCCGGCTGGAGGAGAGCGAGCAGGCCAAGCTGGTGCGGATGGAGGACGAGCTCTCCAAGTTCATCGTCGGGCAGGAGGAGGCCGTTTCGGCCATCGCCAAGGCGGTCCGGCGCAACCGGGCGGGCCTGCGCGATCCGCGGCGTCCCATCGGGACCTTCATCTTCCTGGGGCCGACCGGGGTGGGCAAGACCGAACTGGCGCGCGTCATCGCGCAATTCCTCTTCGGCGACTCCGACGCCCTCATCCGCGTGGACATGAGCGAGTACATGGAGAAGTTCTCGGTGAGCCGCCTCGTGGGCGCCCCTCCGGGATATGTCGGTTACGAGGAGGGGGGGCAGCTCACGGAGCGCGTCCGGCGCAAGCCCTACTCGGTGGTCCTGCTCGACGAGATCGAGAAGGCGCACCCCGATGTCTTCAATATCCTGCTGCAGGTGCTGGAGGACGGGCAGCTGACCGACTCGCTCAAGCGCAAGGTCAACTTCAAGAACGCGGTCCTCATCATGACGAGCAACATCGGGGCGCGTCAGATCCGCGGGCACGGCCGTCTCGGATTCCAGAAGCAGGACTCGGAGGTGACGTACCAGCAGATGAAGAGCACGGTCATGGAAGAGGTGAAGAAGGTCTTCAATCCGGAGTTCCTCAACCGGATCGACGAGATCATCGTCTTCCATCCGTTGGAGCGGACCCACATGGAGCGAATCGTGGAGATCCTCCTCGACCAGGTCCGGACCAGGCTCAAGGATCACGGTTTGACCCTCAACGTGACGCCCGGGGCGATCACCGTGCTCCTGGACAAGGGGTTCGATCCGGCGTTGGGAGCGCGGCCGCTGCGGCGCGCCATCCAGCGGCTCATCGAGGATCCTCTGGCGGATCTCCTGCTGCGGGGTAAGATACGTCCCGGATGCGAGGTGCGGATCAGCAAGCGCGGCGACGAACTGGCGATCGAGGAACGCACCCCGGAGATGGCGCCCAAGGAGTAGGAAGGCCGTCGGGCCGCCCGCCGCCCGGGCGGAGGCTGCGGGAGAGGCGAAAGCAGGACGCATGAAGAGATCACCGGCCGGGGGGGAGTGCAGGGTTTCGGGCGGGTTCCGGTTGGAAGCATCAAGAGCGCTCCCGGACCAGACGCGTTCGGGAGCGCGTTTCGTTGGCGCGATCCGGATCGCCGTGGCGCTCCGGGCCGTGGTGGCGCTCCGGGCCGCGGTGGCGCTCTGCGCCGTGATCACGCTCTGCGCCGCGGGGGCGCTCCTCGCGGACACCGCCTGGGCGCAGGGCAGCGACAGAGTGCTGGATCCGCACGGTAGCGACAGTGTGCTGGAGACGCCCTCTGCGGAGACGCAGCGCGCCGGCGCGCCGGAGCCGGCTTCCGGGGAAACGGAGCACGTCCCTGTGCCGTCTCCGGTGGGCGCGGGCGAAGAGCCGCCGCTCTCCGCCCCGGCGGATGGTCGGGCGGGTCCCGTGGCCCCGTCGGCCCCTCAAGGGCAAGGGACCGTTCTCGGCGCCGTCACGGTGCGGGGCAATGTGCACACCGACGAGCGTCTCATCCTGCGGACCGCGGGCCTTGAGCCGGGCCAGGCGCTCTCCCGGTCCCGCTTGCGCGACGCCGCCAAGGCTCTGCATGGGCTGGGGCTCTTCCGCGATGTCCGGATGATCGAGTCCCCCCAGGACGGGGGAACGGTGGCGGTGACCATCGAGGTCGTGGAGAATCCCCGCATCGGTAGCCTTTCCTTCAAGGGAAACAAGAAACTGAGCGAGGAAGACCTCAAGGAGAAGCTGGACCTCAAGGCCTCGCAGCTTCTCACCGAGCGCAAGCTCTTCGACGCCCGCCGGGCCCTGGAAGCGGCCTACCGGGACGAAGGATACTCCTCGGCGTTGGTCCAACCGGTCGTTTCCCCGCCCTCCGGCGGCAAGGTCGATCTGGTGTTCGAGATCACCGAGGGCAAGCGGGTCCGGATCCGGCGGGTGGACTTCGAGGGCAACACAGCCTTCGAGGACGACAAGCTGCGGGGCGAGGTGCAGCTGAAGAAGAACTCGCTCTTCCGGACGAAGCGCTACACCGCCGAACGTGTCCGGGAGGACGTCGAGAAGATCGAGGAGTGGTACCTCAACCACGGTTTCAAGGATGTGAAGGTCACCGCGAAGGATCCAACCTTCTCCGAGGACCGCAACGATGTCGAGCTCGCCTACGTGATCGAGGAGGGGCCCCTCTATCGCTTCGGCCCGGTGACCTGGACCGGCAACGAGGCGGTGTCCACCGCGGCCCTGGATCGCGCCACCGCCGTCCGACCGGGCGATCCCTTCAGCCAGGCCAAGATCGAGGCGACGACCGCGGCGGCCTACGAGCTCTACACCGAGAAGGGCTACCTGCTGGAGCTTTCCATCGTGCCGCGTATGGCCGATGCCGGCGACTCGGTGGCGTTGGCCTACCAGGTGCGGGAAGGTGAGCCGTCCCGCGTGCGCGAGATCACGATCCTGGGCAATACGCGCACCAAGGAGCGGGTCATCCGCCGCGAGCTGAGCCTGATCCCCGGGCAGCTGCTGCGACGCTCGGCCCTCATGCGCAGCCAGCGCGATGTCTTCGCCCTGGGGTTCTTCGAGGATGTGCAGGTCGACTACCAGCCGGCCGGGGTCGGCCACGACGTCGACGTTTCGTTCCTGGTCAAGGAGAAGAGCTCGGGGACCGCCACCGCCGGCGCCGCCTATGCCAGCGACACGGGGCTGACCGGTTTCGTCGAGTTCGGGCACAACAACGTGCTCGGCAACGGTTGGGCTGTCGCCGTGCACCTCGAGCGG
>JAKQSZ010000029.1 GCA_029569475.1 Candidatus Eiseniibacteriota bacterium | reverse complement strand
TCCATCGGCCCGCGGGTTCGTTCCACGCTTCCTCCAGACGGTCGGTCGCCCTTCCGCCCTTGCGCTTCCCTTCCCTCGCTGTGACCTGCTCAGGAGAGGACTTGCACCTCCAAGTCTGTGCCCATGCCGGGCGCACCAACGAAGAGGCCGTCCCCGATGAAGGAAACGGCCTCAGTGTTACCGTCGGGATCTACCCCGTGGTCGCGGTTTGCCCCGCGATCGGAGTCTCCCCCGCGATCAGCGGATCCGCAGGACGCGCGCCGTCGCGCGTTCATCCCCCGAGTTCAGGCGAACGAAGTAGAGCCCGCTGGCCAGCGGCCGCCCCGCGTCATCGGCGCCGTCCCACGCGACCGTGCGATAGCCGGCTTCCATCGGCCCCTGGTGCAGGTGGCGCAAGGTGCGGCCGGCGGCATCCACGACCACGAGCGAGGCGTGACCGCTCGTGGGCAGCCCGAAGGTGAGTGTCGTCGGCGACGCGGACGGATTCGGCCCCGTGACCGCCAGGGAGAGCCCGGCCGGAAGGGCGCGCTGGTCGCCGACGGCCGCCGGATCGCCTACATAGACGGTGATCGGAACGGTGGCGTTCTGGCTTGGATTGTAGGCGAAATCGATCTCGCCTTCGTAGGTTCCGGTCGGACGCGCGAAGCTGTTCACCCGCACGGCGATGTCCATCGACTCGCCTGCCGGGATCGTGCCGGAAGTCGGGTTGATGGTCACGAAGGGCAGCCCCGGCTCATCCGTGTGAAAAGCCGCGGTGAAGACCAACCGCGACCCGGGCTCGCCCACGTTGCTCACCCGCAGGGTGTCCACGTGGAAGCTGTTCAGCGGCACCGAGACGACCAGGGAGGCCGGATCTGTCTGCAACGTCGGCATCGCCGCGGGCATCACCATCACCGTCGCGAAGGCCGGGATGCGGTTGTAGGCCGTGACAGTGACGTCGAGGGTGGAACCATCCTCCGGCAGCGGGCCGGCCAGCGCGATCGTGGCATGTCCGTTGGATCCCGTGATCGCCGAGCCCAGGAACTGCCCCTGATAGGAAAGCCCACAGAGCGCTCCGGGGACGCCCGGCACGTCCAGCTCGAGGCTGGTCGCATCCGAGTCGAGGTATTCCGGGCAACTCACCGACATGGCAACCGGCGTCTGCGTCCGCACGCGCAGCATCGGGTCACCGAAGACGTGCCAGTTCATGAACTCCGTCACGCCGGAACCGCCGTACTCGTCGATCATCTGGCAGGAGCCGTTGTAGCAGATCGAACCAAAGGTGCGGGCCAGGTCATTGACGAGCAGCCGCGCGGACTCGTCCTGGGCGCACATCGGCGGGTTCCAGGCCTGGGAGCGGGTGGACATGTAGGCGGCGGCCGCCCCGATCGGGTTGTTGTTCCGGGTGGAGCGCAGCCAGACCTCGGCGAAACAGGTCCGATCGTTGAACTGTCCGGTATTGCAGGCGACCGAGAAGATGAAGGGCAGCTTGTGGTCGTTCTGCAGCGCCCGAACGTGGTTGACGTTGAACCCGGAGGAGACCCACCCGTCGGAGTAGCCGTGGCCGCAGTAGTTGATGACGGTGCGGCCATTGTTCAGGGCGTTGGTCAGCTGCTGGGCGTTGCCGTTGGGATCGTAGATCTGGTCGACGGTGGTATAGCCGTAGCCCATCAGCATCCCGCGAATGCGATCGATGTGCTGGTTGTCGTACTCGCCGTCATCGCCCGGCCCCTGGTTGGAGGCGATGCCGACGCCCTTGGGGTACCAATCGCCTCCCGCCAGCAACGGATTGCTTTCGTAGTTGATGGTACGAGCCACCTGGGTGGTCACGTGGTCCACGTTCTCGGCGGACATCCGGCCGATGAAGATGTCCGGGTAGTTGTCCGATCCGGCGACCTTGGAGTACGTCGGATCCGACGCGCTGCCGGAGTACATCGGCGACGGAATCTGCGGGGCATCGCCGACCAGAAGGACCGCGGCCAGCCGCGGGTTGTTCATGGTGTTGTAGGCCGTCTGGATGTAATCGCGGACGGCGGTCGTGGTGGAGCCGACCTGCGACATCGGAACCAGGGTGGTCAGTACACCCATGCGGTTCTTCCAGTCGACGTACGGCTGCATCGCGCCGGCAAAGGCGTCATGGCAAAGGACCAGGATCTGGCCCGTCTCCGACACCTGCTGGTAGCGCCCCTCGCCGCCGTAGTTCAGGAAATGGTTGGCGTAGATCTCCGTGAAGTCTGCGTTGACCGCGACCGCTCCGGCGTCACGGAGCAGCACGTTGGCTCCGCCGGGACCGCGATCAACCAGTTCGACGACCAGGCGCGTATAGACGCGCAGGGTCCCGGTCGAGGGCTGGTACTGGATGGGTTGCAGAACGACCGTGGTGCCGCGATAGTCGCGCAGGATATAGGCCTCGCGCGCGAACGCCGGCTGCTCCGGGTACCAGGAAGAGGACTTGTACACGTCGCCGAAGGTGTAGGGGATCTTCGCGGGATCGATCGATCGCGCCAGGTTGCCCTTGGATGGCGCCGGCACGATGCCGTCCAGGTCGCGGTACTCCGCGGACACCACGCGCAGTTCCATCAGACGGGTGTCGGGAATGATAACGCTGCGGGCCACCAGCGGGAGTTCCGGTTGCCCTCCCTCCAGGAGCCGGGCCTCGCCTGGCAGGGCGATATGCGAGTGGACACGGCCGTCGATCAGGACATCGGTGCGATCGAAGCCTCCGAGGGTGAGCTCGAGAGAGATGCGTTCCGGGGTGTCCTCCTGCACCATGACATCGACACCCGCTCCGCTGCCGACAGGCACCCACTCCGCCTGGGCGGCGGAGAGACAGGACCAGACCAGCAACAGGGCGATCGAGATCCTCTTCATGTAGATTCCCCCAATTCGTTGGAGAAGCCGGTGGGAAGCGTACCGGCGGCGTGCCGGGGACGGCCGCGAGCAGTGCGGCATCCCCTCGCCGGGCTCAAACGTACTTGTTAATTGTAACAAGCGCTTCATCCGGGCGCCAGCGTTTGCCGGACGAGGTCATCCCGGGCACAAAAGGCGTCGAGCCCTCCTCGGGAGGAGACGGAGCCCTGGACCCAACGGCTGGTCAGGGCCGTTTTCGGGAGACCGCGCGACGGCCAGCATCAGGAGATGAGCTCCGCCGACCAGGGCACCGAGGCCGGAATCATGCACGAAGGCCAGCTCGGGGCCGCCAGCGCAGGTCAGGCGGGCGCCCAAAGGCGGGAATCAGGCGGGGACGCCAGCTCGGGGCCGCCAGCGCACGTCAGGCGGGGGCCCCAGAGGCGAGACTCAGGCGGGGACCCCTGCTCGGGAGCGGAATCGTACGTCAGGCCGGGACGCAGACGCCGGAGTCAGCGGGGGAGCACATTTCGGAGCGTCGGCTCATGTCAGGCCCGGACGCAGAAGCCGCCATCAGCCGGGGAGGTCAGTCCACGGAGGGCGGCGCATGTCAGGCCGCAGCGTTCCTGGAGCCCTTTTCCTTTTCGTCGTCGCCGGCTCCCGGCCGGACGCCGGGTGCACCTCCGGTCTCATAGGCCCGGAAGCGGGCGATGAGGTCTTGCGATCGCGCCTGGTCGGCGGCGTCCGCGTCCGCGCGGGTCTCGGGGGAGGCCAGGTCCGGTGGCTTGGACGAAGGTGGCGGTGGTGCGCTCCCGATGGGAGGATCCGCCGGTCCGCGGTCCCAGCGGGACGAAGGGGATTCCCGGGTTGGGGTGGCGGATGAAGCCGAGGCCGAAGTGGCAGCCGCGGCAGGTGTAGACACGGCAGGGGCAGGCCCGGCAGAGGCAGAAGCGGCAGAGGCAGACGCTTCAGGGGCAGATCCGGCGGCCGTAGACGCGACCGGGGCAGATCCGGCGGCGGTAGAAGCGACAGGAGCCGATCCGGCTGCGGCAGAAGGGACCGGGACGGACGCGGTGGGTTGGCCCGGCTCCTCCTGCTCGGAGAGATCACCCTCCGGGCGCGCGGACGGGGTGAGCTCGGCGGCGGCGCCCGACCTGGCCTCCGCCCGGCCGGCGCTGGCCCCGGCGGGCGTGAAGTAGATGGTCTGCATCGAACCGTAAGGCCGGGGCCCGGCGGATTTCGGAGGACTCGGCCTGGCGCCCGGCGTGGCCGGCCTGGCGGACCCGGCGCCCCCCACCGCGGCCGACGCCGCCTGTGCCAACGCCTCACGCACCCCACCCGCGCCGCCGGCCGATCCGTTGCGTCGAACGAGCACGGTCAGATCCTGGATCTGCCGTTCCAGATCCCGGATCTCCTTCTGCTTGGTCATGATGTCCATGCGCTGCCGCAGGATGTCACGGCGGGACACCTCGGTGGCATCCAGTTCGGCGCGCCAGTGCGCGGTGGCCGCATCCAGCTCCTCGACCTTGCGCCTCACGGCCAGACCCACCTCGCGCCCCACGGCGGAAGTATCGACGGTGAGCAGGGACTGGCGCTCACGACGCGCCCAAGCGATCCGCTTCTGTAGGTCGCCCGTGCTGTCGTAGCTCTCCTTGAGCGCCTTCTCGAGCTTCTCCAGATCGCTCATGACCCCCAGCGAGAGCGACAGCCGCCGCCGCTGGCGCGCCCGCATGAGGAACACCGGGTCTTTGGCGCCCAGCACATTGCCCACCAGAGCCAGCATCCCGTCGGGGTCGATCGGCTTGACCAGGAACCCCTCGGGGGGCACGGGCAGGCGCTGCGCCGCCAAGACCCGGTCCTTGGTCGGCGAAGAGGTCATCAGGATGACGGGAACGGTGCACCACCTACGGTCCTTCTCCAGGATCTCCAGCACGGTGACGCCGTCCATCCCGGGAAGAACGATGTCCAGGAGGATGGCGTCAGGAAAGCGGACGTCATCCAACCCCTCGACCAGCTTCGCCGGTTCCTCGATGGTCGTGACGTCGTATCCCCCCGCGCCGAGGATCTTCTCGTAGAGCCGGCACTGGACCGGGCTGTCCTCCAGGACGAGGATGTGGGTGCGTCCGCTCATCGCGTCTCCGAAAGCCGCGGCGTCGATCCACGGTCGCCGGAACAGGTCGACCGCGGCGGGCCCGGGGCGGCCCGTCGCTTGGGGGATCGACCGCCGCGCCACCCTACTTGAGGGATCCGGACGAGAGGTGGTCGAGAACCATCCGGTCGGTAGGGAACGCCAGCGGGAGCCGAGGATTCGCCGGGTCAACGAACGCCAGACCATCGGCGTCATCCCCCGGTTTCAAGCGGCCCCCGATGGCCGAGGCGGCGAACCAGATCCCGACACTTTGGGCGTCGGGATCATGGAAGTTGGAGTGGACCGCCACCACCTCCCGGACCCGGACGCGCAGCGAGGTCTCCTCCTCGACCTCCCGGACCAGGGCCTCGCGGATCTCTTCGTCAAACTCGACATAGCCGCAAGGGAGGCACCAGAGTCCTCGGTATCTCTTGGCGCGGCGTACCAGCAGGACACGCCCCGTCGCCGAAAGGGCGGAGGCCGAATCGGAATCTTCTGCATCCCCGGCCCTGACCGTCTCGCCCGAGCAGCTCGCGGGCCCCTCGGCCCTCGTCGGGCGGCTCGTCACCCCGAGGACGCCGGTTTCGGTCGCGATCGCGGCGCAGGCGTCCGGCCCGAGACTGGCGCGGACCTGCTGTTCCCAGATCACCGCGGCCACCCCCACCACCGGGTTGCGGTACTGCACGTAGCCGCAAACCGGACATCGAGGCCGCGGCTTGCCCAGGCGCGATTCCCGCACGAGGGAGTGGCCGCAGGCGGGGCAGAACCGGAAAAGGCTCCTTTCGGTCGATTCCGGACGGATCCGGCCCAGACCTGGCCGGTCGTTCGGATCCCTCACCGAGCCGCTCATGGCAGCCAACTCACGGCAGCCGGTTCATGGCAGTCCACCCATGAAGGCCGACTCATGGCAGCCAACTCATGGCAGCCCACCCATGAAGATCGACTCATGGCAGCCGACTCATGGCAGCCGGTCTCTGGGCGGCCGCACGATCCAGGCTCCGAGCATCCCGCCCGCGAACCCGCCCGCATGGGCGAAGAAATCCGCCTGAAAGATCGCGGGAAGGATCGCCAGCGTGAGTAGAGGGAGATAGACCCGGGTCGTCTTGAAGCGCTGCCGGTCGGAGAAGCGCCCGCGGTAGCGCGCGAGGAACACCACGAGGACGCCGTACATCCCGAAGATCGCGCCGGACGCGCCCACCGAGAGCACATCCTTCTCCCGCTGCAGCGAGAGCGCCGCGCCGGTCAGGCCGGCGAAGAGATAGAGGGCCAGCATGCGCCAGCGGCCGTAGAACTCCTCGACCGCGGTGCCGCCGGCGGCGAGGGCTGCCATGTTGGCCAGGAGATGGCGCGCGGTGGCATGGAGGAACAGGGTCGGCACCACGGCCGCCACGAGGCCTCGCTCCAGCAGTTCCTTCAGACGGCCGGAGAGCTCCCAGAGCCGCACCGTGTAGTCCTCTCGCCAGACGGACACCAGGACCGCGGAGATCAGGACGTTCAGGGCGAGGAGGAGCCGGGTAGCCGAGACGCCCCGGCCGAAGAGCGCCTGCGGAAGCTCATGACGGGTCGGGGCGAGCGCAGTGGAGATGGGCGTTTCCACCGGGCGGAACAGGTGGAAGACCTCCAGAGACTCCGCCCGGCGCCAGACTCCCCGGCTCCAACGGTCGGAGAGCACGAGGGCGTCTCCCGGAATCCGGCCCTGCCGGACCCAGTACTCCCACTCCGCGTCAGGGATCTCCCACAGGCGATTCCTCACACGCAGGCGCGTCCAACCCGGCCGGGGGGTGCGTTGCCAGTCTTGCTGCTCCATGGTAGGGTTCGTCGGGTCATGGTAGCACAGGACTTCACGATCTCCCCCGGCTTCACGGACCGGTCGCGCGTCTTCAAGCTCGCGTTCATCGGCAGCCACGGCGTCGGCAAGACCACCCTTTGCTTCGAACTGGCCGCGCGTCTCAAGCGGCTGGACCGTCGCGTGGACATGGTCAAGGAGGTTGCGCGCAGCTGCCCCCTGCCGTTGAACCGCGAAACCACCACGGCGGCCCAGGCCTGGATCCTGCACACGCAGATCGCGCGCGAGATCGAGACGGCGAAAGACCATGACATCGTCATCTGCGATCGGGCGGCCCTGGACAACTACGCCTACCTGGTCGCGAAGTTCGGACGAGGAGAACCGCTGGACTCGCTCGTGCGGTGGTGGATGCAGAGCTACGCGCTTCTGGTCTGGGTCCCGGTGATCGCCGATCCTCGCTTCGATGGAGTGCGCGACACCGATCGTCTCTATCAGCAGCGTATCAACGAGGTCATCGGCGAACTGGTCGAGGCGTTCGGAATCCAGGCGCTGCGGCTGGACGCCACCGATCGCGCCGGATGGGTCGACACGGTCCTGGCCGCGATGCCGGTCCCGCCGCAGCTCTCGCTCTTCGAAAGCTCTCCGGCGGGCTTGAACGGCTCTCCGGCGCACTCCGATAGTTCCGTGGCCGACTTCGAAGGCCGTCCCTCGGACTTGGAACGTTTTCCGGCGGAGGATGACAAGCGGGCAAGGTGCGGCACTCCACCCAGGACGGAACGTGGTGATCCGCCGGCACAGCCCCCCCCCGGCCGACCCGTGCCTCGAAGACAAGCATCGTCTCCTGACTCACGCCGCAAGGAGAGCTGATGGGGCGCTACTTCCCCCAGATCCTGCTGGTCACGGCATTGCTGCTCAACGCGGCGGCCAATGTCCTGATCAAGTACTCGGCGACCAGGGTGCGCCCTTCCGAAGCCTCGGCGACGCTCCTCGAACGCCTGCTCGACCGTTTCCACCCCACCTTTCTTCTCGGGCTGGCCTTGTTCGCGGCGAATGTCTTCGCCTACCAGGCATCCTTGCGCACGCTGCGGATCTCCGTGGCCTATCCGATCATGGTCAGCGGGGGATTCGTGTTGATCCTGCTCTGCTCCTGGTATCTCTTCGGTGAGAGGTTGAACGCGCCGCAGTATGCCGGCATCGGCTTGATCCTGGCGGGCATCTGGCTGGTCGTCCGCTAAGGGTGGCCTAGCACGATATCGAAACCGTGCCCGGTGAGCTTTCCGCGAGTGCTATCCTTCCCGACATGCACCCCACCGGGCCGGCCGCCACGCTGGGCGCGTGAGGCCGCATGGTGGCGCGCGGGGCGAAGGCGTTCTTCGGCAAACGAACCCCGAAGCGGGAGGAAGTCCCGATGACGAATGAAGGCGGGCCGGTGACGCGCCGCCGTTTTCTCCAGGTGGCGGGCTTGACCGGCGGAGCGGTTTTCACCTCTCAGCCCCTCGACCGGTTCCTCGGCCTCGGCGAGGCGCGGGCCCAGGTCGCCGGCGAGAGCGGCTTTCCCCTCGCGCCGGAAGCGGCCGAACGGATCCTGCGGGAGGCGCGTGGGAGAGGCGCGGAGTTCGCCGATCTCTACCTGGAGCGGCGCGCCCGGACGTCGGTCCGCCTGGCCGGCGGTGTCATTGAGTCGGTCGAACAGGGGCTTTGGAGCGGCTGCGGAGTGCGGGCGGTCGACGGCGAGCGCACCGGCTATGCGTACGCCGACAGTTTCGACGAAGGCGTGCTGGCCGCCGCCGCGCGTGATGCCGCGGCCATCGCCTCCTCCAGCGCACCGGAAGCGGCCACGATACGGTGGCGCCGCGAGCATCCGCCGCGTTTCGTGCGCCACCAACGTTCCTTCGAGGACGTTCCCCAGGACGAGCGCGTCCGCTGGATCCTGGCGGCCGAGAAGGCCGCGCGGGGGGCCGATCCCGCCATCAGCGAGGTCACCATCGAGCACCTCGACGAGATGCTGCGCTTCCTCGTGATCAACTCGGACGGACTGTGGATCGAGGATGTGTCACCGCTCTTCATGCTGCGGATCAACGCCGTGGCGGAGCGGGGCGGACGCCGCGCCAACGGGCTCGAACGGCTAAGCTACCGCCTGGGAGCGGAGCGGCTGGGCGACGATGCGCCGGTCAAGGCGGGGCGCGAGGCCGCGCGCAAGGCGTTGGCCATGCTCGAGGCGGGCGAGGCGCCCTCGGGAGAGATGCCGGTCGTGATCGCGGCCGGCGGAGGCGTGCTGTTCCACGAGGCCGTCGGACATGGCCTGGAGGGCGACGGGGTGCGCCTCGGCATCTCCTTCTACACCGGCCGGATCGGCGAGAGGGTCGCCTCCGAGAAGGTGACGATTTTCGACACGGGCGCCCTGGCGGACCTGCGCGGTTCGTTCAACATCGACGACGAGGGGCAGGTGCCGCAGCCGAATCTCCTCATCGAGAAGGGCGTGCTACGGGGCTTCCTCAACGATCGCATCACGTCCCTCGTACTCAAAGCTTCCCGCACGGGGAGCGGGCGCCGCGAATCCTACCGCTACCCGCCCATGGTGCGTATGAGCAATACCTACCTGCAACCGGGCGAGGACGACCCCGCGGAGATCATCCGGCAGACCGGTTCCGGGCTCTACGCCCGCGCCCTGGGCGGCGGCGAGGTCGATACCACCACGGGCAACTTCACCTTCGGCGTCCTCGAGGGCTATCTCATCGAAGGCGGCCGCGTCACCGCGCCGGTCCGCGGAGCCAACCTTGTCGGCAACGGACCGGAGATCATGAAACGAATCGATCTCGTCGGCGCCGATCAGGAGTTCTGGCCCGGCACCTGCGGCAAGGGGCAATGGGTGCCGGTCAGCGCGGGGGCGCCCACCCTGCGCATCTCTTCGATGACGGTCGGAGGCTCCGCGGGATCGTGATCGAAGTGGCTCTATCACGGCGGTTGTTCGTGCGTTCACCCTCGACGTGGGCGATGGCATCGGAGGGGATGCAGATGTCGTGCTTCAACCGGGATCGGCGGCGAGGCGGACATGGTGCTCGCGGGCCGGACCGGCGGTCGGCTGTACGCCGCCTCCGTGCCGCTCCCACGGTTGAGGAACCGGAGGCTGCGCATTCAGGGCTTGGAGGCTGATCCATGGCGGAGGCGAAGGAAAGGGACCTGATCGACGCGGCGCTCAGCGTCCTGCGGGAGTCCCGGGCCGAAGGCGATGTGTTCCTGGAGCAGCGGCGTTCGCTCCGCCTGGTTGTCCGCGAGGGGGCCACCCACGAGATCACGCGAGCGGAAACTCGGGGCATGGCCATCCGGTCGGTTCGGGATGGCCGTCTGGGATTTGTGCATGCCAGCGCCTCGGACCCTGACGGGGCCGCCAGGGCGGCGCGGCAGGCCTGTGCCCTGGCCGCCTCCGCATCGCCGCGCGAGGACTTCATCCTGGCCGAAGCGGGTGCGGTCACCGATGGGCGCGACGAGGGCACGGCGCTCGGACTTTACGACGAGGATCTCGAACAGCGCACGGTGACCCAGAAGATCGACTGGATTCGCGCGGCCGAGGCCGCGGCCCTGGCCTTCGATCCGAAGGTCCGGCGTTCCAGCGGCGCCGGCTGGGACGAGCAGCTGGTCTCGCGCTGGCTAGCCAATACGCGGGGGCTCTACCGGCACTACCGCAAGAGCACGGTCGGCATCGGGATCGAAGTCGTCGCGGAGGATGGAAATGAGATGCAGGTCGGCGACGCCAGCCAGGAGGCGGTCGCCTGGCGCCGGCTGCCGACTCCCGAGTCCATCGGGAAAAGGGCAGGCACGCGCGCCGTCCAGCTTCTCGGCGGCCGTCCCGTGGAGACCTGCCGCGTGCCCGTGGTCTTCAGCCCGGACGTGGGTTGGACATTGCTCTCCTACCTGTCCACGGCCCTCAACGGCGATCACCTGAGTCGAGGACGCTCCTGGCTCTGCACCACGCTGCAGGATGACCCCCGGGCCGTCATCGGCAGTCCTCTCCTGACGGTGATCGACAACGGTCTCCTGCCGGAAACCCCTGGATCCGCCCCCTTCGATGGCGAGGGCGTGGATTGTCGCTCGACGTCCCTCCTGGACCGGGGCGCCGTGGCCGGACGGATCTGCGATCTGTCCGCGGGAAGACGCCTTGGCACCGGCTCGAGCGGCCACGCCCAACGCCAAGGCTACGAGGGGCGTCCGGACATCGGCACGAGCAACCTCTACATCGCCCCAGGCTCCGCCTCGCCGGAGGCCATCCTGGAGTCGGTCGACCACGGCTTGTGGATCTGGGGCCTCTCCGGCTGGTGGGTCGGACTCGAGCCATCCAACTCGCAGTTCTCCAGCGCCGCATCGGGCCTCTGGATCGAGAAGGGCCAGCCGAGCAGGCCGGTGGCCCGCGTGACCATCGCCGGCCCGCTGCGCGAGATCCTGGGCGGAATTGATGCGGTCGGCGACGATCTCACCTGGACGCACCCCACCCGGACGCCGACCTTCCGGGTGCGCGAGATGGCAGTATCCGGAACCTAGATCTTTGGTTGTGGAAGGAATTCTGGTGCGCGGGTCGCGACGAGCGTTCGACGGTGGTCCGCCGGACGCTCCCACGCCTGGGGCCGCGAGGTCGGGCTTCAACGATGGAGGTTGAGGCTCTCGTGGGGAGTCAAGACCCGAAGAGGAACATGAGAAGGACTGCGGGGACCCAACGGAGTGGCCAGGCTGAGCGGTAGCCGGGCTGATCGGTCGCAGCGAGTCGCAGCGGTCAGAACGCGAACTTCAGCAGGTTCTCCGTCTGCCTCTCCCCCAGCGCGGCCGTCTTGATCCGCCGCCAGTAGTAGCTCCACCAGGAGCCGGGCAACTCGGCCCGCCGCGGGAACCGTCGCCTCGCGAAGACCTCGCTCCAACGCCACCGCCGCTGGACCACCCCGGCGGCCATGGCCGCCGTCTCTCCCGGCTGGTTCTCCCGCCGCCACTTGATCAGGTTGCGCCACACCACGAAGATCGCCATCCGCTCCAGCCCGCCCTGACGCCGCTTGTCGAAGGCGATCGTCTCCCGCCGATGATCCGCCTCGCAGTGACGCAGGAGCAGGTCGGCCAGGTTGACCGGGAACAAGGCGTTGCCTCGCGTCCGCGGGTCCTTCGAGGAAGTGCGGGCATGGGTGATCTCGGGTGCATCCTCCCATTGGCGGAGGCGCCGGATCGAGCGGACATAGGCG
>JAKQSZ010000018.1 GCA_029569475.1 Candidatus Eiseniibacteriota bacterium | reverse complement strand
GCCGCCACGGGGCGCCCTTCCAGCAATCGATGCAGACGGACATGCTCCTGTGCGGTCCGCGGCGCCATCTGCATCGTGCGGGCGAAGTCGGCGAAGGAGTTGAAGCCGAGAGTACGGTAGCGGTGGTCGTGGGAGGTCCAGTTCAGGAGGCGGGCCTCTTCCCGGAGGATGCGGCGCTCCAGGTAGCGGACGGCATGCATCGCCGTAAAGAGTTCGTTGTCGATCCAGGGCCGCCGCGCCGGCCTCGACTGGACCGGGGAGTCGGGGGCCACAGCGGGTCGTGGACGGACCCGGCCGTGCGCAGCTCCTGCGCGATAGATTGAGCCGGCGCTTTCACGAACGACCCCGGCACCGGCCCGAGGTCCGGCCCACCCGTGCGCGATCTCCTCGCCGAGTTCGGGATAGACGCGTGCCCGCGCGGCGGGAACGTCTGCGGCAGGCGGCACGATACTGACCAAGGACGCGAGCGCGTGACCCAACGAAGGAGCCTCCTTTTCCGGTAACCTCCATGCTCTCCCAGTCATTAGATGCACTAGTAAACCAGACGATTGTACGTATTATCAAAGATCGGGTTCCATCTTTTTCTTCGTTTCTTTCTCTTTCTTCTTCGTCTTCGTCACCTTCTTCGTTTTCTCGTCTTTCGCCCCTTCTCCGCTCAGGGCTCGCCGCACCTGCCGCGCGATGTCCTCCGGCCGGTCGCGGCTCTCCGACTGGTCGCACCGGTCGCATCGCTCTCCCAAACACAGGTACTCTCCCGTCAGTCGCGGACTGACACTTACCAGGTGCGCAATCTCCCCCCTCTCGTGAACTCCTCTTCTCCCAAAGCACCACCATGATGGACGGCAACTGTTCTTCCCGGACTGTGGAAGATTGTTGTTGATCACCACCACGCGGCCAAAGGTCTCCACGCAGTGCTTCACGGATCCCGGTGCCTGCTCGGGACCCTCCTCTCTCCTTCACCACGCGCCGCGCAGGGCGGAAGGGCCGACCGCGTCGCCGGCGTTGGCCCCGTGCCTTGTGTCCAAGCTCCGTGCAGGTCATCCGCTGCAGGCACATCCCCACGATCTTCGCGTGTGCGACCGTCGCACGGCCGTCGCTCTGTGCTGTCTTTCATCGCCGACACCGGCTTTTGCGCTCCGCTCGTCGATGGCTCACCATAGTGATCCGCATCTGGCCTTCCGAATCGCACCGATGCTTAGGGAGGCAAAGCACCTGCTGCGCCGTCTCCAGGACCGCCGGGGACGCAGCAGGTGCCACTTGAAATCCGTCTCCTGGACGACAGCTGCTCTTCCCGGTCGGAAGGAGGGCTGTCGTTGATCGTCTCTCCATACTCTTGGAGAAACCGCCGCTCGGCTGTCTCCTACGCCGATCCCTCTCGATGGCCCCGGCAATTCTGCCTTCTGGCTCCGGGCCGGTCCCCGAATTGGGTCCCAAAGTAGGGACCCGGGGCACTCAACCGGAAGTGGGAGGACATATGGCCCTATCGAAGCAGCACGACACGCGCGGTTCGGGTTCCCGCTGCGGTGGAGACGCGCGCCACGTACAGGCCGGAGGGCGCCAGGCGGCCATGGTCATCGCGACGGTTCCAGAACATCTCGATCCGTCCTGGTGCGCTCGCAACCTGGCGCAGTCTGCGCACCAGTCTTCCGGAGACGTCGTGCAGGTTGACGAGAACCTCTCCCGACGCCGGGACATCCAGAGCGATCGTGACTTCTTCGGAGGCGGGATTGGGGATGACGCGCACGCCGGTCGGCGACGGCCAGGTGGAAGGCGGCGGGCTGGCGGAGGGCTCGCAGTGGCCGGGAAGCACGCACAGGCCATCCACGCCGCCCAGGTAGACCCACGATCCCGCGGCCGCTACGGCGGATCCGCCGGCGCCCGTGCTGCCGATCATCTGCAGGTGCCGGTCACCAGAAGCGTCGACCGCCTGGAGGGTATTGCCCCCCAGACCTATCTGATAGATCACATCTCCCGCAATCGTCAGCGCCAGGCCGCCCGGCGCCTCGCTGATCAGACGGGGATTGTACGGGTCGGAGACGTCGACGGCATACAGCGCGCCGATCTCGGCATAGACGATATCGCCGGAGACGGCCACCCGTGAGGAGTAATAGCCCGTCGTCTCCAGCGTGCTCAGGATCCTGGGGACCTGGGGATCCGACACGTCGATCGTTTGCAGGGAGCCTCGATGGCCGCTATACCGGTCCTCCACCACAAAGGCCAGCGGGCCTGAGACGGCCACGCCGGTGACTCTTCCGGGGGTTGCCACGATGCCGGCGACCTGCGGATGATGTGGATCCGCAAGGTCTACGATCTGGAGATGGCCGGCGGCATCCTGCTCGTCTCCGACGTAGGCGAACCCGCCCGACACCGCCACGCAGGTGGCCGTGCCGGCGGTCGCCACAAGGCCGGCTACGGCCGGATGCTCCGGATCGGTGACGTCGATCACCTCGAGACCGCTCGGAGGCGAAGGGGCTCCCGTCCATGTGAGGCAGGCGTAGCCGCCGGAGACCGCGACGGCGTTGGCGGAGCCTGGGACCGGCGCGCTCGCCGCGGCAAAGGGCGCGGCCGGATCGGACACATCGATCACCTGAAGCCCCGAGGATGCCGCTGCCACGTAGGCGTAGCTCGACTCCACCGCCAGACCGAGCCCGGCGTCGGGCAACGGAAGGCTGCCAGCCACCGGCGGACTGCACGGGTTGCTGATGTCGACCACGTGGAATGCCTCGCGCAGGACATAGGCGCGGTTTCCCGAGACCGCCACGGCATTGGCGCCCTGAACGTCGGCTCGTCCCGTCACCTTGGGATGCTCGGGATCGGAGATGTCCACCACCGCCAGAGCCCAGCCGGCGGCGTAGGCGTAGTCGCCGGCAAGCGTCAGATCCAATCCTTCCTGCGTCGCCACGCCGCCGGCCACGCGTGGATGGGAGGGATCCGACACGTCGATCGTGAGAAATCCGGGTCCAGCTCCCGCTATGTACACATACCCTTGCGAGGCGGCGAGCCCTCCCCCGGCGACCCCGTCCAGGCTCGCCAGAATGATGGGGTGGTCCAAATCGGCCAGAGAGATCACATGAAGCTGGGATCTCTCATCCGTCACGAACGCAAGATCGCCGAAGGCCGTCACGCCGGTGGTGGGCGCCGGCATGCCCAGCAACGAAACAAGGCGCGGCTCGGCGCCGTGGGACAGATCGAAGACCTGCAGGGTTCCGCTCGACCAGGAACGATCCACCGTGGTGGCGTAGGCGCGGTCCCCCAGGAGCGCGAGGTCGGTGGCGCACTGGCCAAGAGAGGCGCCCGCGACCACTTGCGGGCTTTCGGGGTCGGAAAGGTCGACGACGCCCAGGCCCCCTCTCGTGCAGTCCATGCCCCCGCCTTCGGTGACGTAGTAGGCATAGGCGGGCGAGAGGGCCACCGCCTTGGCATAGTCCACCTCGTCGCCGTGCCACCCGCCCACCGTGACGCTCCCCAGGATCCTCGGGACCTGGGGATTGCCGACATCGACGACGGTCAGGGCGAAGTCGCTGAGCGCGCAGGCGCGATCGCCGCGCACGGCGACGTCGACTCCCCAGTAGGGGAGTTCGGCGCGGCCGATGGTCCTCATGTAGCCGCGGTAGTTCGTGCAGGAGAGATCCCCGGGCGGCGCTCCCGGGCAGGGATCGGGTTCGCAGGAGGATCCCGGACCGAACCACTCTCCATGACAGCCCGCCCCGTTCATGATCGAGCAGATGCGATCCAGACAGCAGGCGCCGAGCAGCGCGGAAGAACAGGGATCCGGATCGCACGCGATGCCTTCCAGCCATTCGCCGTTCGGGCACTGCATGTGGCTGGTGAACACGCATTCCCCATCGGGATAGCAGCACGCGCCCATGGGCTGGTCGCAGGGATTGGGGACGCAGTTCACGCCGTATCCCAGCCACTCGCCCTGGCAATCCGATTCGATGACCCGCGTGCAGACGCCGTCGGGAGCGCAGCACGCGCCAGTGGGCGCATAGCCGAGGGTCCAGGCTCCGATCCCAAGCGCGCTGGTAGGTCCCCAGACCTCATCGGCCCGGCACCATCCGGTCGGATATCCGATCCCGGGCGCGATGTGGGTCACGGGGCAACCGCCCGGGCCATCCAGGTCGGCCGCCACGTAGTACCCGCAACCCTGGCTCGAGAAGTCCGCCCAGTAGCCGATCCAGTAGGCGCCGTGAACGTCCACCGCGTGGATGGGGAGATCGTGCGTGCTGACCTCGGGCCAAAGGGCGACGGGTCCGGGGTTGATGCCGGTGGTCGCGGAGAGGACGTTGCCCGGAAGGCCTTCGCGATCCTCCCAGACATACGCGTCGAGGGCTCGACCCGGATTGCCGATGCCGGTCAGCAAGAGCTGAATCCCGCACACCGGGCCTTCGAGCATGTAGCACTCGGCGAAAGCTCCGTAGTAGGGAGGGACGATCCCCCCGTATTGCCAGCAGTAACCGTTCTCCGCCGAACCGTCGTAGTTCAGATCGAGGCTGCCTCCGCAGGGATTGTCGCGGCCGCCTAGCTGGATTCCGTGGCCGAATCCGACAGAGCCGTGGGCAGAGGCGGTGGTGGGGGCGGTGGAGGGGCGGGCGGATGTGGAGGCCGCGCTGGCGGACGAAGCGGCGGGCCCTGATTCCAGGAGCGTCGAGAGCGCCGGAAGCGCCAGAAGCACCAGGAGCTTCAGCGGAGCAGGGATTACACGGGTTCTCATGGCAGGCTCCTTTCTCCAGGGCCATGAGCCAACAGGAGCCGCGCGCGTCCGGCGTTGCGCCGTTGCCTGGGATCGCCAGGCGGGGCCTTGTGCAGCCGGGCGCGGCCGCACGATGTCTGGGTCCGAACCACAAGCTTGCGCGTATCAATTCTACATCGAACGCATGGAAATGGACACCGCCAGGCGCCAAGTGCGCCAAATGAGGTCCCCAAAGGTCCACCCGAGGGACAGCAGGCTCTTGAGGATCTGGAGCTCCAACATCTCTGGGTGCAACATCCCGGCAGTCGCCGGTCACCGGCCGAGCCGATCACCATGTGGCATGCGGGGAGGTCACGGAGATCCGGAACGAGTTCGTAACTGGTTGATTGGGCCTCCCGGCGTTCGGGAAGGAAACCCGCGAGGGGATGTAGCCGCCCCGCTGGGGCGGTCCTCGTCGTCGGTGTGCAGGTTCAGGGATGACGCCGCCGCCGGGCGGTCGGCGACCACTGGAGCCTGGGAGTCTCGCGTTCTCTTGGGCTGCTGTAGGGTCCACACTCATGACGGGCGCTCGGCGGGGCCCGGCTGTTCGGCCGCCGATCCGGGCCCCAGGAGGTCCAGCCATGCAGATCCAGGGCGCGCCGCAAGAGACCACGACGGAGCGGATGCACGAGCTGTTGAAGGTGTTCTCGGATCCTGTCCGCTTGCGAATCCTCGGCCGCCTGGCTGAAGGGCCGGCCGGGGTGGATGAACTCGCCAGCGCGTTCGACATCGACCGGGTCTCGCTTCCCCTGCACCTGCACGTTCTGAAGCAGGGAGGGATGGTGGAGGAACCGTCGACCGGAACACTTCGGCTGTCACTTCGCCCGATCCGCGCGTTTCTGCGAGCCACCGCGCCGCGCGCGCCGGAGGCGCAGTTCGCGGAGGGGGTCCCGGAGGAGTCGCGCAGCATTCTCCGCCGGTTCTTCGACGGTGCGGTCCTTCGCGCCATCCCGGCACAGCGCAGGATGAAGGATATCGTCTTCGAGGAGATCCTGCGCCGGCTCCCTCTACGCCCCGAGTACGCCGAGAAGGAGCTGAACGAGCTGCTCAAGGCGATCCACCCGGATTTCTGCACGATCCGGCGCGAGCTGGTGGACGGCAAGTACATGGAGCGAACCGCGGGCATCTATCGCCTGACGGAGAAGGGGCAAGAGGTGGCGGCCGGCCGCTGATCTCGGGAGAAGGACGGCCTCGGCGAGCCGCGCGACTCGCACCGGCCCGCCGCGAATCGTTACTGGCCGCTACCTGCTGAGCGACTTGATCCGTCCCCAGGTCGTCATCTCGCCGCCCGGCAGATCCGGCGTGGAACCCGGCTGTACCGTGTGGGCCAGGATCCCAATCCCGAGGTGCGAGGTGTAGCCCCAGACCGTGTCGACATGTTGCCAGCCGGGCGGATAGCCCCAGTCGGGCGCGACATTGGTGAAGGGACGACCCTGCGCGGGCTGATAGCTCTGATCGGCGCCGATGTAGTACACCGGGTAGTCGTACCCGAAGGTCCCGACCAGGCAGAATCCGGCCCACCAACTCCCGGTGGGATACGCGGGATAGGATAACGGGACCACGACCCGGGTGAAGTCGGGCCAGGTGGCGACCGGGCCGATATCCACGTTGAGCGCGATGGCGAGCACGTTGCCGGGGGTGTCCGCGCCGGCGTCGTGTTCCCAGACGAACGCGTCCACCAGCACCGGGGGGAAGTCCCCCGGCTTGGTCAGGTCCAGCACCACCGCGCAGACTTCCGGGCTCTGGCCGGTGAAGTACTCGGCGAACGAGCAGTAGTACGGAGGATCCTGATTGAACCAGGGATCCCAGGCGTACGCGTTGTCGTAGGTTCCTTCGCCGGCGATCCGGAGGAACCCGCACGGGCCCTCCCTCTCGGACGCGGTGACAACGCCGGTGCCCGCGCCGAGGGAACGCGCCGGACCTTCGGCCAGCGTGAGGCTGCCGGATAGGGCCAGTAGGAGCAGAGTCACTCCGAACATCGAAACCTTCATGAACCGCCTCCTTCCGCTCAGCGGTGACTGGGCCGACGAGAAAGCTCACAGGAAAGCCGAGGTCCGGACGGTCCGAAGTCGAGCGGAGAGATCGCCGGAATGAGCCCACGCCTCCTAGCCGGCACTGCGCAACAAGCATGGATCTTCCGCGGCGCCAGGTCAACCGTGGGCTTCATGAGTCCGCGGGCTTCATGAGCTCCGGGCTTCATGAGCCGTGATAGCCGGACTTGCCCCGAATCTGCCGCTGTTCGCAGGTCGGACGAGTGGGAGCTCGACGATCGAATCAATCGAGCACGACCACCGTTCGCGCCATGGGTTCCCCCGCCGTCTCCGTACGCAGCAGGTAGACGCCGCCCGCCACGAGGTGTCCGCCCTCGTCCCGCCTGTCCCAGCGCCAAAGACCGCCGGAGGAGGAGAGAACGCGTACCCGTCTGCCGGACGCGTCGTGGATCGTGAGCCGCTCCCCGTCATGGTTTCCGAGCCGCCCGCCGGAGACCTCGGCGCCGGCGGCGAAGGTGATCTGGAGGCTTTCTCGCGTGGGATTGGGGCGCGCCACGAGGGCTGCCGTCGCGCCGAAAGCGCTCTCCACCGCCGATGCTCCGCATCCCACTCGCCAGGCTCCGACCTGCCCGCAGGGACCTCCTTGACAAGGGGAGTCCTGGCGCAGCATGTAAGGAGAGAGCCCCGTTCCGCAGAAGAGCGGATCGGCCGAGAAGTTTCCGTCTTGCCCTTCTTGTCCGGCGATACAGCCGACCCAATCGCCCCCCGCGTTGCTCCAGATGTCGCAGCAGGCGATGTGCGCCGACACCCCAGCTCCGAAGCAGGAGACAGCGGGACCCGAGCCCGAAGCGATGATGACATGGTCGATGAACGCCTCCACGGCCCCTTGCCACTCATTCTGGGAGAGCGCAACGGCCGGTCCACCGTTGCCGGCGAAGGTGGTTCGGGTGAATGCGGGCGTCACCACCTCGGAGAGGCTCGTGTTCTCGACCAGGACCGCGGTTCCCGCGTTGCGGGCGAAGGTGCAGTCCGTCGCGTCCACGGGAGCTTCGATGACGACCGGCACATCGTTGTCGAGGAACTGGCACCCATCCATGTCGTAGTATGGCGCCATCCCCATGTAGTCATGCCCGACCAGGAGCGGGCCCGTGCCGCGGTTGCCCCAGAAAACACAACTCTGAAGGGCGGTCGCCCAACCCCTGAGTACGGGCGACGTGCAGCCCGAGAACGTGCATCCCGTTGCTGTGAGGTTCGAGGTGAGCAACTGGATGCCGGACCCGTCCTCGAAGGTGCAGTCTGTGAAGTGAGCCGCGGCCATGTCCGAGCCGGTCATCACGACGAGGGATTGGCGCTGGAAGCGGCAGCCGCTAAAGGAGACTTCCCCAAAGAAGATGAAGAGACCGCCTCCGTTGCGCACCGTTACATCTCGGCAGGTGACAGCGACGTCAACTTCTCCCAGACCAAAGCCCTCTAGATCGATGACGCAGGCCTCGAAGCGCCCGCTCTCCGAGGAAAAGGCAAGGAACTCAGGGATCGAGAGGTCGCGGTTCCCCGGGCCGACAAAGACGCCGTCGCCCAGCAGGATCTCGTCTCCTTCCTCGGCGGCGTCGATGGCAGCCTGGATGGTCGGATACGGTCCAGAGCCATCGGGCAGCACCAGCCTTGTGGCCGCGGATACCGGCCTCGGGTGTAGCCCGAGCAACGCGGCTGCCAATACGGGAACGAGCAGGCACTTCGCGTACCGCGAGACAATCGACAGAAGGCTGAACATGGTGGCCTCCCTTGTCCTGCGCGCTGAATCGGGCGCAACGGGATCGATCCGTGGCTTCCATTATACTGCCATCAGAAAAAAGTGCTCTCGGTGCGGAGCGAGAAGGGGCCGTAGGCGGGTGGGCGCCGGTCGCGTTCAGCGAGGAGGCACACGTGGCCGCTTGGGTCGGGGAAGTGCTGCGGAACCTGGGGAGGGGATTCCGTCGCCTGGAGACGCTGCTCGGCGGTCGCTTGATGCGCGGCGCCGCCCGGCCTCTCCTCGGGTCGGGCGACGGTACGGGAGAGGCTTCTCGCGAGCGCCCCGGTCCACCCAACGTGGCAGATTTGCCACGTGACGGCGCTCGTCACCCGGAACCAAGACCTGGACGGTTGGTGCGCGTCGCTGGTCTTCGGCATCTGCACCCCGGCCCGCGAGGCGTTCGGGATCCGGATCGCAGTTCCACGACCGCCTCGCCTACAATCAGGCTCAGGCTCATACCGGGAGGATCAAACGATGCCCACAAGGTTGGCGGTAGTCAGCGAAACGGGCGGCCGGGAAGCCGTCATCGAGCTGGTGGAGGGCGACATCACCCTGCAATCGGTCGACGCGATCGTCAACGCCGCCAACGCGGGGCTCGCTGGTGGCGGAGGGGTGGACGGCGCGATCCATCGGGCGGCCGGGCCGCGTCTGATGGACGCGTGCCGCGCGATCGGAGGGTGTCCGGCCGGCAACGCCGTCCTGACGCCGGGATTCGACCTGCCGGCCCGGTTCGTCATCCACACGGTCGGCCCCATCTGGGACGGCGGCAGAAGGGGAGAGCCCGAGCTGTTGCGCTCCGCCTACCGGTCCTCTCTCGAGATCGCCAACCGAGAGCGGTTCGAGAGCATCGCCCTGCCCTCGGTCTCGACCGGCGCCTATCGCTACCCGCTGGAGCAGGCGGCGCGAATCGCGCTGGCGACTGCCCGGGATCATCTCGCGGCAGGCTCGACCCTGAGGCTCGTCCGCTTTGTCCTTTACGGGCCGACGGCCTATGAAGCCTTCGCCGCGGCGGCGGAGGAACTGAAGCGTTGATCACGGATCGCGAGACGGCCCCGGATCAGAAGCCCACCTCAAGCTGTACCGAGCCGTTTGCTCTTTTTCAGCACGCGGGCGGCTAGATAGCCCAAGGTGGCGACGCCCAGCGCGATCGCAGCCACCGGCGCGACCTCGCCCAGCGCCGCTGTTCCGTGCCAGGCGACCTGTTGCCAGACCAGCAGCCCGATGAAGGTCGCCACCCACGCGTAAGTCGAGCCGTACTCCTTGCGGATCACCCGTCCCCACTCGAATCGCATGCTGCGCATGGTTTCTCCGAGCCCGTCCCAGCGAGGCCAGAACCGGTTCACCCTCCGGAAGTAGTCGTCGTAAACCGCTCCGAACTGGCGGCGGAGAAAGTCCTCCTCGGCGAAGGTGATGGCCAGGTAGGCGAAGCCGTAGAAGGGGACTCCCAGAATCCAGCCGGCCGGGGAGTTGAGGGCGACCAACAGACCGGCGTAAACGAGCATGTTGCCGAGGTAGAGGGGATTGCGGGAGTGGGCGAAGAAGCCGTCCGTCACCAGGTCGTCCGCGTAGATGCGCTTGTGCTTGCCCCCCCGGCGGATGTACGCCAAGCCGATGACGAGCACCCGGATGGCCTGCCCCAGCAACGCGAGAAGGATCCCTGCCAGGTCCATCCAACGGTCGATCGCCTCGGTGCCGCCGAGCTGCCGCGGCCGCGTGATCGACGCGATGACGAGGAAGGCCAGGGGAAAGATATAGTTGCGGGTGTGAAAGAAGAAATTTCCCGCGGCCAGCACGAACCGAGGGGGGCCGGCGAATGGGGTGGTCGCCGCAGGAGTCGACGGCCGGGAGTCCCTCGCGTGTCCGGGGCTCGTCATGGGTTCGGGACCCTTCGCCGGCTCATGGTCATTTTCATTCGCGTGTTCTGGGCTCGTCATGGTTCGGGACTCTTCGCCGGCTCCGGGCCGACTCGGCGCCTGCTCGTGGCCGGCCGTCATCACTTGGTCGCGATGATCGCGCAGAAGTTGTACCACTTGAAGAAGACGTCGACGTTGTTGAAGCCGCACCGCCGCAGCAGCTCGCGGTTTTCCTCGAGGCGATACGGGATGAGAACATTCTCCAGCGCCTCGCGCTTCTGGGAGATCTCCAGCTCGCTGTAACCGTTGCGCCGTTTCATCTCGTAGTAGTGATTGATGAACAGCCGGTTGAACGTGGAGTTCTCCCCCAGGACCTTCTCGACCAGGATCAGGCACCCCGAATCGGTCAGCCCTTCCTGGATCGTCCGCACCAGCCGCTCGCGACGCAACGGGCGCACGAACTGAAGGGTGAGGACAAGCAGGACAACCGAAGCGTTTTCGATCAGCACGCCCTCGTTGAGGTCGCCATAACGGAGTTCGTACGGCCAGGCGAAGCGGTTCTCCTGCAGCTTGCGCCCGGCGATTTCGAGCATCTCCGTTGAGTTGTCGATCCCGATGAAGCGCAGCTGCGTTTCAGGGGAGAGGTAGGCGGTGGTTTCGAGGAAGGTCGTACAGGTCGAGCAGCCGAGATCGTAGATCGACGTTCCGTCCTGGGCGAAATCCCCGATCAGCTCGCTGGTCATGCGCTGGATCTCGGCGTAGTAGGGGACGGAGCGGCCGAGCATATCGTCGAAGACTACCGCCGTATCGCGCCCGAAGTTGAAGTCGTCGATCCGCCCGCGCTTGTTGGCAAAGAGAGCGTCGTGGATGGATCCCGCGCCGGGAGGCAGATCCAGGGGGCCCTTTCCCGCCGGAGTCTCCAGGGGGGTTCCAAGGGAGGGTTCCAGGACTCCGTCCCGGGCCGGGCCCAATGGATCGGAGACCGCCGGATCGGCTCCGACCAGCCGCTCATCGGCCGTTGTCCCGGGGCCAGTCTTCGACTCCTCGAATTTCCTCATCGGGCGATCCTCTCCTTGAGGGCCAGGCCCAGTCCTTCGAGCAGGTCGCCGAACTCCTCCAGGTCGAGTTGCTGGAAGCCGTCGGAGAGCGCCTGGTCGGGTTGGTAGTGGGTTTCGATCATGAGCCCGTCGGCCCCGGCCGCCAGCGCCGCCCGCGCGCAGGGGAGGAGGACATCCTTGCGCCCCAGGGCATGACTGACGTCCACGATCACGGGCAGCGCCGTTTCCTGCTTCAGCAGGGGAATCGCCGAGATGTCCAGGGTGTTGCGGGTAGCGCGCTCGAAGGTGCGGATCCCCCGTTCGCAGAGGACGACGGCCTCGTTGCCCTCGGCCAGGATGTACTCCGCGGAGAGAAGGAGCTCTTCGATGGTCGCCATGAAGCCGCGCTTGAGCAGCACCGGTTTGCGGGTTCGTCCGATTGCCTTGAGTAGCTCGGTGTTGTACATGTTGCGCGCGCCGACCTGGAGCATGTCCGTGTAGTCGGCCACCAGGTCAAGGGTCGAGGTGTCGAGCACCTCGGTGACGGCCACCATGCCGTGCCGGTCCGCCGTCTGCCGCAGAATCTCGAGGCCCTCTTCCCGAAGCCCCTGGAAGGCGTAGGGGCTGGTGCGCGGTTTGAACGCTCCGCCCCGGAGGATGCGCACTCCCAGCGAGGCGAGGCGCGCGGCGATGGCCTCCATCTGCTCGGGCGTCTCGACGGAACAGGGGCCGGCCATGATGACCGGACTCCCGGAGCCGATCGTCACCGGCCCTACGTGGATGCCGCCGGGCGGGACCAGGTCCGGACGCCGCACATGCAGCATCCTGCGCCGCTCCACGTCTTGCAGATCGAGCGAGGCCCGAAAGATGGCGGTGAAGATCTCCCGGATTTCCGGGCCGGAGTAGGGTCCCCCGGCGCGGGTCGTCAGATGGTGCAGCATGTCCTCTTCGCGCTTGGGATCGTATCCCTCCAGCCCCATCTCCCGCTTGATCTGGGCGATCTGGAGGACGATCCGGCCGCGCCTCTGGACAAGCTCCAGGAGACCTTCGTTGATCTGGTCAATCTCTGACCGAAGCGAGTGGAGCTGCGAGTCATGTCGTTCCATGACTGGAGAGCCTACGCCGCCCCGAAGCACTCCGCAACCGGCGGTTGACGGGAGGAAAGCGATCCCGGATCAGCTCGGGGCGGGTCCGGTCCGGGAGGGTTGCACCTCGTTGAGCACCCTGGTGCGGGGCGGGACAGACTGTATCACCCAGGTGTTGCCTCCGATCACCGCCCCCTGGCCGATCACGGTGCCGCCCCCGAGGATGGTCGCCCCGGCATAGATCACCACGCCATCGCAGATCGTCGGGTGTCGTTTGGCGCCGCGGATGATCTTGCCGCGTTCGTCCTTCGGGAAGGAGAGAGCTCCCAGCGTCACTCCCTGGTAGATCTTCACGCAGGTGCCGATCTCGGTCGTTTCCCCGATGACGACCCCGGTGCCGTGGTCGATGAAGAAAGACTCGCCGATCCGCGCTCCCGGGTGGATGTCGATGCCGGTCTTGGAGTGCGCCCACTCGGTCATGATCCTCGGTAACAGGGGAACATCGAGCACGTGGAGTTCGTGGGCGATCCGGTAGACGGTGATCGCGAAGAGCCCGGGATAGGCGAAGACGATCTCGGCCAGGTTGGGCGCGGCCGGATCGCCGTCGTAGGCAGCCTGCACGTCCAGGACGAGAAGGCGGCGCACCTCCGGCAGCCGCGTGAAGAATCCCTCCACCGCGGCCTTGGTCCGGGCCGCGCACTCCGGGCACTGGCCGCCGTTGCGCCGGCACTCGAAGTGAAAGGCCAGGTAGACCTGCTCGGAGAGGTCGTCGGCCACGTCGTCGAGGATCGCGCCGACGTGGTAGACGACGCTGTCCTGGGTGAGGTGCTGCACCCCGTGATATCCGGGATAGAAGACGGCGAAGAGGCGCTCCACGATCGAGGTGGTGATCTCGCGGGAGGGGAGCTTGATGTCAGGATCGATGTTCTGGGCGGCGATCTTTTCGTCGGAGTAGGCCCGGACGAGATCGTTCGTGATCTTGACCAGCTTGTCCTTCAGCGGATGGCGCCGCAGCATCGTTCCTCCAGATCCGCACCGGGTTCCCCGGTGGCTCTACTCCCCGGCCCGCGTGGCGCGAGGGGCGCGCAGGCGGGCGCTGATTGAACGGCCATCTTCGACACCGGGCGGCCCCTCGGGCCGGGACCAGCCCTCCCGCCAACAAGGGCCTTTACGAGGCACGACCTTCCCCGCTACAGGGGCCCCTCAACCGAGGAACGGGTTCCGTCGCCGCTCCTCCCCGATCGTGGTCTCCGGACCATGTCCCGGAACCACCACGGTCTCGTCCGGCAGGCTCAGGAGGCGCCGGCGGATGGAGCGAAGGATCTCCTCTCCGTCGCCGCCCCACAGGTCCGTCCGGCCGATCGAACCGGCGAAAAGGGTGTCTCCGGCAAAGATCCGCCCCGGCTCCTGCCCCGGCCCCGAACCGGGCTCGTGTGCGCCCCAGCCCAGAGGCACATGGAGGCAGACGCTCCCCGGACTGTGCCCGGGGGTGTGCAGGATCTCTCCCGCGCAGTCTCCCCAGGAGAGCGCATCCCCATCTCTGACGTATCGGTCGATGGGCGACAGAGGTGGAGCCGGGAATCCGAAGAGGGCCGTTTGCACGGGCACCCGCGAGTAGAGCGATTCATCTCCGCGGTGCAGCAGGAGCGGCGCCCCAGTCGCCTCAGCCAGGGGGGCGCTCGCTCCCAGGTGGTCGAAGTGAGCGTGGGTATGCAGGACGCCGGTCAGGTTCAGGTCATGCCGGCGCAGCGCCTCCAGGATCCTCTCGACCTCGTCTCCCGGGTCGATGACCAGGGCCGCCCGGGTGGCGGGACACCCCAGGATCACGCAGTTGCACTGCAGCATGCCCACCGGGAACGTCTCGAAGATCATGGTCTTGCCTCCCCAAGGATGGCGCGTTGCGCCGATCGAACCCAGGAGTCTAGGGAGCCGCGCGCCGGACGGCAACGGTTGCGCCCTCGAATCCGGGTGCGCCCCCCGATTGCGCCCTCTATCCCGGGTGGCGCCCTCGATGGCGCCCTCGATTCCGGGTGGTACCCTCGATGGCATCCTCGATGGTGCCCCCGATCGGCCAGACATTGTCGCGCGGGCGATCGACCGGGAGGATCTGGCCTGGAGGTGGCGCCGGGGCTGGCCGGTTGCCGCCGGTTCCATTAGCATCGAGTCGCATGTCGCTGACGCAACAGAACTCAGGCCCTGGCCGAGAACCATGATCCGCCGTCCACCCACGTTGGCACGCGGCGGGATGATCGTCGCCTCTCATCCGCTGGCAGCAGAGGCGGGCGCGGCGATCCTGCGCGCCGGCGGAAATGCGATCGATGCCGTCGTGGCGGCCGGGGCGGTGCTGGCCGTGGTCGAGCCTTGGGCGAGCGGGATCGGCGGGGACGCCTTCCTGCTGATCCACAGCCAGGAAGACGGCGCGGTCACCGCCGTCAACGGGAGCGGCGCCGCCCCCGGCGGGTTGAAGCGGGAGCGGTTCGCCGGGCTGACGCGGGTTCCGGAAGCCGGCCCGGCCAGCTGCTCGGTGCCGGGGTGCGTGGCGGCCTGGGGCGAGGCCTGGTACGGATGGGGACGGCTCGAGTGGAAGCGGCTCTTCCGCGACGCCATCGCCCTCGCCTCGGAGGGATACCCGGTCTCCTGGCGAATGGCCCGCGCCCTGCGCTTGCACCGGGAGGTCATCGCGACCGATCGGGAGCTGGCGCGCCTCTTCCTCCGGGAAGACGGGCGGACCCGCGGGGCAGGGGAGATCTGCCGCCCGTCGAAGCTGGCGGCCTCGCTGAAGCTCATCGCGGACGAAGGGGCCGAGGCGTTCTACGAGGGAGATCTCGGGGCCAGGTTCTCCCGCGGAGTTCGCCAGGCCGGCGGGGTGCTCTCCGGGGATGATCTGCGACAGCATGAGAGCGAGCTGGCCGCCGCGATCGAGTGGAGCGCCCCGGGTCCTGACGGGCGGACGATCACGCTCCACGAGCAGCCTCTCCCGTCCCAGGGCATCCTCCTCAGCATCGCCTTCGGACTGCTGGACCTCCTGGAGACCGGCCGAATCCAGGCGGCGCCGCCGGCCGGGATGGCGGGGCCGGCCGGGCCGGCTTCCCCAGGGCCCGCGATGTCTCAGGGCCCAGCTCGACCCGAGGAGACCCGCCGCGCCTCGCTCGACCGGCGAGCGGCCGGCCGGACGCTGGAGCACCATCCTCCTTCGAGGGAGTTGCACAGGCAGGCGATGGCGATGACGGCGGCCTTCGCCCTGCGGCGGGCCTTTCTCGCCGACCCGCGCGCGCTTCCGCTGGAGGCGGGCGAACTCGTGGGCGCCCTGCTGGCGGAGGAGACGCTGCGACCCCTGGCGCGCGCGATCGAAGAGGCTCGCCATCCTCGGGAGCTCACGCCCGAGCGGATGACGCGCCTTGCCCGCGAGGGGAACCCCGCGCTGGAGAAGCTCGCGCGACGTCTGGAGGAGGCGGGGTACGCCTGCGGTGGCGACGATCGCGACGGAAGGCCGGCGGGACAAGAGGGGACGGACACGACCTACCTCTGCGCCGCCGATGGCGATGGGAACATGGCCGGGCTGATCCAGAGCATCTTCCACCCCTTCGGGTGCGGCTTCCTCGAGCCGGGGACCGGCATCCTCTTGAACAACCGCGCCTGCGGGTTCTCGCTGGCGGAGCGCGATGTCAACCGGCTCGAGCCGGGCAAGCGGACGTTGCACACGTTGAACTCCTTCCTGCTGACCCTTGATGGCAAGCCGTGGCTGATCGGGGGGACGCCCGGGGCGGACAATCAGGTGCAGACCAGTCTTCAGGTCCTGCGGCACTTCCTGTCGGGCCGGGTGCTTTGGCCGGGCCCCCTGCCGATGAAGAAAGGCAAGTGGCACCATCAGCGCGAGGACGACGCCTCCGCGCCGCGACTGCGACCCGAGGAGCGTCTGGCCGGGGCGCTGGAAGCCCCTCGCTGGAGAATCGATCCGGCGGGAGTCCTGCACCTCGAATCACGGATGGCGGCGGAGATCCCGCGCCGTTTGGGAAAGGTCGGCTGGCCCGCGCGCAAGATCGGCCCGTGGGACGGAAGCGGCTTCTTCCAGGCGATCGAGTGCCTGGAAAGCCCCGGAGGGGGGGTGGTCTACCTCGGAGCGACGGACCCCAGAGGCGAAGGGCAGGCGGTAGGCTTGTGAGGAGCGGGCGGGCGTGATCGCGGATCTGCTGCTCTTGCTGGCCGGATCCGCCGCCGGATGGTGTCTCCTGGGGCGGCCGGCCGGCCGTTTCACCTTCCGCGGCTCGACGCTCCTCGGATTCTTCGTCCTCTCGATCGGAGTGACCTCGCCGCTGCTGCTGCGCCTGGACCAGATGATGCTTGCCTCGGGCGCGGGGACCGATGCGTTCATCGGGGTCTGGGATCTCTGGTGGGCTCGCGAAGCGCTCACGCGGGGTCTCGATCCGCTGGAGACCTCGTGGGTCTTCCATCCGCACGGCACCAATCTGGCCCTGCATACGCTCTGCCTCACCTATGGAATCTTGTCGGTGCCTGTACAACTCCTTGTGAGGCCGATCTACGCTGGGATGTCAGGAGTCCCTGCATCCTCAGTCTCCGCCGGTCAGGGAGCGGCGGATCCCGGTTCTCTCTTTGTAGTGTACAACCTGGTCGTGCTGGCTTCGTTCACCCTGAGCGGGTACCTGACCTACCGCCTCGCGCGTTCCGTCATCGCGTCGCGCCTACCCTTGCCCTCGCCGCATCCACGGACGGCCGCCATCGTGGCCGGGGTTCTCTTTGCCTGCACCAACTATCGTTTCGCCAACACGGTACGTTTGCATGTCCTGGGCACCGAGTTCCTGGTGCTGTGCGTCTGGGCGTGGTTCTGCTTTCTGAGGCGGCCGGACGCGCGCCGCCTGCTGCTCTTCGCGGGCGCGGGGGTTCTGGTCATGTACAACTCGCTGGAGTACGCGGCTTACGTGCCACTGCTCTGCCTGGTTCTGGCGGCGGGTTCGATCCCGGGGTGGCGGGCTGTCCGTATCCAGCTTCGAGGGAACCGTCTCCGGGGCTCGTGGAGGATCGCCGTTGGTTCTCTTGCCGTCGTGCTCGCCGTGGTTCCTCTCGTGGCCGCACTCCTGCGTCGGTCCGGCGAGGGCGCAACGTCCTTCGACCCGCGTCTGGCGGCGTTCTTCTCCGCCGACCTCCTGGACTTCTTCCTGCCGAACCCGCGGCATCCTCTCTGGGGATCGGCCTTCCGCGACATCACGGCCGGCTTCCACCGGGGAGACAGCGGGTTCGGGCTCACCATCGGCTGGTCGGCGCTGGCCTTGTTCGTTGCCGCGAGCGCCGCGCTGTTCTCGCGGCGTCGCGGCAAGGACGAGGACGCCGGCCTCCAGCAAGCGGGGGACATCGACCCACGGCCGCTCGGACTACCGGCGAACGCGGGACCGGATCCACGGGTCTGGTTCTGGGGCGCCATCGTTTTCCTGATCCTGGCGCTCGGCCCGGAACTGCACGTGGCCGGGCGGTCGGCCGGGCTACCGCTTCCCCAGGCGATCGTGGCCAAGGTCCTGCCTTTTCTAGGCGGTTCGCGAACTCCGATCCGCTACATGGCGCCGGCCTGGGTCTGCCTGGCGATCACGATCGCGGCCGGATGGGCAAGCTGGGAGCGGAGAAGGCGCGCCAGGGTGGAGGAAGCGGGGATGCCCCAGGGCGCCGGTGCGGCTGCGCGGTCTCCCCGTCAGGCCGAAGGAAGGTCCGGACCCGATCATCCGGGACCCGATCATCCGGGGCCCAACCTTCCGGGGCTCGATCTTCCCATACGTCGTCTTCCGGGGTCCGGCGGCAATTCCTCGACCTGGAGGATTGGAGCCGTCGTCACGGCGCTGGTGTGGATCGAAGCTCTGGCCGCGCCCTGGCCGATGGTGTCGGTTCCGGTTCCGGCGGTCTACCGGGCCGCCGCCGCCTCGTTGCCGGAAGGACTCGAGCAGGGGACCGCTCTGGTGGATCTCCCGGGGATGCCGGCCCGCGAGAGCCTTCTTTACCAGACGGTGCACCGGCAGCGACTTGTACAGAACGTGGAGAGCGCGATGCCGCTGCGCAGCCGCCGCGGCGCGGACGCCTTCGAGGACCCGGCCTGGGCCGTGCTGACCCAGGGGCTGTCGGCTCCCGGATGGCTAGAGTCTCTCCCGAGCGCGGACCGTGCCGGGGTCATTGGCGAGATCCGTGGTTTTCTGGACCGGCAGGGAGTCCGCTCGCTGGTGGTGTTGCGTACCCGGCCGCAGCTCGACGAGCACGGCCGGGCGTTTCACGAGGCGCCGGTCCTGCCGGACGCGGCGGCGGAGGCGCTGGAAGCGCACCTGGGGGTGCTCGGGGGGGGCAGGAACGCCGAGTCGGCCGGGCAGGCGCTTTACACCCGCCCCTGATCTCGCCGCGGAGCACGACACGGACTGCGCCGGAAGCGGTTCCCCTCCCACGAAGAGGACACGGCGCAGGAGGCCCTGACCGGACCCCTGCCCGGTCGGGCTCCCGCCGCTCTCTGCCCTGCTCTTACTTCATCGCCTCCAGGACCAGGTCGAGCGCTTCGTAGCTCTGGCTCTGTCCGTCCGCCATTCCGTACGACAGCATTCCATCGCGTTCCTCCGTCGTGTGGAAGAGCGACAGGGTCACGACCCGCGTGCGACCATCCCCGAGATCCTCGAAGCTCGTGCTCTCGATGAGGACATAGCCGGGCATGCCGTCCCACGAGAAGGTGGTCACGATCCGCTCCGGCGGCGTGACCTCGCGATACTGCCCCTCGAAGCCCTGGTCCCCGTCGGGGCCGTGCTCAACGAACCGCCAGCGTCCGCCCTGCTGCACGTCCATCCGCTCGATCTCCATCCGGTTGCCCCGGCACCACCACTGCTTGACCAGTTCTGGTTCCGTGAAGGCCCGCCAGACCCGCTCTCTCGGCGCGTCGAACACGCGTTCCGTCCGGATCTCGCGGTCGGAAGGGGTCGTGCACATCAGCTCGCGGCCGGAACTCTGCTGCGATCTGCTCATCGCTGTTGTCCTTTCGTTCGCTCGAGGAACTCCCCAAGCCGGTCCATGCGGCCCTCCAGCATCTCGCGATAATGGTTGAGCCAGGCGACCTCCTCGGAGAAACGCCGAGAACCCAGCATGCAGATCCGCACTCTCCCGACCTTCCTGGTCTTCACCAGCCCCGCCTCTTCCAGCACGCGAACGTGCTTGCGGGCCCCGGTGAGCGTCATCCCGCGCGCCTCGGCCAGTTGGCCGAGGGAAGCTTCCTGGCGCGCCAGGCGCTCGAGGAAGGCCCGCCGCGTCGGGTCACTCAGCGCGAAGAAGCCGCGATCGAGTCGTGTCGAATACTGAACCATATGGTTCAGTTTATCCGGGGCGCGGGGGACGTCAAGGGATTTCGAGAGGATGCCGGTGTCTGCAGGCCCGCGACAGCGGCGGGCCTGCCCCTTCCTGGAACCGGCTGTCGTTACTTCACGATCATCAACTTCTGTCGCGCCGAGAACCGGTCCCCCTGGACTCGCACCCAGTAGACGCCTGCCGGCAACCCGCGAGTGTCGAGGGGGATGGCCGACGCGGGCGTCCACGCTCCGGCCAGGCTGCGAACCGGACGGCCGGTCACGTCAACCACCTGGAGCAGACGCGCGACCGGTTCATCTCCTGATCCATCTGCCCGCGACAGGAGCAAGGTGGTCCCGGCCACCGCCGGGTTGGGCGCCACGCGGAGCGCGGCTGGAGAGGGCGCGTTCGAGCCCGGGCGGCCGCCGGGGCCGGAGTCGACCGACGAGGTGCCGTCGCAAGGTCCGTAGTCGCCGGTGTGGCGCACGATGGTCCCGTTGTCGCCGACCGCGATCGCGATCAGTCCGGCGAAGTCCACCCCCCGCAGGTTCTCCGATGTGCCGCTGGAGAGAGGGCACCAGGTTTCGCACGAGTCGGTGGACCAGAGGATCACGCCGTTGTTGCCGACGGCCAGCGCGTGCGAGGTGCCAAACCTGTCGAAAGCGTTGAGGTCGACCGAGGTCCCGCTCTCGCGGGGAGACCAGTCCAGCGCGTCCTCATCGCTCTTGCGGATCGTGCCGCCCTGGCCCACCACGACGGAGTACACGTTCGGACCCTCGCAGGCCAGCAGATCGGCGCTGGTGCCGCTCGAGACGGGGGACCAGTTCACCCCGTCGACGGTATGCCAGATGACGCCGCCGTCGCCGACCACGAGGCCGGGCGAATTGGCGGTTCCGGAGCCGCCGCGGAAAGCGGTCCCGGTCGGGCTGATGAGCTGCTGCCAGTTGTTCCCCGCGTTTGTTGTCAGGAAGAGCCCGCCCTCGGCGGTCGCGGCGTAGGAGACGCTCGTGGCGGTAGAGAAGAGCTCGGGCGATGTCCCCGGCGGGTTGCCTCCGAAGAACTGCCAGGTGATCCCGTTGTCGAAGCTCTGCGGGGCGTGTCCTCCAGCGCCCCCGGCGCGGTAGTGGCTCCCCGCGAAATTCACCGAGATGAGGTCCTGGGAACTCGGGCCGTTCACGAGGCTCCAGGTGGCGCCGAGGTCGGTGCTGCGCAGGATCGTTCCGCCGTCTCCCACCGCCACGACGGCGTTGTTGGCGCCGGTGGCGACATCGTGCAGATCGACCGTGGTCGGAACATTGTGGACGACCTCCCACGCGGCGAGCGCCGGGCTCGCCAGAAGGACATATGCCAGCGCGGCGAGGGCTCGGGTCGTATGAGGCTTCATGGTCAGGATCTCCTTGATCTGGATCGGTTCGTTGCCGGACTTCTGGTCCCAGCCTGCGGTCGTGCCAACCGGTGGTAAACGGAGCGGCCGCGCCCCTGCGGTGATCGTTGGTCGGTTCGGCTCGCGGGCGATCCCCTCTTGATTGGGAAACGACGCGGGTCCTCCGAACGCACAGCGATCACTCGTCGCCGAAGCGACTCGATTCCTCACGCTGTCCCAGGCGATAGCTCCTGCCGGCAGGTACCAAGGTGGGGGCCTGCCGGGTTGGGGTTGGTTCGTCCGGGTCACGGTCAGTCCGGGTCCGGATCGGCCCAATGAGCAGAGGCCACCCTCCCGGGAGTCCGGGAGACGGTGGCCTCAGGCGTCTGTATCCAGATCACCGGTTCGAGTCTACCGGAGTTTCGTCACCGACCCCGTCTTCTCTGCTCCCCCGGCTTCGGACATCCGCACCAGGTACACGCCGGCCGAGACCGGCGCGCCGTCTCGCCCACGCCCGTCCCAACGCCAGCTGGTGGAGCCGGCAGCCACGACGCCACGGGCGACCGACCGGCCATCGACCGTGAAGATCCCGATGTCCACCGGGCCGCGCCGGCCGATCTCTTCTCCCCGGAATTCCACCTGCAGGCCGTCGCGGAATGGGTTCGGTCCCAGGGCCCAGCGCGCGGCCGAAGGCGTTGCGGAGGGGCCACCGGGCTCCACGGAAACGGTTGCGTCGCCGCCGACGGCAACGAAAGCGACGCGTTGTACCTCGGGGTCGAGCGTTCCGTTCAATCGCAGATAGGAGACCAGGGTGGTGCCTCCGGCGCCGATGACTTGCGGGAGGTCCTCGGGAAGCGAGCCGCTGGTGACGGCGAAGCCCGAGGGATCCTCGGACACCCCGTCGAGGCTGACGCGGGCGGCGAAGATGTCGCCGCGCAGCTGCTCGACGCCGTCCACGTCTCGAAAATCGGTCCAGGCGACGATGAAGCGCTCGCCATCGAATCCGCAGGCCGTGAACCGCTGCCACCCCGGCGCGTCGGCGATGACGAACTCCTCTCCGTGAAAGGTCCCGTCAAGGTTCAAGAGTCGCCCCGCGACACGGCCGTTCGCTCCCTGGTCGTCATCGGCATAGGCGATCAGCGCGCGATCGGGCGCCACCGCCAGGTCGGGCTCGCGGCTGTCGCTGGCGTTTCCGTTGATCGTGAACTGGTCTCCCTCGGCCGTGCCGCCGGCGCTCACGAAACGGCCGACCGTGATCGAGGTGGAGATGTCGTGGCGCGCCTGCTTCTGCCATACGACCAGGTAGCGGTCGCCCAAGGGCTTTACCCTGGGATACCAGGCCACGTAGCTGACTCCGAGCACGGCGGGCGCGGTCGCCTGGCTGAGGTCGTCGCCATCGACCAGGAAGCCCTTCAGGATGCGCTGGTCGACCGAGAAGGTGTGCGCGTAGGCGAGGTAGAAGTCGGCGCCGATCGAGCCCAGCCCGGCCTGGCTGGAAGCGTCGGTGATCAGGACCACGGGCTGCGGCTCGACCGGCGCCAGGTTCCCGTCGAGCCTGCGGCCATAGACCGAGCCTTGATGCGTCCAGACCACCAGGTAGTGGAGGCCGTTCCACGCGACGTCGGGCTGCACCTGGTAGCCCTCGAGGAGGGAGCCGACCTCGACCGGTTCGAGGTCGATCGGCTGGCCCGCCAGATCGACGCGTTGCGCCATGACGCGGGTGAGGCCTCCGCCGCGACTGGCGAACGCCACAACGTGCACGTCTCCCGCCGTGGTCCACCGGGGAGACTCGTGGCGAGGAAGGCCCGCGCTCACCTGCCGGAGCGGTCCCGTGGAGTTGTCCGGCCGGAGCTGCATCGACTCGATGTTCTCGAGCATCTGCTGCTGGGCGATGTCCCGCCCCGAGCAGACGACCTGGATCTTCCCTTGCGGTCCGCTGGCGAGGGAAGGGGAGTATTGGTCGTAGGCGCTGTCGTGCACAAGGATGCTGCCGGGCGGCAGAACCACGCCCCCCCGATCGACGCGGTTGGCAAACACAGCCGAGCGTCCATTGCGAGGACCGCTGTTGACCGTGACCCAGCTCGAACCATCCCACGCGACATCAGGGGCCCGCCCGGTGGTGTGGTTCGGCGAGGGGAGCTGGATACCCGAAGGATCGAGCACGGCGCCTCCATGGGTGACCCGGTGGACCTTGTTCCAGCGTTGGATCACCAGAAAGTCCGTGCCGTCGGTGGCCACCCGGGGCTTGTTGCCGTTGGTGGTGATCGTGAGCGGATTGGCGTCGAGAGGTTGCAGGGCGCCGCTGAGCCGGCGGCCCATGACGTCGTTGTACCCCGCCTGCTCCCAGACCAGCAGCCACTCATCCGTGGCCCAGGCGATGTGAGGAAGGATCGGCCCGAAGGAAGTGTGGGGGTTCTGGTAGAGCACCACCGGAGCGGGGTCCAGCATCGTGCCGTCAGCGGCCACTCTCTTGCCAGCGATCGTCGGATAGCCGGTGTTTCCCTGCCAGCGGGTGTCCTGCCAGATGGCCAGCCACACCTGGCCGTCGCTCTCCACAGCGGGAGCCTCCGCATAGTCATTGGAAGGGTTGTTGGTTTCGGGCCGCAAGGGGATGGGCGTCGGGTCGAGCACCGTCCCGTCCGCTCCCACGCGGACACCGACGATGTCACGGAAGAAGTACCAGTCGGGCCGCTCGGAGGTGAAGACGACCAGCCACTGCTGGGCGGCCTCGTTCCACGCCACCTGGGCGCCGTATTGATTGCGCCCGGCGTTGCAGATGACAAATGGCGCCGGATCGAGCGGGTTGCCGTCGTGGTCGAGCCGGCGTCCGTAGATGTCGAGGCCGTTGCCGACGAGAGGGCCTTCCATGTGAGGCTGGCCCGTGAGGATCGTGCGTTGATCTTCCCAGACCACAAGATATCCTGGGCCGCCGGCGGCGACGCGGGCGAGGTCCTGCTCTTCGACCGGGGTCATCGGGGCAGCGTCTCCGGGGAGGAACTGTTCCGGGGACAACTGGGGCGGGTCGGCCAAGGCCGGGAGCGGCAGGGCAAGCATGAGAGCGACGAGAGCAAGAACAGCCCGCATCGGAATCCTCCTGAGCGTTGAATGAATCGATGTTCGGATCAATGCCGGCTTGGGGACAGCCGGACGGATGGACCACGGACCACGCCTATCTGATGAGTCGGCTGGCCTGCCGATTGGTGCCGCGTGGAGCGGGGAGTGATACACACTTCGACCATCTGGCGGACAGACGCCAACCAACCGTGAGTGACCGTGGGTGGGCATGAGCTTCAACTGCCCTGGCATCAGTTGCTTGTCCACGGTGTCCCTCCCAAGCGCGCCGTGGTAGACTTGATGCCGTCAAGTCCAGCAGGAACAACCGCAGGAGGCTTGCCATGACGTCCATCACCCCTCTTTCCGTCCTTCGCCCCTTTGTCCGCCTGGCCCTCGTGGTCCTCGTGACTCTGCCGTTGCTGCCCGGCGTGGCGACCGCGGCGGGGGACCCCGCAACCGCCGCGGATCTGGAGATCGCAGCCGCGACACTTCCACCGTCAGGCACGTGGGTGACTCCTCGACCCGCGCCCGCCGGCGGCCCGGTGCCCGTTTCGGGAGACGATCGCGCCGGCTGGCCGGTGAATCTGCACGCGCCGGGCGCGGGATTCCCTTACACGCCGACGCTCGCCGACGTCGATCACGACGGCGCCGCCGAGATCTTCCTGACCGGCGGAGAGACGTTCGGGCTGAAAGGCGACGGGAGCTTCCTCCCGGGTTGGCCGACGACCGAGCACGCGTACATGGGCTATGGGACGAACGACCAGAAGCCCGGGCCCTCGGTCGACGACCTCGAGGGAGACGGCGACGTCGAGGTGATGTGGTCCGAGCGCGACTGGTGGGCCGGAAACGCCCATATGTGGTGCTTCAACGGCCGGGAAGCCAACGGCAGCAACATGAGCGGCTTTCCGCAGTTCGCCCCCGATGATTACTCCAATGCGCTGGATGTCCCCTTCGTGCTCGGGGACTCCGACGGCGACGGCTATCTGGAAGCCTGGGGACCGCACACCCTCGGCAACAACTTCGTCCACTACCGCCTGTCAAAATTCGATCATCTGGGGAACCTGCTCTTCACCCGCGATATAGGTTCGTCGGAAAACATCCTCAACCTTTTCTTCGGCGACGTGGACGGCGACTACGACGAGGAGTTCTTCGCCGTCTCCTGGCAGAGCCCGACGATGCGCCTCTACGTGTTCACCGCCGCCGGCGGGGACGCTTCCGGGTATCCCGTGGTGCTGGGCACCTTCACGAGCGGGTACCCCTGTTTCGGGCCGCCGGTCCCCGTGGACATGGACCGCGATGGCGACCTGGAGTTCCTCTTCGGCTTCAACGTCGGGAGCACTTCGTATGCCCACGCGCGTCATCATGACGGCTCCCTGGTCGCCGGCTATCCCGTGACGCTCGCGACGAGCAGCCAGGTCTTCTATCTGGGAGTGGGCGACCTCACCGGCGACGGCCAGCCCGAGCTGCTGGCGCTGGAGAATCACCTGACCGGCACGAACCGGGCCCTGGCCTTCGCGCTGGCCGACGGAACGCCGCTGCCGGGCTGGCCCTTCTACGTGAATGACTGGCCGCACGGCTATCCCTGCGTGGCGGACGTCGACGGCAACGGGACGCAGGACTTCTGCTTCTCCACCGAAGGCGCCCAGGTCTTCGCCCTGGACGCGGGGGGCGTCGTCCTGCCCGGATTTCCGAAGACCATGGTGGGCCCGTCAATCTCCAGCGTGGCCGCCGGCGACATCGACGGCGACGGCCTCTTCGAGCTGGTGGCCTCGACCTGGGACGGCTGGGTGCACGCCTGGGATACGACCGGGCCGGCGCTGCCGGGGCGGGCCGACTGGCCGATGCGGGGCATCGACGCCCGCAACACCGGTGTCCTCCGTCACGTCGACCCGACCTCCGTGGCGGCCGCGTCCCACGAACCGTTGGGTTTGCTGATCACCCCGAATCCCGCGGGAGCCGATCCCTTGTTCCGCCTGGCTGGAGCGCAGTCACTCCTGACGCGCGGTCCTGGCCTGGCCCAAGCCGTGCGCCTCGAGATCCTGGACGCGAGCGGGCGCCGGGTGGACTCCATCGTGCTGCGCGAAGGCGTAGGATCCTGGACGACGCGCGCGGGCCGTTCGCCGGGGGTTTACTTCGTTCGTGGCCAGGTTGGTAGCGAGGCTCTGCAGGGGAGATTCGTGCTGTTGCCGGCGGAATGAGTCCGTCGGCTCGTCGTCTCCGTCTCATGATCCACGCTATAGCGCTATAGCTTGATGCCCAACCGGGGGGACGCCATGTTCCGCACGCGCGCATGGCGGCCTCCGGGTCTAAATAGCTTCGCATGATTCAAAATCACCTGGGACGTTAAGATCGGATCTCATATGGAGTTGTGGGCTTCACAGCGTGAGACCTCACCTGTATTTCTGGAGGTGACCAAACCAAACCAGAATACAAGGAGGTCCCACAA
>JAKQSZ010000009.1 GCA_029569475.1 Candidatus Eiseniibacteriota bacterium | reverse complement strand
CTTCCTACACGGAACCGGTACCCGTCTGGACGGCAGCCATGATTCTGCTGGCGCAAGCGACCTCTGTCTGGGAGAACACCGACCCGGAGACCGAGCCCACGGAACGCCTCATTCTCGAGCGGGACCGCTGCCATTGCACCGTCCCCGGGTGCAGCCGCCGGGCGTCGCTGGAGGTCCATCACATGGTCTTTCGCTCGCAGGGAGGGAGCAACGCCCGGTCCAATCGCACGACGGTCTGTCACGGCCACCATAGGCAGGTGCACGAGGAGCATCTTGGGATCACGGGCGAGGCGCCGCACGCGTTGACCTATGAGTTCGGGATAGGTCTCGGCCCGATAGAGCCCGGCTCGTCACGCCGCGGTCCTGTTTGGGTCTTCTACGGCGAGAAGCTCGTCTGCGGTCCGGGGTACGCCGGTGCCAGGGCGTACGGCCGATCAAAAGGTGCGCCCACCCAACCCGGCAGCACGCCCTGATGCCGCCCTCCTGCTCAGCAAGACCATCCGGCCACCGCCGGCACCCCGGTTACGCCACGTCAAACCCGGTGATCAGGAACCGCAGGTTGTCGGCTGTTCGAGGAACTCGCAACCAGCCCGGTCCCAGGGAACCAGCATCTGGAGCGACGACGCGCCGTCCTCCCGATCTCCGCCTGCCACCCACCTCAAGTCGTCCCCGTGAGCACAGCCCCATCATGCTATAATTGATATGAGTTGTGTCACTTCGAGCCGCATACCTGGAGGCCGACCATGGGAAGCAGGGGAACTCTTCGGTTCCGTGGAGTCGCAACCGTTCCATCGTTTGTGTTCGCGTTCGCGCTCGCGCTCGCGATTGTCCCGGCAACGGCAACGGCGGAACGGATCGTCCTGGAGTACGACTTCGATTCGCCCGAGCTGGCGCCCGCGGCGGAGGGGAGCGTCGTCGTGCGATCACCCGGGTGTGCGACCTTCAACGAGCCCGGCCTCCCCTTGCTCCCCGCGCGTCGCGCGGCTGTTCTCCTACCCCCGGGCCACCGCGTCACCGCGGTTCGCGCGGTCGCGTCGTCGCCGAGCACGCTGACGGGTCACCATGTCGTGGCGCACGCGGTCACCCCGCGGCCGATCAGCGACCCGGGCCCGTTTCCCCCGACTCTTGCGGAGCCTTCGGTCTACCAAAGCGATGCGTCCTACCCGCCCGAGGCGGCGCGGCTCGTTACGGAGCAGACCTCCTGGGGGCACAAGATCGCCTACCTGCGCGTCTATCCGGTCGCGTATCACCCTCTCTCCGGGCTGCTGACGTCCTACGAGCGCGTGCGGCTGGAAATCGACACCGAACTCGCCCCCGGCGCCGATCCGGCCTCGCTTCCCAATCTCCGGCGCGATGCGGCGACGGTGGAGAGGCTCCGGTCGATGGTGGCCAACCCCGAGGCCCTCGACGGCTACACGGGATCGCGTGCCGCCCCCGTCGCGAACCATCGGATCGACCCCGACAACTACCCGTACGTCATCGTGACCACCGCGGGGATGGCCGAGGCCTACCACGGTCTGGCCGTCTATGAGTCGAGCCGTGGCTGGCGGACCAAGATCATGCTCATCGAGGAGATCACGGACCTCTATCCGGGTCTCGACTCTGCCGAGCGGCTGCGCAACTTCGTGATCGACGCCTTCAACACGTGGGGCACCCGGTACCTGATGCTGGGCGGCGACTCCGACGCGGTGCCGGTGCGCAACCTCTACGTCGACGCCGGGGGCACCATCGACGCCTTCCCCGGCGACTGCTATTACGAAGCGCTGGACGGCAACTGGAACACCGACCTCGACGAGCTTTGGGGCGAGCCCGGCGAGGAGGACTTCGCGGGCGAGCTTGCGGCGGGCCGCATCACCGCGCGCACACCCGCCGACCTGGCGAAATGGATGCACAAGAACTCCATGTATGCCGAGGATCCCGTCGTCGCCGAGCTGCAGAAGGCCCTCTTCCTCGGCGAACGGATGGACGACGTGCCGACCTACGCCTGCATCTACATGGATGACGTGAAGGACTACTGCTGCGACTGGGGCTACTGCACCTCCGGGTACCCGGACGGATTCCAGAAGCAGATGCTCTGCGACGGACCCGGCTACGAGTGGGGCAGCGGGGACGTCATCGCCCTGTTCAACTCCGGCTATCCCACCAGCCACCACCTCGGGCACGCCAACACGACGTACGGGATGAAGATGTCCAACCCCGACGCGGCCCGCTTCACCAACGACGGCGTCACCCACAGCTATGCCTTCATGTCGACCCAGGGGTGCTATTCCAACAACTTCGACAACGGCGGCAGCCAGGCGATCTCCGAGGCCTTCACCCTCGACGACAACTGCGCGGTGGCCTTCCTCGGCAACACCCGCTACGGCTGGTACTGCCCCGGCTACGACATCGGCCCCTCGCAGCACTACGACCGTGAGTTCGTCGACGCGGTCTACGGGGAAGGGATCACGCTGGTCGGGGATGCCAACGTGGACTCCAAGATCGATGTCGTCTGGCAGATGGACCCCTGGAATCGCTGGTGCCACTACGAGCTCTGCCTGCTGGGCGACCCGGCGATGCCGCAGTGGAACAACTACGTCAGCCCGCTGACGGTTTCTTACGCCGGCACCTACGTCATGGGGCAGGGTCCGACGACCATCACCGTGCGTTCGGGCAGCTTCCCGGTTCCGCAGGCGACCGTCACCATCTACACGGACGACCTCTCCGTCTGCGTGACCGGAACCACCAACTACCAGGGGCAGGTCACGCTCACGCCGCAGCCCGCCGACATCGCCCCCTTGCGGATCAAGGCGGTGAAGCCCGCCTACCGCCCGGGCACCGGGACGATGACGGTCGACCCCGGCCAGCAGCCCTGGCTGACCTGGTCGGCCACGGAGATCGACGATGACCAGGACGGCGGCAGCTTCGGCGACGGGGACGGACAGGCCGACATGGGCGAGACGGTCCAGCTTCGCGTCACCCTCCGCAATGTCGGGCACGCGCCCGCGCCCAACACCGTGGTCACATTGAGCTGCGCCGACCCGCGGATCGAGATCGCGGACGGCGTCGCCTCCTACGGCACCATCGAGCCGGAGAGCGACGGGACCAACTCCGACGACCTCCTCATCCGCGTCCCCCTGGGCATCGCCGACCTGGACGTGGCCTGTTTCCAGGTGCAGATGGCCTGCGGTGGCCACACCCCCTGGGACGGGGCCTTCGATGTCCTCCTTCATGCGCCCGTCCTGACTCTGCACTCCTGGACCTTTGACGACACCGTGACCGGCGACGGCAACGGCAAGCTGTCCCCCGGGGAGGTCTTCCAGGTCCGTGTCGTCCTGGAAAACACCGGCTCCGACGGAGCGCGCGAGGTGCAGGCGACCCTCTCCTCGACGGAGCCTCTGGTCGGGATGCTCACCGCCGAGGCGGGCGTCCCGCTCGTGCCGGCCGCGGGACAATCGGAGCTCTCTCCGCCCTTCCAGGCGGTTCTCGATCCGGCAATGCCGACGGAAGCGATGATCCGCTTCGATCTCTCCGTGGTGACCTGGTGCGGCCAGACCCTCGCCGCCGGATTCGAAGTGCGCGTGGCCTCGCTCGTGGAAGAGCTCTTCGAGGCCGACTCCTTCTGGACCGTCGGCGCGCCCGGCGACGACGCCACCCAGGGGCTCTGGGTGCGGGTGGATCCGATCGGAACCTACGTCTACGGGCAGCCGGCCCAGACCGAGGACGATCACACCCCCGAGGGCGTCGCCTGCTTCGTGACCAAGCAGGGAGGCATCGGCGCGCCCGCCAACCAGGGCGACGTCGACGGTGGACGGACGACGCTGACCTCTCCCATCTACGACCTGACGCAGGCGGTGGAGCCTCGCCTCGTCTACTGGCGCTGGTATACGAACAACCTGGCGCAGAATCCGAACGAGGACTTCTGGCAGGTGGACGTCAGTTCCGACGGCGGCGCCACCTGGGTCAACCTCGAGAACACCTCGGAGAGCGCCAATAGCTGGGTCCGGATGGAGTTCGACCTCTCCAACTACATCCAGCTCACGTCGCGAGTCCGCCTCCGCTTCATCGCCAGCGACGAGGGCAACGACTCCTGTGTCGAGGCAGCCCTGGATGATCTCTCCATCGAGAGCGGCCGGTCCCCGACCTCTCTCGAACCGACCTCCTCGGCGCCGCGCTTCGGCATCGAGCGTCTCGCCCCGAACCCGGCGTTCGGCTCCGGCGCCGGCTCGACCATCGAGTTCGCGCTGTCCCAGGGTGGAGACGTCGCGCTACGCCTCTACCATGTGGATGGCAAGCTCGCAGCCACGTTGATCCAGCGCTCCATGCCGGCGGGAGTTCACCGCCTCCATTGGGCGGCGCGGGACGAAGCGGGGCGGCCGATCCCGGCGGGGTTGTACTTCCTGCGGCTCGAGTCCGCGGGGCAGAGCGAGGTCAGGAAGGTCACCCTGATCCACTGATCGCGCCCGGCTCGCCTCAGAAGGTGGTGGACCCGGCCCTTCCTCGGTGCCGGGTCTGCCCTCTTCCCGGCGCTCGCCATCCCTTCAGCGCATCCCCCGACCGGACGACAATTAAGAAGACCCCCGAGCCGCGTCACTTGGTCCGGACAGCGCGCAAGCCCGGAAGCGACGGTTGAACGCTCTCGCGATCTGGGTTATACTTGTCGGCGGCAGATCGTGGATAGAGGTGAGCGTTCCTTGGACGGCCAGGGCTCCGGGCGTGCTGTGAGAGACGGATCGGCGGATCACCTACCGGGGTGGTGGTCTCTTGTCCGCTAACGCGTACAGCTGCACGCTCGCGGCCTGTAACGCCTCGGGCGTGTGGACGAAGAGGGCCGCGCCCGGGCCAGCGAAGGAGAATATCGTGAAAGCGTCAAGATTGGCCTCTTGGATGGTCGCGGTGGTCATCGCGGTCACGGCGATCTCGAACGGCGGGACGGTAAGTCCGGCACTTGCCGGCGTGAATGCGGGCGGGACACTGATCGTTCTCGATCCCGCGTTGTCCTACACCACGGACTTGACCGACGCTTGCGGCCTGGGTTCGGCCCCGGCTTCGTGTGAGGATGCCGATATCCAGATCGACGGCGCCTCCCCGGAGTTCCCCGCGGTCTGGAAGGTCTACGCGGCCTTTCTCGATCAGACTTCCCCGCGGCTCAAAGGGCTTACCTGGGGCATCCGCTACCCCTCCAATGTGACCCTGGTTGCCTGGGGTCCTTGCATTGGCGATCTAAACCAGGGGGCGGCGGAATTCCCCGGCCAGGGATGGCCCGCGTCGGATACCGGCACGTCCCTTGTCTTCGAGCAAACCCAGACCGGGGTCCTCACCGAGTGCTACTGGTTCGCGGGCTACCGCGACGGCGGCGGGTCCGCCGCCTTCGAGTTGCGCGATCATCCGGATCCCGTACTGGGAGGGGTGTTCGGGGACGACTCGGTGCCGTCCATCCTGGACGAGATCGCGGGCTACGGCACGCTGGGCTTCGATGGACCGGGAACGCCGGCCTGCCCACAACCGCTCGGGGCGTGCTGCCAGCCGGATGGCCAGTGTCTGACCCTCCCGCAGTCGCTCTGCGATGGCGAGGAATGGACCCAGGATCTCCCCTGCGAACCCAACCCGTGCGATCCTCCCGCCGATCCCTACGGCGCCTGCTGTCATCCCGACGGAAGCTGTTCGTGGGTACCGCTCGCCGACTGCGCCACGGGCGATTGGCGCGAGGGGGTTCCCTGCAATCCCAACCCGTGCCCCCCTTCTCCCTGGGGAGCCTGCTGCGACCCGGATGGGCACTGCGAGTACGTGCAGCGGCACGAGTGCCCTGAAGGCATGGAGTGGCACCCAAGCAGATTCTGCGAGCCCAATCCCTGCTCCGGGCCAAGAGGCGCGTGCTGCCGCCCCGACGGAAGTTGCACCTACGTTCCGTACGAGCAGTGCAACCCCCATCGTTGGATCAGGGAAGTGCCCTGCGAGCCCAACCCGTGCACCTGGGGCGCGTGCTGTTATCCGGACGGCCACTGCTGGACCCGGATCGAGCGCGACTGCAACACGGGCGACTGGCGGCCGAATGTCCCTTGCGACCCCAATCCGTGCTCGCAGATCCAGGGCGCCTGCTGCCACCCCGATGGCCATTGCGAGTCCACCAGTGAGTCCGGCTGCTCCACGGGGGACTGGCGGCCCGAAGTCCCCTGTGATCCAAACCCGTGTCCTCAGCCTCCCAGCGGCGCCTGCTGCATCAACGGCGTGTGCACCGTCACCACGGAGTACCAATGCGAGGGCGAGTGGCAGGGGACGGATACCGTCTGTGATCCGAATCCCTGTCCCCCACCGCCGCCGCAGGGCGCGTGCTGTTTCTCCGACGGAAGCTGTCTGTATGAGGCGGAGGCGGAGTGCCCCACCGGAGACTGGCGAGCCGACGTGCCCTGCGATCCGAACCCCTGCCCGCAGCCGGAGCGTCCCGGGGCCTGCTGCATCGGCGAGAACTGCTCCCTCCTCTCGGAACACGACTGCTGCGGCGTCTACCAGGGCGACGGCACCGTCTGCTGCCCGAACCCGTGTGCGCCGGGACTGGGTCACCGGCAGGTTGCGGTCCAGCCCATCCGGTCGACCCGGGGCGACACCGGCGCATCCGGCTCGTTCCATGCCCGTCACGGAAACGGCGCCGGGGGCGAGGTAGGGCCCGGCCACGGCTACACGCCCGCGACAGATCACCGGAACCCGTGCGACGGCGCCGTCCTGCTGAGTTACGACCTGACCGCGGAGAACGGTTACGGTCTCCACTACGGATACATCCGGACGCCTTTCTACGGGGCTTTCGCCGAGTGTTACGACCACATGGGCTCGGTCTGCGGGGTCTCTCTCTATCTCACCGGCGTCGGCGCTCCCTGCCGCGATCTCACCGTCTACATCTGGGACGATGTGTGCGGGATGCCGGGGAACGTTCTGTCGATGACCACGGGACTGGATCCCTGCCCCGTCGCGACATGGCCGGAAGTCAGCGTCCACGACTTCCCTATCGTGCCCACGACGGTCGGGGGCCGCTTCTGGATCGGGTACTGGGCTGACTTCAGCAATCAGAATTGCGGTTACTACGTTGCCGCCGATCTCGACGGGCCGGGAGGCTGCCCGGTGACCAACCTGAGCTGCGATAGCGGCCTGCCCACGGGATGGCACCCGGTCGATGACTTGTGGGGTCCGACACAAGCGATCGGCATCGGGGCCTGGACCGATACCGGGGGCGATCCCGGCGGAGCATGCTGCTTCGAGCATGGCGCCTGCGTCTTCACCACCGAGTACGGGTGCCACGGGCAATGGCAGGGCCCCGGAAGCACTTGCGACCCGAACCCCTGCCCGCAACCTCCCACCGGAGCCTGCTGCCATCCGGACGGCACCTGCTGGACAACCCTGGAACCCGACTGTCCGACCGGGGATTGGCGGCCCCAGGTCCCCTGCGATCCGAACCCGTGCCCCCAGCCTCCCACGGGCGCCTGCTGCATCAACGGCGTGTGCACCGTCACGACGGAGTACCAATGCGCGGGAGAGTGGATGGGCCCGGATACCGTCTGTGATCCGAATCCCTGTCCCCCGCCTCCGGTCCAGGGCGCGTGCTGTTACTCGAATGGCAACTGCCTCTACACGACCGAGGCAGACTGCCACACCGGCGACTGGCGGCAAGGGGTGCCGTGCAACCCGAATCCCTGTCCCCAGCCTCACGGCGCCTGCTGCTACTCGGACGGCTCCTGCGTGTACACCACCGCGGATCAGTGCCACACCGGCCACTTCCTCCCGAATGTTCCCTGCGACCCCAATCCCTGTCATCCCCCCGCACCCTGCCGTAGCGGACCCCGTCCACGCCGGCTGGAGCCACCGGAGGGGAGCAGGACCGCGGGATCCGTGGGAGCGGGAGAGGGCATCGCCGTGCCCGGCACCGATTCCGATCCCTGCGGGGGGGTGCTTATCCTCAACTACGACGGCACCGCGGAGAACGGCTTCTGCTGGCAGTACGGGGGAATCGTGCCGCCCTATTACGGAGCTTTTGCGGAGCAGTACAGCGGTCACACGAACGTGTGCGGAATCCAGCTCAACCTGACGGGACTCGATTACCCGTGCGGACCCTTCGATGCCTATGTCTGGGCCGACGCGGGCGGAATCCCCGGCCAAGTCCTCTCCCTGACGCGAGGGCTCAATCCCTGTCCGGTCGCCACCTGGCCGAACATCAGCACGCACGACTTCGCGATTCAGGACACCTGGGTGGACGAGTTCTTCTGGATCGGATACTGGGCGGATCACTCGGCCCAACCCTGTGGTTACTACATAGCTGCGGACACCGATGGCTTCGGAGGCTGCCCCACCACGAACATCGCCCCCGGCATTGGATATCCCACCGGCTGGCAACCAACCGATGTGGTATGGGGACCCACCCAGTCGATCGGAATCGGAGCCTGGGCCGGAGAGGGGGGCAGCCGCATCGTCAACACGACGTGGGGCCGGATCAAGGATATCTATCGCTGATGCAGCGGCCGCGCGGCGGCACAAGCCTCGCACGTCATCTGCCGAGCGGGAGTCCTGCAGCATCCGCGCGGGAAGGGCGCGCTCGTCCGGCACCAGCCGGCGGGCGCGCCCGTCATGAAGGCGCAGACGCGAGACACTGCGTCAAATCCCGATCACGAGACGCTCCGTGAGTGCCGGATCGCCTCAGTGCTCTACCTCCGCCACACAGTGTTTGGGCGCTGTCTCCAGGAGGAGCTGGCAAGACGTGACGCGGAAGGCCGGGTTGTGACGCTCGCCTAACGAGGGCGTCCGGCCTCGGTCGCTTCGGGCACCTCCTCGAGCCTCCCCGTGGCCACGTCGTAGACAAAGCCGTGGATCGGGATGGACGGCGGCACGAGAGGATGGCGCCGGATCCTCTGAACATCGTCGACCACGCTCTGCCGCGCATCCTTGAACGTGAGCCAGTCGATGAAGTCCCCCTCGTTGGAGCCGCGGGTGCTGCCGGTGTCCCGCCATCCCTCTTTGTCCAGCGTCGCCGTGTCCAGGCTCTTGGCGAGCAGGTCCCGCATGACGCCGTCCGTAAAGAGCTCCATGCCGCAATTGGTATGGTGGATCACGAACCACTCCCGTGTTCCCAGCAGTTTTTGCGAGATCACCAGGGAGCGGATGGCGTCGTCGCTGGCGCGGCCGCCCGCGTTGCGGATGACGTGCGCATCTCCTTCGGCCAGGCCGGCGTACTTCGCCGGGTCAAGGCGCGCGTCCATGCAGGTCAACACCGCGAACCCCCGGCCGGGCGGGAGCGGAAGCTTGCCCTTGTCGCCGAAGCCCTCGACGTAGCGGCGGTTGGCCTCCAGGACCTCAGACAGGATTCGACTCATCGTACAACCTCCTTGCCACAAAAACCGAAGACCCGCCGCCTCGAGGGCCGCGGGTCGATCTATTCGGGTCCGTCTTGTTTCCGTTGTGGAATCAGATCATGGACCTGCACGCCTCCGCGGCCTTGCCACGCGCGGGGTACAACAACAGCGACAGCGCCGCTCGATCTGTGGATAGCCTCGATCCATGACCCATGAGGATACAAGAGACCAGCCCAAGAAGGCAAGCCTCGCGTCAAGCCCTCCAGGGCGAATGGCCAGGGCGCGACACGGCATATCGCATCAGCAGCGCGATGGGCGCAGATTCAGATCGCCCGGAATGCGGCTTGCGCTTCACCAGCCGCCGCGGGTGTGAAGCAACGGCCAAGGCCTCTTTCCGACAGAACAATTGCGACTGGCTGAGCCATCTTGTAGTCTCACGGCAGACTTACGGGTCCCGCCGACGGCGACGGCGTGAGAACGCCCCACGTGCCCGAACCGCAATTGATCCGTCAGGAGGTCGAGTGATGGCCAGGAGCTCCTCGCGGCCCCACGGCCGCAATCGGTTTCCGCACTCCACCGTCCCCGCGGTTCCTGCCGGCACGTGTGAGACACCGCCGAGGTGCGATCCTGGGGCGGAGATCCGAGAGGACTCCTTCCGGCGCTGCGCTTGCGATGTCGTCGGCGACCTGCCGGCCGAGGAAATCCTGCGCCTGACCCAGGCTTCGATCGAAGTCGCCTCCGAGATGGTGGCCTGGCTCACTCCAGATGGCGCCGTCCGCTATGCGAACCTCGCGGCCTCCCGCGAGCTTGGATACACCCGGGAGGAGCTGCTGAGGATGACGGCCTTCGACCTCATCCCCGGACTCACGCCCGAGAAATATGCATCGCGGTGGTCCGAGATCCGCGCGCGCAAGTCGCTGACCCACCAGATGACGCACCGCCGCAAGGACGGCAGCCTCGTTCCGGTCGAAGTGCTGATCAACCACCTCACCTTCGGAGGGAAGGAATACATCTTCGTCTACGGCCACGACATCACGGAGCGGCAGGCGGCCGACGAGGCTCTTCGCCAGCGGGTCGAAGAGGTCGAGCGGATGCTGGAGGCGGTGCCGGCGGCGGTGTGGGTGTCCCGCGATCCCCGGTGCGAGACGATCATCGGCAACGCGTTGGCCAACCGGTTCTATGAGGCGCCGCCGGGCGAGAACGTCTCGGCCACGACCTGGCCCGATGTCCGGCGCTTCTTCACCCCGGACGGGCGCGAGCTGTCGGCCCAGGAACTGCCGATGCAGAAGGCGGTGGCGACGAACCAGGAGCTGCGCGACGTCGAGCTGCGCGTGCTCCGCCCCTCCGGGAAGTGGCTCTCCATGTTCGGCAGCGCCGTTCCTCTGCGGGACCAGGAGGGAAAGGTCCGCGGGTGCATCGGCGCCTTCCTCGACGTCACCGCGCGGCGGGAGGCGGAGGATGCCCTGCGGGAGAGCCACGCGCGCCTCAGCAAGGTTCTCGAGATCGAAACCGTCGGGGTCATGTTCTGGGACCTCGAGACCGGGTGCATGGTCGACGCCAATGACACATTCCTCAACTTGATGGGCTACAGCCGCAAGGAGGTCGAGGCGCGAGAGCTGACCTGGCAGAGACTCACACCGCCCGAGCACTACGACGTCAGCATGGCGGAGGCGCGGCGTTTCTACGCGACCGGAAGGGTGGGACCCTATGAGAAGGAGTACTTCCGCAAGGACGGGACCCGCCGGTGGCTTCTCTTCGCCGGCAGCTCTCTCGGGGACAGCCAGTGCGTGGAGTTCTGCGTGGATGTCTCGGAACGCAAGCGGATGGAGGAGGCCCTGCGGCTGGCCAACTCCGAGTTCCTCGAGGCGGACCGAAAGAAGAACGAGTTCCTCGGGGTTCTGTCGCACGAGCTGCGCAATCCCCTGGCGCCCATCGTGAACAGCCTCTTCGTCCTCGATCACACGGTCCCGGGCGGCGAGGAGGCAAAGCGGGCTCGCGAGGTCATCGGCCGCCAGGTGGCGCAACTCTCCCATCTGGTGAACGATCTCCTGGACATCACCCGGATCACGCGCGGCAAGGTCCAGCTCCACCGGCAACCATTGGATCTCAACGAAACCGTCGCCCGCGCCGTGGAGGACCACCGGTCGCTGTTTGAGGGAACTGGGGTGGACCTGGATTTCTGCCCGGCGCGGGGGGTGGTTCCGGTTCTGGCCGACCCCAATCGCGTGACGCAGATCGTCGGCAATCTCCTGCACAACGCCGCCAAGTTCACCAACCGGGGAGGCTACGCCACGGTCTCCGTCGAAACCGAGAAGGGTGAGGCCGTCCTGCGGGTCAGCGATAACGGGGTCGGCATGACGCCGCAGACCCGGGAACGGCTGTTCGAGCCGTTCCGGCAGGCGGAGCAGACGCTGGATCGGAACACCGGCGGGTTGGGTCTTGGCCTCGCCCTGGTCAAGGGACTGGTCGAATTGCACGGGGGAACAGTGTCAGCTCACAGCGCCGGGCCGGGCCGGGGAACCGCGATCAGCGCGCGTTTCCCGCTGAACCAGGCGTGATCTCAACCTCTCGAGCCGCCGGATGGGGACGCGTCTTGTCCGACGCGTCGGCCAGCCGGCGGTGATCAACCGCAACCGCAGCAGTCCTGCTGCCGCCAGGCGTTGCGCCCCTCCACCACCAGGAACACCGTGACGCCCAGGGCGGCGACCGGGTCGGCCCACCACCAGCCGAACGCGGCGTTGGCCCCGATGCCGATGAGCGTGATCAACGACAGCCACCAGCAGGCGGTGGTCTGGAAGGAGTCCGCCTCGAGCGCCCGGCTGCCGAGAGCGACCGCGATCCGGCGCTTGGCCCGGGCCAGCCACCACATCACGGCCATCGATAGAGCAGTGATCGTGATCCCGGTCGCCGACGGCTCGGGCCGGCCGCGTTCCACCAGCGTCTCGATCGCGTCGAAGGCGATGTAGCCGGCGAGGAGAAACAGGGAGAGGCCCACCAGTCTATGGGCGCGGCGGTCCAGGCGCTCGATGTCCTCCGGTGGGGTCGCGCGCGTTTCGGCTTTCAGGCGCCAGAGGAGAATCAGCCCGGAGGCGGTCTCGACGAAGCTGTCGATGCCGAATCCCAGAAGAGCGACGCTCCCTGCCTGCAGTGCCGCGCCGACCGCGACAACTCCCTCCACCAGGTTCCACCCGACGGTCGCGTACTCCAGGTGTACACCCCGGCGTAGAACGCTGGCGCGATCGGCCGCGGGCGCCCGATCCGCCACTGGTGACGATCGCAGGCTCACGGTCGGGCCTCCGGCGTGTCCATCGCGGCAGAGGCCGCGCCGCGCGCACGCCACCTCCGCGGGCGAGGCGCATCGACTCGATCAGGCCTGGCGCGCTCGTCCGCGTCGGGCCCCGGGCGAACACCGGAGGTGTCTCGAGCGCCCTCCCACCGGCTCACCGCGAGAAAGAGCGCCGGCACCACGAAGAGGGTCAGCAAGGTCGAGGTGATGAGCCCTCCGATGACCACGGTGGCCAGAGGCCGCTGCACCTCCGCCCCGATCCCGGTGTTGATCGCCATCGGCACGAACCCGAGGCTCGCGACGAGGGCCGTAATGAGCACCGGCCGCAGCCGCTGGTCGGCCGCCCGCAGAACCGCCTCGCGCAGGGGCAGGCCCTGGCCGAGCAGCTGGCGGATGGTGGAGACGAGGACCATGTCCCCCAGCACGGCCACCCCCGACAGGGCGACGAAGCCGACCGCGGCCGAGACGCTGAAGGGCATGCCCCGCGCCCAGAGCGCGATCACCCCGCCCACGGCGGCGAAGGGGACTCCCGTAAAGACCCGCGCGGCATCCACGACGCGGTGGTAGGTCAGGTAGAGAAGCCCGAAGATCAGGGCCAGCGCCAACGGAACGACGATCATGAGGCGCTCCCGCGCCCGCTCCAGGTGCTCGAATTGCCCCCCGAATCGGAGGAAGTAACCGGGCGGCAGCTCCACGCGCTGCTCGAGCGCGGTGCGAAGATCAGCCACCAGGCTGCCCACGTCGCGCCCCCGGGCATTGGCCTGGACCGTCACCCGCCGCTTGCCCCACTCCCGCTGGATCGTGGAGGGCCCTTCGACCATCCGGATGTCGGCCAGCATTGCCAGTGGCACCAGGTCTCCCTGCGCCGACGCCACCTGGATGCGCCCGACCGCCGCGGCGTCGGTCCGGTAGCGGTCATCCAGGGAGATGGCGATCGGGAACCTCCGCTCCCCCTCCTGCAGCATGCCTACCCGGCGCGTGCCCAGGGCGGCCACCGCCTCCAGCACCTCGCCGGCCGCGATTCCGTGACGCGCGATGGCGGCGCGATCCACCTCGATCTCCAGGACCGGCTGCCCGGTGAGTTGCTCCACCAGCACATCGGCCGCGCCGGGCGTCTGGAGCATCACCGCCTCGATCTCGCGTGCCTTCGCCTTGAGCGTCTCGAAGTCGTCCCCGAAGAGCTTCACCGCCACGTCGGCGCGGACACCCGCGACCATCTCGTTGACCCGCATCTCGATCGGCTGCGTGAAGACCAGCCGCATCCCGGGAAAGCCCTCCAACTTCTCCTGCATGGCCGCGACCAGCTCATCCTGCGAGGCGCCCCGCTTCCACTGCCGCCGCGGCTGCAGCGTGATGAACACGTCGGAGAGCTCCAGCCCCATCGGGTCGGTGGCCACCTCCGCGGTGCCGGTGCGCGTCCAGATCCGGTCGATCTCGTCGGGGAAGGCCTGCAGCAGCGCGCGCTCGATGTGGCCGCCATAACGGATCGACTCCTCGACCGACACGCCGGCGAGGCGGATCGTGTTGATGACGATGGCCCCCTCGTTCAGGCGCGGAATGAACTCCGAACCCAGCCGCGTGGCCAGGGCTCCCCCTCCGAGGATGAGCAGGGAGGCGAGCGCCAGGACCAGCCCCGGTCGCAGAAGGGCGCGCCGCAGGGCCGGGCGGTAGAGCCCCTTCAACCCGCGGATGATCCGATTCTCCTGGTGCGAGATCCGGCGCGGCAGGAAGGTCGCGCCCAGAGCCGGCATCAGGGTCACGGAAAGCACGAGCGATCCCAGAAGCGCGAAGATGACCGTCGCGGCCATGGGACGGAACATCTTCCCCTCCACACCCTCGAGGGCCAGGATCGGGAGGTAGACGATCATGATGATCAGCTCGCCGAACATGGTCGGCCGCCGCACCTCCACCGCGGCCTCGCGCACCACCTCGGCCCGGGAGCGCCCCGCCGGGTTCTCGGAGAGGCGCCTCACCGCGTTTTCCATCGTGATGACCGAGCTGTCGACGACCAGACCGAAGTCGATCGCGCCCAGACTCATCAGCGTCCCGGCGATGCCGGCGCGGGTCATGAGGTCGAAGGCGAAGAGCAGGGAGAGGGGAATCGCCGAGGCGACGATGAGCCCCGCGCGGATGTTGCCGAGAAAAAGGAACAGGACGGCGATGACCAGGATCGCGCCCTCGAAAAGGTTCTCCCGAACGGTGTACAGAACATGGTCGACCAGCTCCGTCCGGTTGTACACCGTTGTCACCTCGATGCCGGCGGGGAGCATCCGCCGAATCTCCCGCAGCCGCAGCTCGAGGTTGCGGGCCACCTCGTGACTGTTCTCGCCCATCAGCATGAAACCGAGGCCGAGGATGATCTCCCCCTCGCCGGCGGCTGTGACCGCCCCGCGGCGGATCTCCCGTCCCTCGACCACCCGGGCGACGTCCTTGACACGGACCGGCACGCCACCCCGCGAGGCCACGATGATGTTCTCGACGTCGGACGGCCGGGTCACGATGCCGATGCCCTGAATGAGCGCGGACTGCCCCGCCTGGTCGAGCGTGCCGCCTCCCACGTTGGCGTTGTTGCGTTCCAGCGCCCCGGCGAGATCGCCCAGCGTCAGGCCGTAGCGGGCGAGGTCGACCGGATCAACCCGGACATGGATCTGCCGCTCGTCCCCTCCCCAGCTGTTCACCTCGGCCACGCCCGGCACCGCTCGCAGCTGTGGCTTGATGATCCAGTCCTGCACGGCGCGCAGTTCACTGAGGCTTTTCCCGGCGCCGGTGACCACGTAGTGGAAGATCTCCCCGATCCCGGTCGCCACCGGGCCGAGTTGAGGCCGCTCGATTCCGTCGGGGAGTTCCACGGCCTGCAGGCGCTCCATGACCACCTGCCGCGCGAAGTAGATGTCGGTTCCTTCGTCGAAGATCAACGACACCTGGGAGAAGCCGAACTTCGAGATGGAGCGGACCTCGCGAAGGTTCGGCAGACCTGAGATCGCCTGCTCGACCAGGAAGGTGATCTGCCGTTCGATCTCCAGTGGTCCCAGGGAGGGAGCCACGGTGTTGACCTGGACCTGGACCGGCGTCGTGTCGGGAAAGGCATCGATCGGCAGCCGGCGCAGCGCGAGCAAGCCCGCCCCGATCCAGACGATCGAAGCCGCGATCACCAGGCGGCGATGGCGGATCGACCAGCCGATGACCTGTTGCAGAAGACGGTCCATCACCTACCCGCCCGCCGTGACGTTGCCGGCGATGTCACGCGCGCACATGGAGGAGTCGACGCGGCTGATCCGGCGCCGGCCCCTGGATCCCTTCGAGCGGCTGACCGCCGCACCGGCCGGATTGGCGCTATCCGCACCGGCTCCGCTCCGGCGAAAAAGCGACAACGGCGGCAGTCCGGAGCGAGGAGGACCGCATCAGTGCGGCGTCCCGACATCGCAGCACCCGGCGCCGATGCTCTCCTTCAGCGTTTCGGTCTTCAGGAAGAAAGCCCCTTCCACCACGACGGATTCGCCCGCCCGCACGCCTTCGGTGACCGCGAGCAGATCGCCCGCCGCAGGGGACACCGACACGTGCCGCGTCTCGTACTCCCCGGCCGACACCGGCACGAAGACGACCGCGGCCCCCCGGGCGTCCTGCACGGCTTCGCGAGGGACCAGGACAGCGGAGGAGCCCCCGCGGGCAAAGATGTGAGCGGTGGCGTAGACGTTGGCCCGGAGCGCTCGACCGGGGTTCTGCAGCATGGCGCGGACCCGCACGGTGCGCGTCCTCGGATCCACCACCGGAGAGATGTACTCGACGGTCGTTTCGAACGTCTCGCGGCCGGGTCCGGCTTCGATGACGACCCGCTGTCCGGGGGCGACGCGGCCGATCTGCGCTTCAGGAACGTCGATCTCCGCCCAGAGCACGGAGGTGTCCACGATTTCGAACAATGGATCGTCGTCATGGACGAGTGTCCCCACCGTGAAGTCGCGGCGTGTCACCGTCCCGGCGATCGGCGCGCGCAGGTCGTAGATCCCCGACTCGCCTTCCGAGGCGCCGATCATTTCCAGCGCCGCGAGGGCGGCACTCACCTCCGCCTGCGCTTCGAGCCGCTCCTGCTCGGCGACCTGCGCGTCCTTCTCCGCCGAGATCCCCCGCGCGTACAACTGGTCTTCGCGTTCGTACGAAGCGCCGGCGACCTCCTGGCGCGCCCGGGCCGCCCGCAATCGCGCCCTGGCATCGGCCACCTCGGCGCTCTCGATCCGGACCAGGGGAGCGCCCCGCCGCACCTCGGCGCCGATCTCCACCAGGAACTCGCGGATCACACCGGCCGCGGTCGGGTTGACGAGCGCGCTGCGGGCATTGTCAGCCACGATGGTCGCGGTGGCCAGCACAGCGGATTCATCGGTCCCACGAGCGGCCTCCACCGCCCGGATCCCCGCCTCCTCGGCCACCTCGGGCGAGGCCAGCGTGACCCGCAGGCCATGAGGCGGGGGCAGGTTGCCGTTGTCTTCGATGGCCACATCCATCTCGGGCCGCCCGCCCCGCTCCGGATGGCAGATCGGGCAGATGGACTCCGGCAGCCCGTGCTCACCGCACCAGTCGCCCTTCTGCTGGAAGGTCGGGGCCAGTTTTGGATTGCAGAGGGTGCACAACGCTGCCAGCACATCGTGAGCGCCGCACATGCCCTGGGCCGCTTGAACCGGCGCCGCGTTGCCGTGGCCTTCGGCCGGGGGCGCCGTCCGCTGGCAGCCCCCCAACGCCAGCATCGATAGGAGCAGCATCGGCAGTGGCCACAACACCCTCGCGGCGATCTCGAGCCGGCCCATGATCAGCGCGCCTCCGGCTTGGGCGGCCGCGCAATGACAAGATCCGGATTGCAGGCCTTGCACTGTGACTCCGGAAGGCCGTGCTCGTCACACCAGTCATGAGTGGCCTTGAACGCCGGGATCAGAGATGGATCACAGCGTGTGCAAGCGCTCTCCGGGACCCCGTGCGCCCCACACCAATCTTCGTACGACCCGGTTACGGCGCCGGCAGGGGCATGGTAGCCACTCCCCTCATCGTCGATGGCCTGGTCGACGGAGGAACCACCGGCACGGTCGGATGAGGGGCGGCCGGTGCGGTCGCCCGGGGAACCTCCGGCGCGGTCGTGTGCGGCTTCACCGCCGCCGGAACCCGTTTGCCTTTCGGCCGCGCGATCGGCCGAGCCGTCTCCGCACGCCGCAATGGCGAGGCAGAAGATGGCAATGCCTACGAGGAACTTGTGCATCGTCCCTCCCTTTCTCGGTGATGGATCCTTGGTCTCTCGCATGGCCCCGCCCGGATGCTGGTGTCGCTGCCGGGGCACACCGCGCGCGCTCGCGGGTCGGCCTGGCCTCCGGGGACGCGGGCGCGCTTCCTCCGTCCGGCCTGCCGGGCGCGGGTCCGACAACCCGCGACTAGACCATCGCGCGTTTGGGGACCTTGAGAAGATCTCGGGGCGGAGGAGAGAGGATTGACACTTCGACCATGGGAGGAGCAGCGGAGACGGTCACGATCGCCGGAGGCCTCTGCCATGCGACCGGCACGACAACGCTTCGGTCCATGCAGCAGACGCACGGCAGGCAAGGCCCGCCGCACTGCCGCGGGTGACCCGGGCCGGTCGCGCCGTCGGAGCACGCAACCTCGCCAGAAGTCCGTCCCGCGCAGCCGGAGGCAACTTGCTCCCGCCCGGCCATCGACGACGCTTGGCCGTGGGACGCTTCCGAGCAACCTGCGAGAGCCTTGCCTGGAGACTCACAACAGCTGGCGACCGCCGCGAAATCACCGGACGAGGAGTCGCAGCAATCCTCCCCCGGACACCGTGAGGTGCCGAACTGCAGGAAGATCACACACGTGATCAGGATCGATCCCACGACGGAACGCATTTCACGCATTGTGTAACAGAGGCTCCTCGTGGTCAACCGGTCCCCTCGGACGTCCGCCGAATCGCAGTACCAAACCGGCGCAGGTGTGGTTCCCCGGCCCGAGGGGAGTGATTCCCGCTTCCAGCCACGAGATTGACATCCTCGCCTTCGACGCGTCACACGTGCCGGCCGCCTCATCATCTCGCGTCCGAACGATTCACGGCTTCCAGTCAGGAGATTGACATCCTCGCGTGTCCGCCAACCCGAGCGTCTGCTATGTTCAGCGGCTCTCGTTTGCGCACCGATGTCCAGGCCGCCTGCAGGGACAGGTGCCCGTTCACAAGGCACAGGAACCATGTTCCGGATACGCGCCCCGTGAGGCGCGAGGGAGGTCTGATGTTTCGTTACCATCGCATCGTCTGGTCGATAGCCGCCCTGGGGCTGCTCTGCTGGACACCGAGCGCTCGGGCCACGACGTTCGTCTGGGGAGATGTCATCCAAGCCGGCGGCATCGCCGGGGCCGGCGCCCATGCCAGCGGCCCCGGGGGGGAGGAGCACGACGAAGAGCAGAATCCGCTCAACGGCCTGGGAACGGTGACCGCGGAAGCGCAAGACAGCTTCGGAGATCGAGGATCTTCGCTGCTTCAGATCGAAGCACGCTCGTTTCGGGGCGAGAGCGAGGGATTCGCGACATCCTGGGTCGAGCACGAAGGAACCGGCTGGGGATATGTCAGCGGCGGTTCGCAAGGCAGCTTCAGCGTCATGGACATCGATGGAGCAGATCTGGTGGCTCTGCCCTTCCTTGTCGAGGGCAGTCTGCAGACCCAGGGGATCGGCGCTGGCTCCGGCATGGTCAGCCTGAGCATCCAGAACGAGCAGATGGAATCCATCTTCAGCGAGTTCTGGGATTTCAGTACGCCGGGGGACTTCTCCCTCAACGAGCCCATCCTGCTGGATCTCGTGGAAGGAGCCTCATACTATTACACGCTTTCGGGTTCCATGAACACCACGGCGAGCAACTACACGGAGCAGTTCGTTCGCGCGGACGAGCATGCCACCCGGCTGACCATGTCCGTGTGGCTCGGCGATGATCCGACGCAGCCTGTTCCGGAGCCCTCCACCGCCCTCTTGCTGGCGCCCGCGCTCGGCGGGCTTCTGTTCGCGGCCCATCGCCGGAGGCGACGTCCCGTTCGTTAGCGCGTCGATGCGGTCGATCAGCCGGGATCCATTGTGCGTCCGAGGGCCCGGTCCGCGAGCCGCGCCCTCTGCCGCACGCCTTGCGCTCTGCCGCACGCCTTGCGCTCGGCCGCACGCCTTGCGCTCGGCCGCATGCCCTGCCCTCGGCCGCAAGCCTTGCCCTCGGCCGCACGCCTTGCCCTCGGCCGCGTCATGGAATCGTGAGAGACTGGGGAATGCCCTCTGATCCTATCTCCGGAATGCGCCGTGGCCTTCTCATCGGGGCCGGGATCGTGTCCGTCGCTCTGGCTGTGCTGGGCGCCATTCTTCCGTTGCTGCCCACCACCGTGTTTCTGCTCATCGCGGCGGCCTGCTTCGCCCGAAGTTCCTCGCGACTCCATGGGTGGCTGACCGGACACCGCTGGCTGGGCGGGTATTTGCGGAGTCACCGCTCCGGAGAGGGCATGGCGTTGTCTTCCAAGCTGACGACGCTCGCCGTGCTCTGGGCCGGGCTGGCGCTCTCAGCCGTGGGTACGGAGCCGGGCCGGATCTGGTGGGTCCGTTTCATCCTGCTCGGCGTGGGCGTCGGGGTGACGGCTCACCTGCTTCGGTTGAAGACGCGGCGAGCCGGAACGAGGATCTCCGGGGACGCGTGACCAGGGGTCGGTTTTCCGTAACGCTCATGCCGCTCTTTGAACCGGACCCCGCGCCCATGCAAAAGGGGCCGGAACAGACGTTCCAGCCCCTTGCTCGTGCTTGGGCATCCCGGGACTGCCCACGAAGAACAGGCCGCGATCAGCCGGCGCGACGTCGCAGTCCGAAAGCCGCCAGACCCGCGAGGCCGGCGCCGAGCAGCAAGAGGGTGCCTGGCTCGGGTATCGGGCTGATGCGGGCGAAGCCGTTCACGGTGGCGATGTCCATGCTCGAGAGGGTGAACTCCGCCTCGAGTTGCATCGAGGTCCAGAGCCCATCCGGACCGTGCTTGGGCCCTTCAGAGTCCGGCGGGGCGACATAGGAGGCGCCCGGAACGCCAGGCCCGTGCGAGTAGGCGTCGCCGACGTCAACTCCCATGCTGGTCCCGCCGTTGAGCCACGAACGCTGGATCTTGTCGTGGGTGGGCGTGAGCGTTACGCCGTCGCCCCCGATATCGGTCACGCTCCCCGAGTAGGAGGCGTACACGATCCCCCCGTCGATCGGGTCGAAGAACTCGTTGATGACTCCCGTCGTGAATGTCGTGGGGTCTTCGTCCGAGTTCATCACGGACAAGCCCCACGCAATGTAGGGATCTTCGTCGACGGCAACGACACCCTGAATCGAGTAACTGGACGTCCGCTCCGAAAACTCGAAGAAGTAGCGCCCGTCCGCGTTCATGGTCCAGTCATGCAGATAGTGCGTCGGTCCATCGTCCACCTGCCACCAGATGATGGGCGCGCTTTGCGCAGCCGTCGCGAGGAAGGCGGCGGCGGCCAATGCCAGGGCCACCGTAAGTCTATGCATGTTGCTCCCCCGATCTTTGATGGACGAAGTGAGAGTGACAAACGACGATATTATAGTGAGACTGCCGAAGGCTTACGAGAAGATTCTTCCTGGTCCGTCCAGATTTCTTGCGATTGGAAGTGTCGTTGACGCCTCGAGGCTGTCTGATCACGCCGAAATGCCAGTTTTTGTCCTGGTTCGGCACCGCAAACAGAGGTTGGGACTCTTCAGATCGACCTGATCCACATCGTTCGAGTAGTGCATGACACAGTCAAATTCAGGGCAATGCACCAACCCGTAGGTGTGTCCGAGTTCGTGGATGGCCTCCTTCTCCAGCCTGGACATGAGACGATCAGAATCAGTCGACAGCCCATAGAACTCCGAACGCAAGCGGTGGAGACTGACGACGGCGCAACGCTGGCCAAGATGAGCCAGGCCGAAGACGAAGGTCAGGATCGGAATGAAGAGGTCCACCGCGGTCACGCCGAGCACGCGCTCCGGCCCGGGTCCGGCGATCAGGTCGAGGTCCCGTAGAAGGTGCGCGGCGTTCCACTGGCGGCGGAGAGGATCATAGGCGGCGTCGCCGTCCATCGTCTGTCCGTGGACGACAAAGGGGAGCTCGAAGACCTCCGGCAGGACGAGGCCCAGAAACTCCAGGGAGTTTCGCTCCAGTGGCCCAATCCCGACGAGCAGACCGTGTCGGGGCGGTGGGCTCCCCGCCACCGGTTGTCCGCCGGCGGCTTTCACGGTCGTTGCAGGCCGAACCGGCGGATCTTGTTGTACAACGTCACCCGGTCGATGTCGAGGACACGGGCGGCCTGGGTGATGTTCCAGCCAGTGTCCTTCAACACGGCCTCGATGTGCTGGCGCTCGGCATCGGCCAGGGTGCGCACTGAGCCGACCGGCACGACCACACGTCCGAGCGGGAAGTCATCCGGCTCGATCTGTTCGCCCCGGCTGATCACGACGGCCCGTTCGACGGCATTTTGCAGCTCCCGGACGTTGCCCGGCCAGTCGTAGGAGCTGATCAGGCGCAGCGCGGCGGGCGAGAACGTCTTGGTCCTCTTGTTCATCGAACGGCAGAAACGCGCCAGGAAGTGCTCGGCCAGTTGGGGGATGTCCTCGCGCCGGTCCCGCAACGGCGGGATGGTGATGGTGAAGACATTGAGGCGGTAGTAGAGGTCCTCGCGGAAGGTCCGATCCGCCACCATGGCCTCGAGATGGCGGTTGGTCGCCGCCACCACGCGGAAGTCGACGGCGATCCGCTGATTGCCCCCGACCCGGTAGATGGCCTTTTCCTCGAGAACGCGCAACAGATCCATCTGCGTCTTGGGGCTGACGTCGCCGATTTCGTCCAGGAAGATCGTCCCGCCGTCGGCCAGCTCGAACTTGCCCTTGCGGCGGTACTGGGCTCCGGTAAAGGCTCCCTTCTCATGCCCGAACAGCTCGCTTTCCAGCACCCCCTCCGGAAGGGCTCCGCAGTTGACGATCACGATCGGCATGTAGCGCCGGCGGCTGTGGGCATGGATGGCGCGCGCCACCAGTTCCTTGCCCGTGCCGCTCTCCCCGCGGATCAGGACGGTCGAGTCGGCCTCGGCCACCCGGCGGACCAGCGAGAGCACCTCCTGGATCGGTCCCGAGGAACCCACGATCTCGTCGAAGTGCCACATCTCTTCGATGTTCGCCTTCAGGCGCGCGTTCTCCCGCTCCAGCTCGCGCCGGGCCAGCGCCGCGCGCACGATCCGATTCAGGTCGTCGGGATCGAAGGGCTTGGTGATGTAGTCGTGCGCTCCCTCCTTCATCGCCCGGACCGCTGTGTCCACAGAGGCAAAGGCCGTCATGATGATGATGACCGCCTCGGGGAAGGCCTCGCGGATGCGGCTCTGCAGTTCGAGCCCATCCATCCCCGGCATCTTGACGTCGAGGATGAAAAGATCCCATTGGGTTTCCGAGAGCCGCAGCAACGCGTCACGCCCGCTGGCGGCGGTCTCGACCGAGTACCCTTCCTCCTCGAACCACGACTTCAAGGAGTCGCGGACGACAGCCTCGTCGTCCACGATGAGGATCTTGACCGGCCCCTCCGCGGATCGCGCGCTCTCCGACGGCCCCGCGCCGGCGTGCGGAGCCGGCTCAGCGTCAGCGTGCGGAGCCGGCTCAGCGTCACCATGTGGAGCGGGCCCGGCGTCACCATGCGGAACCGGCCCGGCGTCACCATGCGGAACCGGCCCGGAACCGCCGTGCGGGGCCGCGTCGGATCCGGACCGGGGGGCCGGCCGCCCTCGCCGGCCGGCTTCCGTGTCATCGCCCTGATGGTGCGCCTGATTCATGCCGCTTCCCCTCCACGATGCTGTCAGGTTGCCGGGAGCTCTTCCGCCGCCGGGCGTTGTGGGTCATCCTGCCGGGCGGGAAGTTGCAGAAAGAAGACGCTCCCCTGGCCGGGGGCCGATTCCACGCGGACGCGCCCCTGGTGGCTTCGAATGATGCCATAGACCACGGCCAGACCGAGCCCGCTTCCCCCCGAGGCGGTGCCGTCCTTCGTGGTGAAGAACGGCTCGAAGACGTGCCTCGCCGTCTCCGCATCCATGCCGATCCCGGTGTCCCGAACACGGATCTCCACCCCTCCGGCGGCGGCCGCCATCGTTTCTCCGGTTGCCTCCGCCCGTTCGTCCGCTGAGGCTTCCCCGCCGGCCGCCCGGGTGGCGAGCCACTCCTCCGCCGTCAACGGGGACATCTCCACCCGCAAACTCCCGCCCTGCGGCATCGCCTCGGCGGCGTTGATGAAGATGGCGAGGAGGGCCTGCTTGATTTGCTGCGGGTCGCACTCGACCTCCACGGCAGGATCCAGGTCGGTTTCCACGACCACGGAAGCGAGGTCCATCTGGTGCTGCACCAGCCGCAGCGACTGGGTGACGACTTCCTGCAGGCGGGTCACCTCGATCCGCGGAGCCGAGTTGCGGGCGAAGGAGAGGAGGTTGCGCACGATGTCGCCGCAGCGCGCCGCCTCCGACTCGATGCGCGAGACCCAGTCGTGGGTTTCCTGCGGGGCCAGCCGCTCGGTGGAAGGCTCGCTGCCCATCCGCTTGAGCATGAGGCGGGCGTAGGTGCGGATGCCGGCCAGCGGGTTGTTGATCTCGTGGGCCACGATGGCGGCGAGCTTGCCCAGCGAAACCATCTTCTCCACCTGGACCATCTCGTCCTGCGCGCGGCGCAGGGCCGCGCTCTTCTCTTCCACCCGCCGCTCGAGGCTGCGGGACCATTGCTCGCTCTCGTGCCGGGCCTCCTTCAGGTCGCGGGTCATTTGGTTGAAGGAGCGCACCAGCTCGCTGAGGTCGCTCTCCGCCCGGTCGGGAATGGTCTGGTCAAGGTCGCCGGAAGAGACGGCGCGGGTCGCCTGCACCAGTTGGCCGAGCGGCCGATGGACCGTCCGCCAGGCCCAGAAGACGGAAAGGAACGACACCAGCGCGAGGAAGGCGATCGAGACGGCGACCAGCGACCGCGTCCGGCTGCGCATGGCGGCGTCAATGCCGGCGAGCGACATCTGGACGTCCAGCACACCGAGCACGGCGCGGTCCGGCGAGTGCGCGTGGCAGGCGCCGCCCGAGCAGGCGGGCTCGTTGGCCACCGCGCGGATCGTCGCGAGCACGCGCGAGCCGTCCACCTCGTAGATGCGCACGCGATCGCGGCGGGAAAGCTGGGTCAGCGGTTGTCCGGAACGGTGGCACCGGTCGCAGGCGTCGGCGGTCATGTCCACCGTCCGCCCGACCTCCTCCGGCCGGGAGGAATAGCGGATGGTCCCGGCCTTGTCGTAGATGCGAACCCGCTCGAGCTGGGTCATGCCGCCGATGTCGCGCAGCATCGAGGCCAGCTCTTCCCGGTCGTTGTGCAACATGGCCCGGTGGGTCGAGCGGAGGATCAGCTCCCCGAGCCGGTCCTCGCTGAGGCGGATGAGCGCCTCCTGCGAGATCCGGTTCTGGCGCAGGTTGAGCGCGCCCATGACCGCCAGGAGCACGGTCATGCTGAAGACCATCGCAAAGGCCAGCCGCACGCCCAGGCCGAACTTGCGAGCTGCCATCGGACTCCCTTCCCACACCCGGCGCCGGGCCGCCAGCCGGGACAGGCTGGCTTAGTGCTCCGAGAAGATCGGCAGGAACTTGACGGCCAGGCGGAAGAGGGCAAAGCCCACCGCCACGACCGACATGGTCACCGCGATCTCCATCCAGCTCGGGAAGTACCCCGCCTGCAGAACCCCTTCCACGCCGGTCAAACTGACGTTGAGCCGGTTGAGGACGAAGCCCAGCACCATGAACACCGCCCCCATGAACAGGCCCTGCTGCGAATTGCGGATCCGCGGGATCCCCAGCAGGACGATCGGGATGAAGATCTGGACCAGCACCTCCAGCAGGAACATGCGGCCCTCGAGGGTCGCAAAGGTGATGTGGGACAGGACCCCCCGGTCTCTCATGTCCAGAAACCGCAGGAGCCCGTAGACCACGACCAGGACCAACGCCACCCGTCCCAGGTCCCTGAGCAGATCCATCCGCAGATGGTGGCCGAAAGCGCGCTTGCTCAGGTAGGACTCGAAGATGACCATGGCGCAGCCGATGCTCACCGCGGAGAGGTAGAAGAGCAGCGGGAGGTAGGGCGAATACCACAGCGGGTGCAGCTTCGTCGGCATGATCAGGTAGAGCGAGCCCAGCGACGACTGGTGGAGCGTCGAGAGGATCACCCCGGCGACGACGGTCGGGATCATGACCGGGCGCACGATCCGCTTCGCCCAGGTCCACTTCAACCGGTCGAAGACGATGGGGCTGAACTCCAGCGCCAGTACCGCGGTGTAGAGCGTCACGCACCAGCCGACCTCGAACATCACGGAGTGCGGGTTCCAGTGAACCAGCGGATGCCAGATCCGCCAGGGCTGCCCCAGGTCGAAGAAGAGCGCGAAGACGACGAGGATGTACCCCAGAAACGCCGTCAGGATGGCCGGGCGCACCACCGGGGTCATCCGCTCGATGCTGAACAGGTGGACCGCGGCCGCCATGGTGAAGCCGCCGGCGGCCAGCCCGACGCCGCAGAGCACGTCGAAGCCGATCCAGATACCCCAGGGGAACTTGTCGGTCAGGTTGGTCGACGCGCCGAGCCCGTGGAAGAAACGGACGTAGGTGGCGTAGGCGCCGGCCGCCACGATGATGGTGAAGACGGCATCCCAGAAGCCCACCCTGAACCTGGGCCTGCTCTGGGCCGTCGCGCCGACCATGGGCATCTCCCTCGACATGGTGTGGTTCATGACCTCCTCCCGTCGTCCTCAGAATCGCGTGTCGCGGCCTCTCCGTTCGCTGCGGAAACCTCTTCGTGGGCCAGGGTCATGCGACGGTTGACGATCCAGTGGATCCCGAGAAGGGCGGTGGCGCCCACCGTCGCGAACATCGGGATCTTCGAGAGAACCTGATAGGTCAGCTCGGGCAATGATTCCTCGATCAGGTTCGGCGGATAGCCGAGGCTGGCGAAGTCGCGCGGGGCCAGGATGAGCACCGAGGTCCCTCCGACTTCCTTCTCTCCCAGCACGTGCGGGTAGTAGGTGTCCGGATCGTCGCGCAGCCGCGCGTGCGCCTCCCGCAACAGATCCTCCCGCGTCCCGAAGATGGTGGCCTCGGTGGGACAGGCCTCGGAGCAGGCCGTGGGCTTGCCCTCCTGGAGGCGATCGGCGCACATGATGCACTTGCGCACCCGCGGCGTACGGCTCGTCCACTCGTACTTCGGCACGCCGAAAGGGCACGCGGCCATGCAGTACCGGCAGCCCATGCAGAGCTTCTCGTCATAGACGACCGGCCCCGTCTCGGTCTTGCGCAGCGCTCCGACGGGACAGACCGACGCGCACGCCGGCTCCTGGCAGTGCATGCAGAGGCGCCGCACGTAGACGTCGTTGCCCATGTCCTCGACCGAGGTCCAGGACTGATCGTTCCAGGTGTCCATCGAGGTAGGCGGGTTTCCATTGGCGGTGGAGCAGGCCTCGTGGCATTGCCCGCATCCCACGCAACGGGTGATGTCGATGAGCATCCCAACGGCCGACATTTTCAAGACCTCCTTCTTCCCGGCTCAGTCGGCTGGTCGAACCGCCGGATCGCGGCGGCCGGCCTGGCCGGTCGGACCCGGATGGGCGGCCTCCCCCGGGGTCCATTCACACAGCGACTCACAGAGCAACGACTGTCCTGTCCCGGCTTCGCGCCGCCGCGTCAGGGGCGGTCGGCGGAAAGGAACGACTCGACGAACTGATCCCACGCCGTCTCCGGTTCGTGGCGCAGCCACCCATTCACCGGACGGCCGCCATCGGGGTAGGCGCCGGCCGGCACGGCCTGCAGACCCTGCGAGGCCACGAAGTCACGCAGACGCGCCCACTCCTGGGAGAACCAGCGGCGGGCCTCCTCGGCCATCGGCAGCAGGCCCAGGTCCCGGTTCGCGCGGTCCGGCTGCAGGGTCATGACCCAGCCGTCGTCCTCGACCTTCCCGCCGGCCGCGCAGGTGCTCTGGATCGTCCCTTCCAGCGGCGAGCGGAAGGCCACCGAGCGCCCCCCCCAACTGGCGGCGAAGAGGACGTCCCCCTTGCGAACCCGGGCGCCGTCCGCCGGCGCCTCCAGCCGGTCCGGCTCGCCCATGGCGGCGCGAACCAGGGGATCCAGGCCAATGCGGGCCTGGCCCGCGGCGAGCAAGCTGATCCAGAGATGGCTCGGGGCCAGGAAGACTCCGCCGGGCAACGGCGGCTCCGGCAGCAGCTCCGCGATGGGGTGCGCCGCCAGCTCCGCGATCGGATGCGCCGCCACTACCGGGGCCAGCGCCTCGAGACGGCGGCGCTTCGCCAACAGGACAACGCCGTCAACCACCAGGAACAGGACGATGACGAGAACGACAAACAGGGCGACCATCTGCTCACCTCGATTCCGGCGGGCCTGGGCGGCCGCCTGGGTTCGTTTCTCCATCCAACGCGCCGGCCGGGAAGGCACCGGCCGACAGCCTGCGGGCGCCGATCCAGCGACCGACCAGGTCCGAGTAGTCGTCCCCGGCCCACCGCTGAAGGCGGTCCAGATCCAGGTCTCCCCCGTCGGGCATCGCACCGACGCCGGCGGGAAAGGCCAGCTGCATGCACGATTGCTTGAACTCGGTCCACTCGTGGGCGAGCCACCGTCCCGCTTCCCTTCCAAAGAGGAAGCGACTGAGCTGACGATCGATCCTCGGAGCGGAAACCATGAAGAGCCACGCGCGCGTGTAGGAGCTGCGCAGCGCCCGGCGCAGGCGCGCCGGCTCGAGCTGGTGTGAGCGGATGACCTCGCCCGAGACCGGACTTGCGATCGTCAGGTTGCGGCCGCCAAGGTCCAGACGCACGGCGATACGTCCGCGGGTCAGCCGCGTTCCCGGTTGGGGAACGGCGCATCCTTCGGCGTCTCTCAACAGGCGCGTGGCCATCGCGTCGAGCCCGACGAGGACACGTCCGGCCGGCAGGACCCGGATCCAGAGGTGCTGCGGGTCGTAGAAGCGATCTGAGGCGGACGTGATCTCATCAGCCGGCTGGAGGCGTTGGGAAATTGCCATAGCTTTCGGGGAAGGGCGGAAGAGCTGGTCCACAGGGCAACCGGCACACTCGTACTGCCTGTCGCACAGGCGGTAGGACAGGAGCCCCGCCCACATCCAAACACACTTGTTCATGGATTCCGACATGACCACCTCCGGGTCAAAACCCTTCGAGATGAGATCAGTCAGATTCGTGCCTAAACGCTACATCGAAGATCACATACTATAAGACATTGAGAAATATCACTTTAGGTACTCGAAGAGCGGCAGGTCGAGCGACCGCATGAAAGAGGTACGAACCTGGGATTGATGAATATCACTACACTGTGTCCGCCCGCGGACGGAAATCCCTACAGCGGCATGATTTCCGACGGTAGAACATAACGTTGAAAACCACCACGTATAGAGGATAATTTCAACACTCCGTGGGGCGCAACAGTGTCGAGAGCCATTCCGGAATGCGTCCGGCCCGGCCGGTCTCACGGCATAGCGGCACGTGGGTTGTGGCGCCCTCGACAAGCAGGTCGCCGTCACGTTGGATGCGATACGAGAAGGTCAGGCCGCGGGAGCGGACATCCTGGACTGTGGTCTCAACGGAGAGCAGGTCGTCATGCACGGCGGGCCGACGCACTTTGAAGATCGCCTCCGTCACCGGCAGCGACCAGCCCCGGGCCTCAACCGCCCGATAGCTCATTCCCAGGGTCCGAAGAAGTTCGGTCCGGCCGACTTCGAACCAGATGAGGTAGTTGCTGTTGTAGACCACGCCCATCAGGTCGGTGTCGGCCACATAGACGCGGACCTGGGTGACATGGCTGGGACCGGTCGGGGCCATCCTGCCTCCTGGCATTGGTAGTGCTCGACTTGTGACTGGGAGCCTGTCGAGCTATAATGGGTTCGGATCAAACTCAAAACGCGGACAATGGAGGGACGATCCGGTGCGCGCCATATTCTCCCCACTCGAGTGCCTTGCCCGTCTCCGGTGCCTTTGCCCCGTGCTGGCCTACGGGGCCCTTGCCCTGGTGGTCTCCTCGCTCCTGATGGCCTTCGCGGCTCCCGCCCGCGCCATCGAGGTGGGCCAGCTCGCGCCCGACTTCACCCTTTATGACCTGGACGGCTCGGCCCATCGGCTGCGCGCCGAGTCCGGTCACATCGTGGTGCTCTTCTTCTTCGGCGTCAACGGCACCGCCTGCGTCAACGCGGCGCGGGAACTCGATGGGGCCGTCTACCAGGCGTACCAGGCTTCCGGCGTGCAGGTCTGGGGCATCGATGCCTGGAACGCCCGCGAGGGGGACCTGATCCGCTTCGCGAGCGAGTGCAACGTGAGCTACCCGCTCCTCGCCGGCGGCAGGACGGTGGCCGAGACCTACGACCTCCCATACCACAGCTTCGTGATCATCGGGATGGACGGCGTGGTGCGCTACGTAAGCGAGGGGCCGGGCGACTCCGCCCTCGACAGCGCGGCCATGGTACGGACCATCCGCCAGATCATCGAGGACTCCAACGTGGTGCGTGAGAACACGTGGGGCGAGATCAAGACGCTCTTCGAGCGCGACCTCGTGGCCAGCCGTTAGCCTGGCCCCACCCGGGGCCTCAAACCGCAATCCCTCAGCCTTCGATCCCTCCGCCTCCGTGGCGGCCGCTACACTTGGTCCGCTTCCGACCCGGACGGTCCTGCCACACCCTTCGTCCTGCCCGGACCGCGGTAGACACAGGATGACTGACAGGTCTCGCGGACGACGATCCGGTAGAGGTCGGGCAGCCCCGGCGCCAGGCGATCCCAGAGCCACGAGCAGAGCGCCTCGGAGGTCGGATTCTCCAATCCCGGCACCGAGTTCAGCAGATTGTGGTCCAGCGGGGCGATGGCAGGACGCACCACTGCGCTGACCTCGCCGAAATCCCGAACCCAGCCGGACTCTCTCTGCGCTACCCCTCGGATCGCCACCTCGATGCGATAGCTGTGGCCGTGCAGCCGTCCACAGGGATGTCCGGGAGGCACGCCCGGAAGGAAGTGCGCCGCCTCGAATCGGAATTTCTTGCTCAGGATCATGGTCAGGGTCTCTTTCTGTAGATCGCCGGTTGGCCTCAGGCGCCTCCCGGGCCGAGGCCGCGCGGATCGGACAAGCCCGCGCTCCGGAATCCGGCTTGCCGCAGGCGGCAGCTGTCGCACGCCCCGCACGCGTCCCCTTGTGGGGAGGGATCGTAGCAGCTTGAAGTCAGCGCGAAGTCGATCCCCAGGTCCCGCCCCAACAGGATGATCTCCTTCTTGCTCAGATTCTGCAGGGGAGCCCGGATCGTCGTGGGCCGCCCCTCCACGCCGGCTCGGGTGGCCAGGGCTGCGAGTTCCTGGAAAGCGGCGATGAAGGCCGGGCGGCAGTCCGGATAGCCGCTGTAGTCCACCGCATTGACCCCGATAAGGATCTGACCGGCTGCCAGCGTCTCCGCCCAGGCCAGCGCCAGGGCCAGGAAGACCGTGTTGCGCGCCGGGACATAGGTGCTGGGGATCGTTCCGTCCTCGGGTGCGGCACCGGAGAGGCTCTTGGGAACCGCGCCGTCGCCGATCAGCGAGGATCCTCCGAACGACGCCAGATCGAGCGCCAACACCCGGTGCTCGACCGCCCCCAGAGCGTGGGCAACGGCTCGCGCGCAGTTCAGTTCGACTTCGTGCCGCTGGCCATAGGAGATCGTGAGGGCATGGCAGCGCAACCCTTCGCGACGCGCCAGGGCGAGCACGACGGCCGAATCCAGCCCGCCGCTCAGCAGAACCACGGCCCGCTCCCCTGTCGCGCTCATACGCCGCGCGTCTCTTCCCCGAACAGGATCTTGTGGAGCTGGACCTGCAGCGTCACCGCCAGCCGGTCCCGGAGGACCCAGCGGGCCAGTTCGGCGGGGTCGAGCCGGCCCGCCACGGGCGAGAACAGAACGACTCCCCGTTCGGTCAGCCGGCGGCTTCGGACTACCTCGCGCGCCCAAGCGTAGTCCGCCTCGGAGGCCAGCACGAACTTCACCTCATCTCCCGGCCGCAAGAGCCGCAGGTTCTCCCATCGATTGCGTTCGCACTCCCCCGAGTCGGGGCACTTGAGGTCCATGATGATCCGCACGCGGGGATGGATATCCTCCAGGGTCAGCGCGCCGCTCGTTTCCAGAAGCGTTTCGAATCCCTCCTCCGCCAGCCGCCGCAGCAGTTCCCTGCACCCCGGCTGAGCGAGCGGCTCCCCCCCGGTCACCTCGACCAGAGGGCAGCCGAAGGCCCGCACGCGATCCAGGATTTCCGCAACCGCCATCTTCGTCCCGCCGCTGAAGGCGTACTCCGTATCGCACCAATGGCACCGAAGCGGACATCCGGTCAGGCGAACGAAGACGCAAGGGCGGCCGACCCAGGATGACTCGCCCTGGATCGAGTGGAAGATCTCGGTGACGTGCAGCGTGGAGCGAGTGACCGCTTTCTGGGTGGAGAAGCCGACGTGGCGAGTCGCGTGATCCGGGGAGGGCTCCACCGGGAGGGGATCCTTCTGCGGGCGCTTCGCGCTTGGGTCGCCGTCGGTTTCTCGCGACGGCGGCTTCCCGGATCCAGGGCCGGTCTGCTCCGGGGTTCCGTTCTGGTCCGAGACCGAGCGGAGGCCGGAGGTCTCTGTCCTTTGTTCCCGCATGGAGCCAGCATAGCGGACCGGGTGAGGCAGAGCACAATCGGCATCATCATCGGCTGCGCCACCCTGAACGGTGACGCGCGTCCGGAATGGGCCTGAGAATCGATCGATGTCCACCGAGGGCCCGGGGGGCATTGGGCCAGTTCGCGCCGGGACGGCCGGATTGACGGACCGCAACGAGGCTGTTAGCGTCTACCTTCCATTGGGCATTTCTGGAAGCCCAGGGGGTGCGCGCGCACCAGAGACCTGGCCGCACCGGTCATCCGGAAGCACACTGAGGAGGTGTCGCTGTCATGTCCACCAAGATCACTGAGGAATGCATCAACTGCGGCGCTTGCGAGCCCGAATGTCCCAATGACGCGATCAGCGAAGGGCCGGAGATCTACATCATCAATCCTGAGCTGTGCACCGAGTGCGTGGGATTCCATGATGAAGAGCAGTGCAACGCCGTCTGCCCGGTCTCGTGCTGCGTTCCCGATCCGGACCGGCCGGAGAGCGAAGAGGCCCTGCTGGCGCGCGCCCAGAAGATCCACCCGGACAAGTCCTTCGACGTCGCCAACCTGCCTTCGCGCTTCCGGAAGTAGGACCCGAAGCAACGGTCCCCGCCGTCTGTCTGATCGGACGGCCTCACCGCGATCGACCTGAGCACGATCGATCTGAACCGGGGCGCCGGGGAATTCACTCACCGGCGCCGGTCCCTCCTTGATCAGACCTGCCCAAACGGGTGTTTCGCCGCCAGGATCGCCAGGACCGGTGCGGTCGCCGGGGGAAACTCGTAGCATTCCAGGTGGCCGGCCCGCACCCACCGGACGCCGGCATTGCCGGCCGGACCGGGTGTCCCACGCTCGTAGCCGCAGAGATGGAATTCCAGCCGAAGGTCCACGTCCGGATACCGGTGATCCAACCGCAGGATCAGGCTGTTGGGCCGCGCCTCCACTCCGGTTTCTTCCCACAGCTCGCGGATCGCGCACTCGGCCTCGGTCTCCCCTTCCTCAGCCCTGCCACCCGGGAACTCCCAGCAGCCGGCAAGCCGGGTCCCGGGGGGACGCCGGCTGACCAGGTAGTATGGCGCTCCCTCCCGCCCGCACCAGGCGACCACGGCGACCCCGATGCGTTCGACCGTCCGGGAAGGGCCTGGTTCCGGTTCCGGCACGCCGCTTTGGGCAGCCGCAGACGGTCCAGGAGGCGGACGCCGCCGCTTCATCACGGACAACAGCCTTGCCGGCGCTGCCCGCCTCCAGGGCGGCAACCGCCGGGGGGCTCGGGGGCCCGGATCGCGCGAGCGGCGGGGAACCTTCCACGCTGATTGGGGTTCTCAAGTCTCCGAAACGATGCGCGATCAGGAAGCCAACGAGTCAGAAGCCACCAGCGGTGATATCCGGGGCGGCAGCGGTGATATCCGGGGCGGCGCGGCGCCAGACGGCGCGGGTGCCGGAAGGGAGTCAGCATGAAGAAAAGCCTTCTAGGGGTCGTAGTGGCCCTTGCCATCGTGGGCGGCGCTACCGCGCTTCTCCGTCCCATCGATGTGGATTTCCGTATCGGCCGAGGCGCGGCGCCGATCACGGGCAATCTTAGCGTCTCGCCGTCCGAAGCGCAGGCGCAGACCGCGGAGGAGGGGCTCGAGAGCCTTCGCAGCCAGAGCCGGGCTTTCGTCAAGATTTCCAAAACGGTTCTTCCCTCCGTGGTCTCGATCGTGAGCGAGCGCGAGGTCCGCATGACCGGCATACCGGGTCACGAGGGCCTGGGCGGTGACTTCTTCGGGCGCTTCTTTGAGATGCCGCAGAGGGTCCCCCAGCAGGGCAGCGGATCGGGTGTGATCGTCAGCGCCGACGGCTACATCCTGACGAACAATCACGTGGTCGCGGAGGCCGAGCGCATCACGGTGACCTTCCACGACGGACGCGCCCTTCCCGGCAAGCTGGTCGGCCGTGATCCCCAGAGCGACATCGCGGTGATTCGCGTGGAAGCGAAGGATCTGACGCCCGCCAGGATCGGGGATTCCAGCAAACTCGAGGTCGGCGAGTGGGTCCTGGCCGTGGGCAACCCGTTCCAGCTCAAGTCCACCGTGACCGCCGGAATCGTCAGCGCCGTCGGGCGCAGCAACATCGGCCTCGCGGACTACGAGGACTTCATCCAGACCGACGCCGCGATCAACCCGGGCAACTCGGGCGGCGCGCTGGTCAACCTCGACGGGGAGCTGGTTGGTGTGAACACCGCCATCGCCACCCGCAACGGCGGCAACCAGGGTGTCGGTTTCGCCATTCCCATCAACATGGCGCACCAGATCATGGGAGATCTCGTGGCCAACGGCCGCGTGGTGCGTGGCTACCTCGGCGTGCAGCTTCAGCGCCTCACCGAGGAGACCGCCGAGATCTTCGGCCTGGAGCGCCCTCAGGGCGCCCTGGTCGGCCAGGTCACCGATGACAGCCCCGCCTCCCGGGCCGGCATGAAGCAGGGGGACGTGATCGTCGCGATCGACGGGGTCGATGTCAAAGGTGTGGACGACCTGCGGTTGCGCGTGGTGGAGAAGGAGCCCGGAACGCAGGTTCGCTTGACGGTGGTGCGGGACAAGCAGCGCAGGGAGATCACGGCGCGCCTGGCCGAGCTCGAGCCCCGGGACGACGCCCGGGCCAAAGCCCCGGGCGATGACGACTCCGACCGGTCGAGGGACCTCGGCATGACCATCGAGGACCTCACGGCGCGGGCTCGCCGGAGCCTCGACCTTTCCGAAAGCGTCGACGGCGTGCTGGTCACCGAAGTCGACCCGCTCAAGCCGGCGGGACGGGCCGGACTGCAGAGGGGTGACGTGATCACCAAGATCGGCTCCGAGCCGGTCCTCAGCGTCCGGGCCCTGAAGAGGGCCGTGGCCCAGGCGCCCAAGGGAAAGCCCGTTCTCATGCTGGTCCGGCGGGGCGAAAACGAGATCTTCCTGGGAGTGCGCATTCCGGAGTAGACTTCTGGTTTGGCCGCCGGAGGCCGTGGACGCCTCCGGCGGCGCCATGACCATGCATGGGAGACTTCTAGAAAATGGATGATCGCGTTCTCCAGGGCGGGTCCGGGGACGGGCCCGACGATCCGGGCCAGGCGCCGACCCAGGAGCTCAAGAGCAAGTACGAGTTCGTCATGGCCGCCTCCAAGGAGGCGGAGCGCCTGAACGACCGCTACCGGAAGACGGGCGTGACCCCCTTGACCAAGGTCACCGTCGAGGCGGTTCGCCGGGTGCGTAGAGGGATCTCTCGGGTCGTCTATGAAGAGCCCCAGGGACCGCCCGACGAAGTCCCGAAGGAGAGCACCTACTTCTTCGGCTCCTAGGCCGGTCGTTTCCGACACCGGGTGGGCTCGGCGCGAGCTCGCCCGGTTCTCCTATCGAGCCCGCCACACTCCGGATCTTCCGCCAGGCCTTCTGCCGCGTACGCGGCAATTCCCGGATCCGTTGGGGCTGCGCCGGCGCCCCGCCATCGGCCCGGTTTTGCCTTCCGAGCTGCCCTCTTCGACATCCGTCTTTCAGCCTCCATCCCCGGCAGACCTGGACTCAATGCGAGTTACGGATTCGCTCTCGCGGAGCCTTAGCTGACTGCAGCCCGATCACCCGTGAAGTGTTAGAATAGGGGAGTATGTCGGCGCGATGGGGGAACACCTTCGCGCTGGGCGGCTCGCCTGCTCTCGCGCCGCAAGCCCACCCGCATCGCCATCCACCGAACCCGGAGGTATGTACATGTTCTCCGCTTCCGTGCGCCGCGGACTGAGCCCGCGGTGTCTGCCGGTTTTCGCCATATTCCTGGCAACGGTCCTCATGGGGCCCGCTTCCGCGCAGACTCCCGGCGCGGGCTCACCGGCGGACACGCCGGGAACCGACGACTTCGCGCCGCCCGCCACCTGGTCGATCGCTCCTCTCCTGCCGGCCCCGGACGACCCGCGGCCGGTGTATGTCCCGCCGACCCAGGCTGGATGGGAGGGCGCCTGGCTGAACCCGCGCAACATGGCCCCCTACCTCGCCTTCCACAAGGCCAGGGCGGCGGCGCGCCAGGAGCGCCTGCGCGAGGAACCCAGCCCGAACCAGGCGTTCTACAACGCGCGCTACTATGACATCGACGTCAACCTCAACCCCACCTCGCGCATTCTCACCGGCGTCGTGACCATCCGCTCCACCATCACCGAGGGGCCGCTGCAGCAGATCGAGCTCGACCTCGGCAACAACATGACCGTCTCATCGGTCACCTGCGGAGGCGCGCCGGCGACCTACACGCATGCCAACGCGATCCTTTCCGTCAACCTCGACCGGCCGTACCAGGCCGGGGAGGACGCGGAGATCGTGGTGTCCTATGCCGGCAATCCGGCGGGCGAGTCGTGGGGGTGGAACACGCAAGCCGGCCAGCCGATGATCTGGACCCTCAGCGAGGCTTTCGGGGCGCGCACCTGGTGGCCGTGCAAGGACTATCCGTATGACAAGGCCGACTCCGTCGACATCCGGGTGACGGTTCCGACGGGCCTCATCACCGCCAGCAACGGCACGCTCCGCCAGCAGACCGACAACGGAGTCACCGCCTTCAGCTGGTGGCACGAGTCCTATCCCATCTCGACTTATCTGGTGTCCCTGGCGATCCACACCTATCACGTCTACTCCGATTGGTATGCGCCTCAGGGCGGCGGCGATCCGGTGGAGATCCGCTTCTACAACTACGACAGCAGCATTCCGGAAGTCGAGCCGGTACAGGCCCGGGTCAAGGACATGATGGCGGCGTTCGCCGAGAGATTCGGCGAGTACCCCTTCCTGCGCGAGAAGTACGGACACGCCGAGTTCCCGTGGAGCGGGGGGATGGAGCACCAGACCTGCACCAGCCTCGGCTACTTCGGCGAGGGCGTGGTGGCCCACGAGCTGGGGCACCAGTGGTTCGGCGACGACATCACGTGCGCCAGCTTTCACGACATCTGGCTGAACGAAGGCTGGGCCACCTTCACCGAGGCGATCTGGCAGGAGCACCTCTATGGCCGCGCCGGCTACATGGCCGAGATGGATGGCGCGGCCTTCTTCGGGCCCGGCACGATCTGGGTGCCGGACACCTCGAACTGGAACCGGATCTTCGACTCCAACCTGAGCTACAACAAGGCCTCGTGGATACCGCACATGCTGCGCGGCATGATGGGCGATACCGTGTTCCGCCAGTTCATCGACCTCTACCGCGAGCAGTACAGCGGCCGGTCGGCCAGCACGGAAGACTTCCAGCGGGTGGCGGAAGAGGCGTCGGGCCTGGACCTCGAGCCCTTCTTCAACCAGTGGATCTACGGCGAGTATTACCCGATCTACCGTTTCGACTGGGCAGCGGCCGCCGCCGGGGATGGATGGGACATCACGCTCGACGTGGAGCAGGGACAGACCTGGCAGCTCTTCACCATGCCGATCAAGATCCGCGCGCAGACCGAGGATGGCCCGCGGGAGTTCACCATCCAGAACTCACAGCGCAACGAGCAGTACGTGCTCCACGTCGATGCCCTTCCGACCGCGGTGGAGTTCGATCCCGACCGCTGGATCCTGCGCCAGGTGATGTCTCCCTGCCCCGTGCCCACCTTCGAGCGCAACATCCTCCTGGTCAACGGAGTGGAGTGGAGCACCTACGGAACCGAGATCACCAGCGCGTACCAGGACCAGGCCTTCAGCGGCAGCTACGAGGTCGACTTCTGGGACTGCTTCCCGGAGCCCAGCGGCGGCTATCCTTCCGTGCTGCCGGAGCCGCGCGGCCACGGCACGGTGCCCGGGGAGATCCTCGCTCAGTACCGGCATGTGATCTGGGTCGGCAACAACATCTACGGCGATCTTCCCTGCTGGATGGACACGCCCATCCTCTCCTACCTGGAACACGGCGGAAACGTCTTCCTCATGACCCGCATGGCTTCGGACTTCCTGAGCGCCCCCTATCTGGACTACCTAGGAATCACCTGGGCGGGCACCGGGCAGGTCAACGACTGCATCGCGACCCAGAGCGGCTTGACCGACATCAGGCGTCTGGGCTCCCAGTCGTACGTCTCCGGAACGACCCTCATGTTCGGCCCGGAAACGACCATGTTCTACAAGGCGGTCAGTGGACACTTCCCCAACTGGGGCCTCGGGATGATCCGCCGTCCGGCCAATGGCGGCACGTACAATCCCGACGGGGGCAGGTTCGCCCTGCTCAACGGACGGCCCTATCGCTGGAACCACGCCGACCTGCGGACCAATGTCGAGTACATCCTGGCCAACCTGATCGGCGTCGGCGCGCCGGGCGCCGTCGGTGAGGGGGATGCCGCCATCCGGCTGAACCTGGAGGCAGTCCGGCCGAATCCCTCCTCGGCGGTCACCGAGATCCGGTTCGACCTGCCGAGGGAGGGCGCGGTGAAGCTCGAGATCCATGACGTGGCCGGCCGACTCGTGCGGACGCTGGCGGATGGCCGGCTTTCCGCGGGAGCGCATCTGCGCGCCTGGGATGGCCGCGATCATGGTTCGCGTTCGCTGCCTTCCGGCGTGTACTACGCCCGTCTGTCGGCCGAGGGACAGAAGCTGGAGCGGAAGATCATCCGCCTGCGGTGATTCGCCCGCGTTGAAGCGAACGGCGGCTTTCCCGCCTTTGGCAGAGGCCACTCACCGGTTGTTCCGGAGGGTGGCCTCAGCCTTGCGCGCCGTGCGCCCCACAGCCTTGCTCGCCGTGCGCCAGCCAGCCCTGCTCCCCGTGCGCCCCTCAGCCTTGCTCGCCGTGCGCCAGCCAGCCTCTCGCCGTGCGCCGGGCGGGTGTCCACATGTGCCGCCGGCCCGGACGGTGGTAATATGCGGCCGACCGCATGCCGGTGTTCCAAGCACGCCGGCCGCGGTCACGGTCGCTCTTTCGGCCGCCCGCCCCGCCGGCGGACATACGGGCAGGGTGCGGGCCTGACGGAAGGTGGAGATCCACGGGCAGTTCGGGGGAGGTAACGGATATGGGCTCTCCGGCATCGGGCGTTCATCGATGGCGCCAGGTCGGGTCGCACGGCGGCGCGCGTGAAGCGGGCGGGCCGGGCGCGGCCGGATATCGCCACGGACCGCGGCTCGGGCTCTGGTTCCTTCCCGCGGTCGTCGGGTTGCTCTCCATCCTGGTCATCGGGTTCCCGGGAACAACCGCCGGCGCCTCCTCGGTCGATCCGGCGGGCTCCGACCCGTCGTCCGTGAACGTGACAGACGGACCGCCGTCCTCCGTCACACGCGCGAACCCGGACGAGTCAACAGCTCTGGACGGCGATTCCTTCGGCCCTGATGACACGGGCGCGCGGATCTGCAGCGAGGGGAAGATCCGGTCCATGAAGGCCGCCATGGCACGCCTCCTGACCCGGGCGCCGGGAACCGAGCCGACCCCGGAGCAGAGGGCCTACGACGCGCTGTACTACGATATCGACCTGCGATTGGAGCCGGCGTCCCGAACCGTCACCGCGTCGGTCCTCTCCCGCGTGCGTGTGACCGACGGTCCTCTGGATACCCTGGTCCTGGATCTGGACGATCGACTCGACGTCTCCGCGGTCCACGCGGCCGGAGTGCCGGCCGGGTTTGTCCACGAGCAGCATCTGCTTCGCTGCGGACTCGACCGCCCCTACCAGACAGGCGAGACGGTGGAAGTTCGCGTGGACTACGCCGGCGTTCCGGACACCTTGATCATGGTCTTCCAGAAGGTGCGCGATCTCGATCACATCTGGACCTTGTCGGAGCCCTTCGGCGCCCGCGGCTGGTGGCCCTGCAAGGACTACCCGGAGGACAAGGCGGACTCGGTGCGCATGGCCGTGACCGTTCCCGCGGGCCTGCTGGTCGCCAGCAACGGGGCGCTGCGCGATAGCACGACCCAGGGTGGGCTGACCACGTTCGTCTGGCACGAGTCCTTCCCCATCACGACCTATCTCGTCTCCCTGGCCATCTATCCCTACAGCTTCTACACCGACTGGTACGTGCCCGAGCCGGAGGTGTCGGCCGGGGTCGATTCGATGCCGCTGCACTTCTACAACTTCCCCTTCGCCCGCGCCTCCTGGGAACCGGTCCAGTCCCAGGTCAAGAGCATGCTGGCGGCCTTCGCCGAACTCTTCGGCCCCTACCCCTTCCTCACCGAAAAGTACGGCCATGCCCAGTTCACCTGGGGAGGCGGGATGGAGCACCAGACGTTGTCCAGCATGGGCAGCAACAACGAGTTGGTGGTGGCCCACGAGGCCTCGCACCAATGGTGGGGAGACATGGTGACCTGCCGCGACTTCCACCACATTTGGATGCAGGAGGGCATGGCCACGTACGCGGAAGCTCTCTGGCAGGAGGCCAAGAGCGGCCCTCAGGGGTTGCACAGCCGCATGCGCGCGGCGGAGTACTTCGGCGGCGGCACCGTCTACGTGCCCGAACTGAGCGGTTGGGACCGTATCTTCGACGGGAACCTCTCCTACAACAAGGGCGGCTGGGTCTACCACATGCTGCGCCACGTCGTGGGCGACGAGGGCTTCGTGGAGACGCTGCGCATCTTCCGGGAACGGCATGCCTACGATGCCGCGACCACCGAAGACTTGCGCGCGGCGGCCGAAGCGGCCTCCGGACAGGACCTGGGCCCCTTCTTCGAGCAGTGGATCTACGGCGAGGGCTACCCCATCTACAGCTATGACTGGAGCGCCGTCCCTCGGCCGGCCGGGTCGGACAACGTCGCCGCCAGGGTGGCGCTGCGGCAGCTCCAGGCGGAGCCTCCGTTCCGGATGCCGGTGGATATCCTCATCCGCACCGCCGGCGGGGATTCCCTCTTTACGGTGCAGAACTGGAGCCGGGACACGCTCTACACGTTTGTGCTGGAGGCCGCGCCCACCAGCGTCGTGATCGACCCGGATCGCTGGATCCTGCGGCAGGTCCTCGATCCGGTACAGGATCCGCCGATGGACCTGCCGCTCCTCCTGGTCAACTCCAGTCAGTGGTATCCGGTCGAGTTGATGCGCGATCTGCGCCGGGCGTACGAGGAGTCGGCCTTCACCGGGCCGTTCGCCTTCGACTTCTGGGACTACCGCAACGAGCCCGACGAGGGCTATCCCGACGCGCTTCCCGACCCGATCGGCCACGGGCCGGTGCCGGCGGAAACGCTGGGGCGCTACCGCGCTGTGATCTGGGTGGCCGGGCAGCTGTCGTCAGGAGCATGGGACCAGACGACGGCCCTCCACTCCTATCTGCGGTCCGGAGGGAGTCTCCTGCTGCTGACCTCACAGCCGGGCGACCAGCTCACCGATCCGTTCCGTGACTACCTGGGGATCGAGGATGTGTCAAGCCCGACCACCCTCTCCGGGGTGGAGTCGGTGGTGGACGGCCTTCCCGATCTGATCTGGTCGGGGTTCGTGTCGGTCTCGGCCGTGACATTGCGGCCCGACTCGCCGAGCACCGTCCTCTATCGCTTGAGCGACGCGCCGGAGAGCGCGATCGGCGTCGCCGGGCGCCCGGAGGTTCAGGAATCCACGGAGCCCGGATGGCTGGTTCTCCTCAGCGGACGGCCCGACCGCTGGGATTACGGCGTCACCCAATCGATCGTGACCTGGTTCATGTCCACGTACGTCAATCAGTCCCCCGCCTGGGGAGACGTTCCGCGCATCCTGGCAGGCCGCCCCAATCCGTTCGGGCGCTCCACCATGGTCCGCTTCTACCTCCCCTCGCCCGGACGCGGCGACCTGGCGATCTTCGATGCCGCCGGACGCCGGCTGCGCGAGCTCCGCGAGGGGATCTCCCCGGCCGGATGGAACGGCGTGGTTTGGGATGGACGGGACGAGCGAGGGCATGCCGTTCCTTCGGGCGTGTACTTCGGGAGATTGCAGACCGACAACGGACAGAAGACAACCCGGCTCGTTCGGCTTCGCTGATGGCGGTGCCGGCGGTCATCTCCACGGTCGATCGGATGCCCGGCGAATCGGATCCCCGATCAACCCGGCTGGCGTGGACTGCGATCAACCCGGCCGGCGTGGAGTTCGATCAACCCGGCTGTCGGAGAAGAGGCTGGATCCTGGATCGGGCCTCTTCCCACGGAGCGATCTCCTCGCGCCTCCCGAAGATCTCCAGAAAGCGGATGCGGGCCGTGAGCGCATTCGACCAGGCCGCGAGGATCTGCTGGTGGATCGGGTCATCGAGGCGCGGCCCGCTCCGGAGCAGTCGATCCACGTCCGGAGGATCGAGCGACGGGGCAGCGAGGGGATCGGAGAGGATCTCGTAGACCAACCCCCGCGAAATCGGGGTGCGGCCGCCGGCCGGCAAGTTGAGCTGGACGTCCGCTGTGAACGTGGTCGGGCGGGTGTCCGCGTGGGCGGTGGCGATCCCCGCGATGGCATCCTGATAGGCCTGCTCGATGACCGCGGGATTATACGGACGGCCGTTCTCGAACAGCTCGAGTTGCTCGAGCAGACGAGCCACCCGATCCTCCAGGGGCTTCAAGAGGGCCCGGTCCCAACGCCCGAGCTGAGGGTAGTACCACGAGCGCCGCAGCAGCTCGGTGTCGACCAACGTCACGTCCGGGCGCAGTTTCTCGATCTCCTGCAGGTACAGCGCGGGAGAGACGAGCGCATCCCAGTGGCGCGAGAAGAGGATGGCGCGCGGCGGCAGGCCGCTCAGGACGGCCTCGGCGTGCGCGCGCACGAAATGATCCTCCTTCCGCGTGGCCGCACGGAAGTGGGACAGACCCTGGACCGCCACCGTCGCCGCGACCAGCGCCGCCACCAGGTGCACGGCGGCACGTCCATCCCGTGTCGGGGCGCTCCAACGGGTCCGCGAGAGAAGCGGCCCGAGTCTGCCCGCCAGCGTGGCCGCTCCGGCCGCCGCCAGCAGGACGATCGCCAGGTCCGCGGGAAGGAAGTAGGGGGCGAGGTCATGGATGTTGTAGCTCGCGGCCCAGGAGGCCGTCGTAACGAGCACCAGCCCCAGGAAGACCAGCGCCGAGGGGCGGCGGCCCAATCCGGCGCAGCCAACGAGCGCAAAGGCCAGCGCGGGCCAGGTGAGCCGCTCCGGCAGGCTCTCCACGTATCCCGCCAGTTGGGCGCTCCAGAGCCGCCCCGACTCGAAGAGCCAGACCCGGTACTGCGCCGCAAAGACGTGCCGCCAGAACTCATCCCAATGGCCGGGTGAGCCCCAGTCCAGGATCGGCGCCCGCGCCGAGCGGATCGGCAGGTAGAGCACCACCGACCAGCCGATCGCGGCGGGCACGGCCAGGATCGCCGCGGCGCGGCGCCACGCGGCCCCCCCTCGACGCCACGCGGACCCGCCTCGAGAGATGAGCGCCAGCCTTGCGTACCCGAACAGGGCCCACACCATCGCAGGGGCCAGGAAAACGATGCTCAGGTGGTGGGCGAAGGCCAGTCCGCCGGTGAGTCCGAGCGCGGCGAGCGTCCTCTCCTCCCGGCGGCGCATCAGCCGTAGCCCAAGAAGAACGAGGAGAGCCACGAAGAGCAGGTGCAGGGCGTAGACCTCGTTACCCACCGCCTGATCCCAGAAGACTCGGTCAAAGGCCAGCCAACCCGCGCTTGCGGCCGCCAGCAGATCGAGGCCGATGGCCGTGCGCCCTCCCGGCGCCGGTCGATCCGGCAGGTGGTTCAGCAACTCCCGCGCGGCGAAGGCGGTCACCGCGACAGCGGCGGCGCACAGGACGGTTGAGAGGACCACGCAAGCCACGATGGGGCTGGCCCCGGTAAGAACGGCGAGCCGGCCCAGCAGGGTGTAGAGCGGATACCCGGTCGGGTGGGCGATCCCCAAGCGAGCGCAGACAACCGCCAGCTCGCCGCTGTCGATGGTCCCGAGGTCGCGAGATCCCGAGACCAGGTAGACGGCGAACGCGGCCAGGGCCACCACGAGCCCCGGGCTGACCGATGCGATCCGGTCTGGCGTCATCTTCGGCACGTCGATCCTTCTCCCGGCTTGTCTGCCCTCGCCCGGACGGCGCCTCCCGGGCCCGGCCGGCGGGCCCCGGTCCCGGGGCGCAACGAGTTTGACACCCCCGGACCCGGCTGCCATCATCGGCCCCAGACCGCTCGATTCTCCTGGATCCGGAGGGTCCATGTCGGCATCCGGATCGATGCGGCCCGGAGTGTCCGGTTTCCGCCAGCGGTCGGGGCTCCTGCCACGCATTGATGATTCTGCCGGGAGGTCTGTCCATGAGCAAGGAAACGCGGGTCCACGTCGTCGGGACGGGAACGATCGGCGAACCGCTGATCGGTTTGTTGTCGGACTTTCAGAAGGATCTGGGGATCGACGTCCTCTCGTTCCACAAGCGGACACCCCTCACCAACGAGCGGGCCAAGGTGCGCAACCTGCTCGACCGGGGGGCGCTGCTCGTCACCGACAAGGAGACGATCCCGCGTTTCCAGGACCTCGGCATGAAGGTCAGCATGGAGGCCGAGGAGGCGGTGGAGAAGGCCTCGGTGGTCATCGATTGCACGCCCTCCGGGGTCGGCCAGGCGAACAAGCTGAAGTACTACGAAAAGTACGCGCACAACACGAACGGCTTCGTGGCCCAGGGAAGCGAGTTCGGATTCGGCAAGATGTACGCTCGCGGGGTCAACGACTCGGCCCTCGTCCCGGGAGACGACAAGTATATACAGGTCGTAAGTTGTAATACACACAACATCGCTGTACTGCTCAAGACCCTGGCGCTTGCCGACGATGACCCCGACAACCTCGTCGAGGCCAAGTTCGTCATGATGCGGCGCGCCAGCGACATCTCCCAGGACAAGGACTACGTGCCCGCCCCCCAGGCCGGCAAACACGACGATCCCCGCTTCGGGACCCATCACGCGCGCGATGCCTGGCATCTCTTCCAGACCCTGAACTACGACCTCAATCTCTTCTCCTCGGCGATCAAGCTGAACACCCAGTACATGCACTGCCTCTGGTTCAACTTGAAGCTGCGGGAGAAGATCACCCTGAACCAGGCGATCCAACGGCTCGCCGAGAACCGGCGCGTGGCGCTGACGGAGAAGCGCTCGGCCAACACGATCTTCTCCTACGGCCGCGATCACGGGCACTTCGGCCGCATCCTCTCCCAGACGGTGGTTCCGGTGCCGACCCTCCAGGTGGTGGGCGATCACGAGATCGTCGGCTTCGCCTTTACCCCGCAGGACGGCAACCCCCTGCTCTCCAGCGTCGCGGTCACCTGCTGGATGCTCGACCCGAACGATTACGAGAAGCGGCTGGATTGCCTGCGCCCGTACATGTTCCAGGAGCTGTAGCCGGTCGCGGGGCCCGGAGCGGCAGGACGCCTCGGGCCCCGGTTCGCGGTGTTTCAGGCTTCATCGGATCCAGCCTCCACGGATCCGCAGCTTCAGGAACCCCGGGGGTCGCGGCATCCGCCTCGTCGCCGTGGAACTCGTGCCGGGGGCTCGCACAGGGATCAGGCGGGGAGGAGCGGAGGTGAAAGCAGTCGTGCGCCGGATGGGAGGGATCTCCCTGGCCGGCCTGTCCGAGAGCGGGCACTGGGTGCCCATGGACGGTCCCTCCGACCTGGGCGGCTCCGATGCCGCGGCCAAGCCCCTGGAGCTGGTCCTGATCGGCCTGGGAGGGTGCACCAGCATCGACATCCTCTCCATCCTACGGAAGAGGCGGATCAAGCTGGACGACTACGAGGTGGAACTGGAGGCCGGCCGGGCCGAGACGCACCCCCGGGTCTTCACCTCGATCCGCCTGACGTTCCATTTCTACGGCGAGGACCTGCCCAGGGAGGACCTCGAGTTGGCGGTGCGGCTCTCGGAGGAGAAGTACTGCTCCGTCTCCGCCATGCTGCGGGCCTCCATGCCGATCGAGACCCGTGTCGAGCTCCATCCCCCGCGGGAAGCCCGCTGACTTCCTCCCGTGGCCTCTTCTCGCCCAGACAAGCCTTCCGGTCCGCAACGCGGCGCCGCCCAGAGGACGGAACACAGCGGCGGTCCGCCTCCGGCCGCAAACGCATCGATGCGGCGAATCGCGGCCTGGGCGGGCGCCTCCTGTGTCCTGCTGGCGTTCCTCTGCGCCTTTCACTCGCTCTTCGACCCGGACATCTGGTTCCACCTGCGGGGGGGAAGCCTGGTCGCGGCGGGCCAGATCCCCAGGGTGGACACCTACTCCTATCCTTCGGCGGGCAACAGCTACATCGATCTGCACTGGCTCTTCCAGCTCCTGGTCTTCACGGTGCATCGCGTCGGGGGCGAGCCGGCACTGGTCTGGCTGGCCGCCCTCATCGCCGCCGGGACGTTCTGGATCCTGTATCGCCTGGCGCGCCGGCATGCCGCGGCTCCTCTGGCGGGAGCCATCGTCAGCCTGGGCGTCATCGTGGCCAGCGAGCGCTTTTCGCCGCGGCCGGAGCTCCTGAGCTTCCTCTTTCTTGCCTTGGCCCTCTGGCTGGTTCGCCGCCACGAAGAAGGCTGGAGGCCGGCGGTCTGGCTGCTGCCGCTCCTCGTGCTGGTCTGGGTCAACACCGAGGGGCTCTTCGTCCTCGCCTTCGGCGTCCTGGCGGCCGCGTTGCTCGATCGCCCACGTGACCGCCGGCTCTGGATGGCCGCGGGCCTCTGCGCGATCGCCAGCCTGATCAACCCGTACTTCGTGGAGGGCGCGCTGCATCCGCTGGTCCTCTTCACGCGCGTCAACCGGTCGCTGCCGGTCTACTCCGCCACCATCGGGGAGTTCTTGAGCCCCTTCGGCCGCGACACCCGCCATCCGGCGGTTGCGCTCTTTCCCTTCTATCTGGGGCTGGTCGCGGTCTCCGCTCTGGGACTCGCTTTGACCGGCAACCTGAGACGCCTGCGCCGGGGCGATTTGCTTCTCCTGGCCGCCTTCGTCTATCTCTCGGTCAGCGCACGCCGCAACATCGCCCTGCTCCCCCTGGCGGCAACTCCGATCCTGGTGCGCTGGCTGAGCCTCGCTGCGGCCTCCATTCCCGTGCGGCGCTTCTGGGCGGGTCGAAGTCCTTCCGTGCGCTCGTCCCTCGCCACCGCGGCCGTGGCGGTCCTCTGCCTCGCGCCCATCATCTACACCTGGGCGCTGGCGACCAATCGCATCTACATCGCCGCGGAGACGAACCGGCGCTTCGGCACGGGCCGTGCGCCGGCGGACTTCACGCGCGGGGCGATGGCATTCCTGAACGAGCAGGATCTGGAAGGCCCGGTCTTCGCCACCTTCGCCGCCGGTTCCTACATGACCTGGGCCAGCCCGCAGCACAAGGTCTTCATCGATGGGCGCCTGGAGGTGCACGACGCTACTCACTACGAGCGCTACCTGCGCATGCTGGGCGGCGGCACCCACTGGAACGTGGCCGACGAGCAGTACAAGTTCAACGTCGCCATCATCCAGTATCTCCAGGCGACCGGCCTGGCCATGGAGAGGCTGCAGGACCCCGCGTGGGCGTTCGTCCATCTCGACGAAACCGCGGTCGTGCTGGTGCGCCGCGCGGAGCGCAACCAGGAGACGATCGCGCGCCACGGGATCGATCCGGCGCGCCTCTACGAAACCTATCCCCGGATCAACCCCGACGAGGTCGGCGCGTCGTTTCCGCTGCCGCCGCGGCCGCCGGCCGCCACCCGGCTGCTGGGCGCGCGCGTCTTTCCCTGGAAGGAACTCAATCTCGGCCAGTTCTTCCTGATGATCCGGCGTCTGGACCTCGCCCTGGCGCAGTTTGAGGCCGCGGTCCGCCTGGCGCCGGGGGCGGCCGAGCCACGGATCATGGTGGCCGCGGCCCTGAACATGATGGGAAAGCCGCAGGCGGCCTTTGAGGTCATCGAGGGGGCGGCCCCGATGGCCACATCTTCGTCTCTCCAGGCACGGCTGGCGCCGGTGCGCGGCGATGTGCTGGTGGGGTTGAACCGGCTTCCGGAAGCCGTGCAAGCCTATGACCTGTCCCTGCGGGTCGGTCACGAACCGGGACAGCGAGCATCTGTCTTGGCCAGCCGTGGCCTTGCCCGTCTGCGGCTGGGAGATCCCGGCGGCGCCGCCGCGGACCTGCAGGCAAGCCTGCAAATCAACCGCTCGGACCCGCAGGCGTGGCGCTACCTTGGCATGGCCGAGGAAGCTCGCGGGAATCGGGACGCCGCCCGCGTCGCCTACGAAGCCTTTCGCGCCCTCGGGGGCCGCGCGCCGGAGGTCGACGAGGCCCTCCGGCGTCTGCTCGGTCAACCGTGAGACAGGGCGTCGGCGCGGATTACCGCACCACGATCTTGCGGGACGTGGACATCCCGCCGCCCTCCAATCGCACGTAGTACACGCCCGGGCCGACCAGGCGGCCCGCGCCGTCGCGTAGATCCCACGTGACGGTCCGCCGCTCCGATCCCGAGACCGCCCCCGACAGGGTTCCCGAGGATGCTCCCTGAGAGGCTCCCGACAGCGCCCCCGAGGATGCTCCCGGGGAGGCTGCCAACACCGCTCCCGGGGGTGATCCCAACGACGCCTCGACCGGGACCGGGATAGCCGAGCCCCGTCCTTCGCCGTCCAGGATCCGCAGGAGGCGCCCGGCGACGTCATGGACGGCAAGTTCGGCGCGCTCGCCGGCCGGCGCCAGGTAGACGATGGTGGCGCTCGAGCTGACCGGGTTGGGCCAGAGCGACTCCAGGGTCAAAGCCGGCCGGCCGGCCATGGGCGAAGGCAACTCCACGGCCGTCACGTCGTCGCGGAAGACCAGGAAGTCGTCCACGGCGGCCTCGATCAGCGAACCGGGACCCAGGTCGCTGGCGATGAACCGGAACTGGACCTGTTGAGGAGGAGCGCTAAAGAGCGCGTTGAGGTTGATGTCCACCGCCACCCACGAGGTCTGTGAGGCTGTGGTCGACTCCACATTCACCCAGTTCACTCCCCCGTCGTTCGAAGCGTCCACGACCCAGGAGTCGTTCCCCGGGGAAGACCCCGCATCGTTGGAGTACCAGCGATGGTAGATGACCCGGCCGGTGTTGGATCCGGTGAAGTCGATGACGGGGCTGTACAGGGTCGTGGAGCCGTTGTCGACGTCGGCCTGGCCGGATTCGCAACCTGGTTCGCACTGGCCGGTAAACCAGGCCGACACGCCGGGGTGCGGCGTCGCATCATCCTCCGGCTGCACCGGACGTCCGCCTTCGAAGGTGCCGTTGGGGTCGCCTCTCACCCAGATGCCGCTGGTCGCGTCATCGCCGGCGGCGCCCACCGTCCAACCCGACTCCGCCTCCAGCTCATCGACCTCCGAGGCGATGTAGTACCGCAGCATGACTTCGGGAACGCCGGCCACGCAGCCGCTCGCGGGGAAGGCGCCGGAGTTGCCGTGGTCATCGGAAGCGTACATGGCGTAGTCGACATGGCGTCCGACCGCCTGGGGCCGGATCAACATGGTGTATTCATCCGGCCGGCCGGTCGGCCGCATCTTGTACTCGTGCGGTTCGCCATCGTCCACCCGAACCACCAAGGTGACCGACGCCGGGTCGATCTCGCCGCCTCCGGAAACGACCGTGGCGACCACCCGGTCCCACTCTCCGTCCCACACCTTGCTGCGCAACGGTTCGTGCCCAAAGGTGACGGCGGCATCAGGCCCCGGCGCTTCGAGACCGTGGCGCTCCGCCGCCCGGCAGAAGACGTCGTAATGCGGCGTGCCGTTGGCGAGGTTGCCGTCATCGTCGTCGGCCACGAAGGCCGCCAGCACCTGGTCCGGCATGTTCATCGGCTGGAGCAGACGGCGGGAGCCGTTCCAGATCGGCCAGATCACATCGCGCACGCCCTCCTCCCCCACCGTCTCGATCAGGCCGGCGCGCGCATCCCACCAGAAGCCGGAGATGATCTGACCGTTGTAGTGGATCTGTCCGGGCCGGTAGTCGTCCGGGTAGCGCAGCTCGTTGTCGGCCGTGCGGATTCCATTGGTGCACTGGCCCAGGTAGAAGCCCTCGCCCATGACCGGGTTGCCGTCGATGAGCAGGCCGAGGACGTCGGAGTTGCCTTCCCCGACGTCATCGGGATTGTCGCCATAGATCCACTGGGTGAGGCCGTGCCCGTACTCGTGGTAGATCACGTCGCCCATCTGTCCGGTGTTGCCGCATCCCCCGGAGGCCCGGTAGAAGTTGATCGAGTTCCCGTCCCAGAAGGCGTTGCATGAGGCGGCGATGTTGACGTTGGCGGGCATCGAGTAGTCGGGGTAGCCGAACTCGGGATCGTAGAGCTTGATCAGGTCGTGCGTCCGGTTGGCGTGCAGATAGACGTCGCGCTCCGCATCGTGCGCGTTGGCGTCGGTCCAGAGGATCTCGATCGGATCGTTGGGGGAAAAGACGCCCGTGAATTGGGCGTTCGGGCCCATCATGTTCCTGACGTTGACCCAGCTCCCCAGCAACCCCGCCGTCACCGTCACCGGGTCATCGCCGTCGTACGGCCGGCTGAAGACCCCCTCTTCGTCCGACCAGGTGACGCCCCCTTCGCCCAGGTTCACCAGCAGGTGGGGCATCGGACGGTCTTCTTCCCGGTAGCAGTAGCCGAAGTCCTCGACCATTCCCCGGGTCGTGCCATGGAGGTCGGCATAGCAGACCTCGTTGGTGCGCCAGAGGATCGTCCCATCGTGGGCGTCCACGTAGGAGACCCAGATGGCATAGGGATCCTCGGTCATGATCCGGTTGCGCCAGACCAGGCGATCGGCGGCCCGTCGCGCGGGATCGCTGGCCTGGTTGGATGAGAGGTGACCCTCCCGGTCACCGGCCCGGAGGCCCGGCAGAATCAGAAGATCGGCGTCGCCGTCGGGCCGCGGCCCCGGCGCGCGGGGATGGACTCTCTCCGGAGCGTTGGCGGCGTTCACCCCGAGAGCGCGGGCCGCCAGGTCGCGCGCCATCGCGGCGGTGATCGACGGCGTGCGGTTGACGTCCAGATCGGGTTGGCAGTCCGACCCGAAGAAGAACAGGCGCCCGCCCTCGGTGAGCACCATGCTGGCGCGAGCCCCGATGACGGGGACCCCGTGATGCGTCTGTTGGAAGACCACTCCCCACTTCCCCATCGCGCGCACGGACGATCGTAGAACGAGATCTTGCGGATCTACCCCGAACATGGACCGGTGTTCGCCGGCGAACCGTAATGCGACCTCGGCGGCCTGTTCCGGGGTCTCTACCGGCCCGCCCAGCTCCAGCCCCGACCCGAAGGCGGCGTGCGGCGTGCCGGTTTGGTGGTTCCACTGCACCCGCCAGGAACCGCCCGCCGCTGCCGCAAAGGCCGCGGCCTCCGGCCGGCGCCGGGCATCCAGCGCCTCCGTGGTCCAGAGCGGGGGCGTCTCCTGCCCCGGGCGAAGAATGGGACCGACCCGGCCCGGCTCCGGCGGGGCGAACGCCTGGGCGGCGCCGGCTGCCAGCAGCGACGCCAGGACCAAGGCGCCGAACGAAACCCCACGGCGACACCGCGCTGGTGTCGGAGCCGAGGCAGAGGCAGAGGCCGAGACAGAGGGCGGGGCGGCGGCCGCGGCAGAGGCCGGAGCGGGGGCCGCGGCAGAGGCCGGAGCGGAGGCCCAGGTCGGCTGCATGGCGGGGCCAGGCTCCATCGACTCACGGGACGGGAGCGGCATGAGGACCTTCCTTTCTGGTCTCCGGCAGGTCCCGCACTGCGGTGCGGCAGAGACGACCGCTGGCAGATTTGAGTCCAGGGGCGAAGTTCGTATGCGGCGAACGGGTTCCGCGCTCCAACGGGGAGGCTCCCCGGCGACATCCCTTGCGTAGGGTACCGCCGGATCCACCCCGCCGTCGAGAGCCCGACTGGCCGGCGCGCGTGATGACGGAGTGGTTCTCCTCAGGAAACCGCGGCAAACCTCCAGAAGTGGACCACGTCCATGTCTTCCGGGATGTCCTCGCCATGGTCGCCACGGGGTTCGGGACCTTTGACCTCGTGGCCGCCGTGGTCCGGGGTGGCGACGACCACGTGATCGTGGGCGCGCCAGGAGCCGGCGGCCGCGGCGCAGAGGCGCTCGTAGTCCGCGGCGTGGTTCCGGGCCGCCTCGACCGCTTCTTCCGCGTAGGGGCCGGCCCGATGGAGCGTGTCGTCATAGGCCTGGTGGTAGCACACCACGAGGTCATGGCGATCGGCCCGCAGGATCTCCAGCGTCCTTTCGGTGACCTCGGGATCGTAGGGCTCGCTGTAATACTCGATGTCCCTCTCCCGGAAGATCATGTCGATGCTGCAGTCCTTCACGGCGATGATCGCGACCTTCAGCCCCGCTCCGATAAAGGCATCAAAGAGCGTGGGCAGGCGCAGGACGGGCCGTTCATAGCGCCGGATCCCATGGGTTTCCGGGAAGGCCCCGCTGAACATCGAGGCGAAGCAGACCGGCGTCTTCGGCGGGGTCATCGACCGCAGCGGCGTCTTCATCGAGGAGACCCGCGAAAAGACGGCCGCAATCTCCGGATGGCGGCGAAGGAGATGACTGCCCACGGCATCGGGCGCATAGACCAGGAGGCGCCGCGGCGGCCGTCCGGCCAGGTGCTCGCGCGCGGCCTCGATCACCGGCGCCAGCGCGGCGGTCTCGCACGAAGCCGGTGGGGCGATACCGAAGAGAGCGCAGATCGTCGGGGTGATCGAGGCGATCGTAGGGACGCCACCTCGACTCCCCGCAGTGTCCCAAGCGAGACCGTTGTCGAAGCCCATCGAATCTCCTTTCTGCTGCGCAACCGGGACGATAGAGGAGACTGGATCCTGTCCTGCTTCGTCGACCAGGGAAAGACCGCGCTACCGGTGCAAGCTTACGAACCGTCCCGAGGGTTTGGGTTGACTCCTTGATTTTGGGGCGAAACCGAGCCACTTGTCGAGACAACCCGCATCCACTAGAATGATGCAATTGCACTCACCCATGTGGCCGACGGGAGAGAGATAGGGGCCGCGAACCTTCACTCGATGCTCTCGAAAGCGAGAGGACTATGCAGAAGAGCGAGACGATCCCCCTGACCGCCCTCCGCCAGCTCCAGCTCGAAATGGGCTTCGCCTGCAACATCCGCTGTGTCATGTGCTTCCAGGAGAACTACAGCCAGCGTCTCGACCCGGTGGTCTGGCGCGAGTCCCTGGCCCCGATCTATCCCCGGGTGGCCCATGTCACCCTCGGAGGGGGCGAGCCGACTGTCTACAAAGACAGCTGGCAGGTCCTCGAGCAGATCCTGGCCGTCAACCAGAGCGTCCGATTCGGCATCAGCACCAACGGCATCCTCTTCGACGAGCCCTGGTGCGATCTCTTCATCCGCCACGGCCGCAACATCAACTTCTCGATCAACGGCGCCACCCGCGAAGTCCACGAGGCGGTCAACAAGGGAAGCCGCTGGGACGGGGTGATGGAGAACATCGCCCGGGTCGTCGAGGCGCGCAACGCGACCGGCCGGGATCTCCTGATCGCGATCAGCATGGTCATCGTCCAGGAGAACGTGCACGAGTTGACCGACTTCCTGCGGCTGGGGCAGCGCCTGGGGGTCAACGTCAAGTTCTTCTATGACGCCACGAGGCTTCCGTCGGGCGACTTGAAGGTCGCCGAGGAGATTGCCCGGGCCCAGGCCGTGGCGCGCGAAACCGAGGGTGTCATCCGTATCGCGGGGCTGGACGCCTTCTGCCGCCACTACGCCGCGCGCTACGGTGGGCCGGCGCAAACGGGTGGCCTCGCGCAAAAGGGCGGGCCGGCGGCGCCTCCCCCGGCATGCGCTCTCCCCTGGTCAGCCATCCACGTCGACCGTCTCGGCGAGGTGCGCTTCTGCTGCTGGTCCTACGCCTCGCTCGGAAACCTGCGCCGGCAGGGCATCGAGGAAGTCTGGAACAGCCGCCGCGCCCGGCTGGTGCGGCGGAAGATGGCGGCCGACGACTTTCGCTGGTGCAGCGCCGCGTGTGAGCTGAACCCGCACCCGACCTTCGGACTGGACCGAGTGAAGCTGGCCTACTACATCAGCCGGTTCAGCACGGAGTTCAGCGCCTCCCCCGACGAGGCCATGAGGAAGGTCGTCCGGCGCGCGGGCGAGTTCGCGCGCCGCCGTCGTTCCGCGCCCTAGCGTGGCTTGTGGCGAGCCGCTCCAGGACGGGTTACACTTCACCGACTTCGTGCTCTGATCTTCTGCCGGGGCCGGAGATCGGGGTTCCAGCCCGATCGCCTGGCCGAGCCCAGTCACAAGGAGAGGACGGTGTCGAGAAGACTCATCGTTTCCACCATCGCTGTCGCCTCGCTTGCCTTTGCGGCGTGCCAGCAGCAAGCCCGGCAGCAGACGCTCAACGGTAGCGGCGCCACCTTCCAGAAGCCGTACCAGGAAGCCGCCATCGAGAGGTTCACCGCGCTGCACCGGAACATCACCATCAACTACAGCGGGGGCGGCAGCGGCAAGGGCCGCCAGGATCTCGCGGACATGGTGGTGGACTTCGCCGGCTCGGACTCCCCCTTCAAAGAGGCCGATCTGGCCGGGAACAAGGGAGGAGAAGTCCTCTACTTCCCCATCCTCCTCGGCCCCGTCGCGGTCTGCTTCAACCTGGAAGGGGTCGCCTCGCTGCAACTCTCGGCCGGCACGATCGCCCGCATCTTCCAGCGGGATGTGACGCTCTGGAACGATCCGGCGATCGCCGCCGACAATCCTGATCTCACCCTTCCCGCTGCCGGCATCGTCGTCGTCCACCGGTCCGACGGCTCGGGGACGACGGACAACTTCACGAAGTTCCTCGTCTCCGCTGCGCCCGAGGTCTGGAGACTGCAAAGCGGATCCACCGTGGAGTGGCCGGCGGAGACGCAGGCCGGCGCGGGCAATTCCGGCATCGCGCAGATCGTCAGGGCCACCGCCGGAGCAGTGGGGTACGTCGATCTCTCGGACGCCAAGGCGAGCGGTCTCCCGTACGCCCGCGTGAAGAACCAGGCGGGCAACTACGTCGAGCCGACCGTGAGCTCCGCTTCCGCGGCCGGAGACGGGATCGAGGTGAACGACGACCTCACCTTCAGCGCCGTCAATGCCGGCGGGCCCGGCTCCTACCCGATCACCGGGCAGAGCTGGGTCATCGTCTACGCGAACCAGGCCGACCAGGCCAAGGCCGCCGCGATCCAGGCCTATGTGAGATTCCTGGTGGGCGACGGACAGGAACTGCTGCCGGAACTGGACTTCGCTCCGCTGCCCCCGGGACTGCAGGCCAAGGCCCTCGCGCAGGTCGACCGCATCCGGACCTCCTGAGCGTGCTCGACCTGACGGGAAAGCGGGCTCCGGGCGACACGGCGTTCCGGTTCGTGGCGGCCGCCGCGGCGGGACTCGTCCTGCTGATTCTGGCCCTGATCGCGATCACCATGAGCGCGCGGGCGGTGCCCGTCTTCCAGAGCATGGGGTTGCGATTCTTCAGCGAGACCCGCTGGTCGGCGCCGGAGGGTGTCTTTGGCGCCCTCCCCTTTCTCTGGGGAACCCTCTTCACTGCGGCCATCGCCATCGTCCTGGCCGTTCCGGTCAGCCTGGGCGTAGCCCTCTTCATCACCGAGGTGGCTCCGCGCTGGCTGCGCAAGCCTCTGGTCTACGTCGTCGATCTCCTGGCGGTCGTGCCCTCGGTGGTCTTCGGGCTCTGGGGTGTGGTCGTGCTCTCCCAGTTCTTCGGGTTGGGACGCTCGTTTCTCACCGCGGGGGTGATCCTGGCCATCATGATCACACCCATCATCACCTCGCTGGCGCGGGAGGTGATGGAGACCACGCCGGCATCCGAGAAGGAAGCCGCCCTCGCCCTTGGGGCGACCCGTTGGGAGATGATCGGCGCCGCCGTGCTCCCGCACAGCGCCGGAGGACTGGTGGGATCGGTCATGCTCGGACTGGGACGCGCCCTGGGTGAGACCATCGCGGTGGCGCTCGTGATCGGCTCGGCGCTCGGACGCATCACCCTCGACCCGATGGCGGCCGGCTACTCCATGCCGGCGGTCATCGCGAACGAGTGGGGGGAGGCGGCGGGACTCCACAAGTCGGCTCTGATCGCCCTGGCGGTCACGCTCTTCCTCATCACCATCGTGGTCAACCTCATCGCCAGCGCCGTCGTGCAACGTTCCATGAGGAAGTCCCGTGGACTCTGACCGGCAAAGACGCCGTCCGAGCGCGTCGGGGTCCGGCCCATGAGCACGGATACGGCCACCGGACTGGACGCCCTGGGGGCGTCGACGCCCGAAACCGCAGCGATCGACCTGACTGCCAAGCGCACCTGGAGGTCGGCCAGGAGCGCCCTCATGACCGGCCTCATGGCCGCTTCTCTGGGCATTGTGATCGTTGCCCTGGGCGCCGTGATCTGGACTGTCCTGACCCGGGGAGCCGCGGCCGCCTTCGCCGCATTTCCCGACTTCTTCGTCAAGGAGATCCCGATCAACTCGCGGCGCTTTGGTCCGGGAATGGGACCAGCGATCGCGGGAACCCTCGCCACCACGTTCGCGGCCACGGTCATCGCCGTGCCCATGGGTGTGCTGGGCGGCGTCTACCTGCGCGAGTACGGGACCGGCAACCGGTTCGCGAGGCTCGTGCGCTTCATGGCCACGGTCATGACCGGAGTTCCGTCCATCGTGATGGGCCTCTTCGTCTACGTGGTCTGGACGATACGCTTCGGCTATTCCGCCCTCGGCGGCGCCATTGCCCTGGCCTGCCTCATGCTGCCCGTGATCATCATCGCGACGGAGCAGATGCTGCGCCTCGTCCCGGACCACCTGAGAGAGGCCAGCTACGCTCTCGGAGCGACCAAGAGCCGGACCATCCTCACGGTGGTCCTCCCGGCCGCCTTGCCCGGGATCGTCTCCGGATCGCTGCTGGCCGTTGCCCGGGCCGCCGGGGAGACCGCGCCCCTGCTCTTCGCGGTCGGCGCCGCGACCCGCTACAATCTGAACCTGTTCCAGGGCGCGAACACCGCCCTTTCGCTGCAGATCTTCGCCAACGCGGTCTCCTCCTTCGAGGCCTCCCAGGAGAGGGCCTGGGGGGCCGCTCTGGCGCTCGTGCTGGTAACCTTCTTGACGAGCCTGGCCGCACGCATGGTCGTGGCGCGGTTCGGAACTCACAGATGAGGGGGCCTTCCGCATGCCAGTAGAGCAGGACCAGACCGGCGTGGCCGGCACCCCTGCCGTTGCGAGATCCGTGCTCCCCACGCGGTTCATGCCCGACCTGGCCAAGGGGGCGGAAACGGGAACCGGGCAGGTCGTCTTCGAACTCGATCAGCTCGAGGTGTACTACGGCGCGTTCCGAGCGGTGCGCGACGTCACCTTGAAGATCCACAAGACCGAGATCACCGCCTTCATCGGTCCCTCCGGCTGCGGAAAGACCACGGTCCTGCGAGCCTTCAACCGCATGCATGACGTGACGCCGGGGGCCCGGGTCGCCGGCCGGCTCCTCTACCACGGGATCGATCTCTACCGCCCCGAAGTCTCGGCCACCGAGGTGCGCCGGCGGATCGGAATGGTTTTCCAGAAGCCGAACCCGTTTCCGAAGAGCATCTATGACAACGTCGCCTTCGGACCGAAGGTCAACGGCGTCACCTCCCGCGCCCAGCTCAACGACGTCGTGGAGAAATCCCTGCGGGCGGCCGCGCTCTGGGACGAGGTCAAGGACCGGCTGCAGAACTCCGCCATGGGACTGTCCGGGGGACAGCAGCAGCGGCTCTGCATCGCGCGCAGCATCGCCATCGAGCCCGAGGTCATCCTGATGGACGAGCCCTGCAGCGCGCTCGACCCGGTCGCGACGAGCCGCATCGAGGCGTTGATGCGCGAACTGGTCAGCCGCTATACGATCATCATCGTGACGCACAACATGCAACAGGCGGTGCGGGTCAGCGATCGGACAGCCTTCTTCACCACCGAGGTCGAGGCCAAGTCGGAGCGTCGCACCGGCACACTGGTGGAGTACGATCTGACCACCCGGATTTTCCAGAATCCCTCGGACGAGCGGACGGAGCGTTACATCACCGGACGCTATGGATGATCTGATGCCCTCAGCCCCAACCCGCGAGCGGGTCACCGAAGAGCTGCGCAACAACCTGCAGATCGGACTCGGCGCCGGCCTGATCGGGGGCGGCCTGCTGGGCTTTCTGGCGGCCGCGGCCACGCTGGCGGCCAATCCGGTCCTCCTGCGCTCGGCCGGGGACGTGCTGCGGGTCCTGCTGGGGCTTCAGTTCGTCTATGCCGCGCTCTGCCTGGTCCTGGGATTCGTCGGCGCCTTCCTCAAGACGCTCCTCTCCCGGCTGAGCGGGCGGCGCATCTCGGACACCAAGACCGCCGCCATCATCGCCGGGGTCGGGTTTTTCTTCCTCGGCGCCGCCTACGCCTGGTCATGGGCGCGCTGGCACCGTCTGGGCGGCCTCACGCCGGACGCGCCTCCCGGGGTGGGCCAGATCCCCATCATGCTGGCCGTCCTCGTCACGGCCGCGCTGCTGGCCCGCGTGATGGCCTATGCCTTCTACGTGATCATCGTCTACGTGAAGAAGCCGGCGGAACGGCGGCCGGGGGACCTGAAACGGGTCGGCTACGTGCTGCTCTACATGGCGGCCTTCTTCACCCTTTCGGTGATCACGGTCCGCTTCACCGCCCGGCCCGAGCCCGCGGAGTCGGGGCTGACCGCGGAGGCGATACAGCCGACCGGCCGGCGCGTCGCCCTGATCGGCCTGGAGGGGATGGACCAGGCGGACGTGAGCTTTCTCCGCCGGCAGGGACGGCTGCCGTGGGCCTCCGCCTTCCGCGACGGGGAGATGACGCCCGTCGTCCTGCCGAGCGAGCCGGTGCCGCCGATCGTCTGGTCAGCCGTGGCCACCGGCCGTGATCCGACGACGCATGCCGACCTCGGCTACCAGACGCAGGTGGTGAAGGGACTCTCGGTGCCCCTGCGCATCCAGCCGCGCCAGGTGGGTCTCTTCCAGCTCTTCCACACGGTGCTCCCCTTCTTCCACATGACCCGCTCGGTGCCGGTGAAGAGCTACATGCGGGAGAGCAAGGCGCTCTGGAGCATGGCCTCGGACTGCGGACTGCGCTCGGCGGCGGTCAACTGGTGGGTCTCCTGGCCCGCGGAGCGGATCCGCGGCGAGGTCGTCACCGATCACGCCTGGCTGAAACTGGCCGGACCTCCCGGCCCCGCGGCGTCGGCGGAGAGCGCATCCTCGTGGAGCGCCGCCGAGCAATCGGCCAATGTGCAGGTCATCGGCGAAGGATCCATCGGCGCCCGCAGTCCGCTGCGCCCCGACGGTCTGCCGCTGCTCCTGGAGCGTGAGACCTGGCCCCCGACGCTGCTGATCGAGTTGGCGCACCTCGCCGGACCGGAACCCGCCGATTCCGTGCGCGCGCTGTACGGACCACCTCCGCCCACCGCCGCGCTCGAAACCTTCACACGGCTGGGTATCCCCCACGATGTTCTGCGGTCCGACCTCTTCTACGCGCAGGCCGCCGCCTGGCTGACGGATCGAAGCCGTCCCGACCTGGCCCTGCTCCACCTCCCCGGCCCGGACGTGCTGCGCCGGGTTCTCCTGCGCGGGATCCCCGACCCGGTCGCGCGGGAGAGGGCTCGAAGCGAGGCGTTGACCGCCTATTGGGAAACGCTCGATCCGGCCGTCGGCGCGTTTCTGCGGGCCGCCGCGGACAACGAGGACATCCCCACCGCGGACCGCTCCGCGGGGGAACCCGGCGAGGCCGATCCGCGCGGAACGGACGACCATCCTCCGCCGCTCGCCGGCTGGCTCTGTCTTCCGGGGGTTCACTGGCCCGGCCAGGATCGCGAGGAGAGAGGATTCTTCGCGCTCACCTCCGCCAATGCGGTGGCCGGAGACGAGCCCGGCTCCCCGAGACGGAGCGCCGTCGCCGCAATCAAGCCCGAGGATGTCGCTCCGACCTTGCTCTGGCTGCTCGGCCTGCCGGTTTCGCGTGAGATGGACGGCGTTCCCCGCACCGGCTTCCTGGCCGCGGACTCCGGCGCGCGCACCACCGAGGTCCGCGTCATCGGGACCTATGGCCGGCCGGAGCCCGAGGACCTCCACGAGGTCGCGGGGACGCTCGACCAGGAGATGCTCGAGCGGTTCCGCTCGCTGGGGTATCTCCGCTGACCGGGCGCGATCCCTGATTGACCGCGATCCTTGGTTGACAGGGCGGCACGAGATTACGCAGTTTCTGACAATCGTCCTCGATCCGCGCGGTGCGGCGGGACGCAGGGAGGGCATCGCAGTTGAGCGCCAGCAAGGAAATCATCCTCTCGGGCATCCGCCCCACCGGACGTTTGCACTACGGCAACTACTTCGGGGCGATCCGCCACTTCCTGCGGCTGCAGGAGGCCGGCCATCAGTGCTTCTACTTCATCGCGGACTACCACGCCCTGACCACGATCAGCGAACGCCGCGACTTCCTGGGGCAGACCATCGAGATGCTGCGGACGTACGTGGCGTGCGGGCTCGACCCGGCGCGTTCGGTGATCTACCGCCAGAGCGATCTGCCGTGCACGGCGGAACTCGCCCTGCTCCTGGGGATGGTCGCCAACATCGGCCACCTCGAGAGGGGCACGACCTACAAGGACAAGATGTCCAAGCTCCAGTCGGAGGAAGGCGGCCTCGAGGGCAATCCCCTCTCCTATGGTCTGCTCGGCTATCCCGTGCTGATGGCGGCCGACATCCTGATCGTGTGCGCCGACAAGGTCCCGGTCGGCGACGACCAGCGGCAGCACCTGGAAATGGCCATCGATCTGGCGCAGCGCTTCAACCACCGCTTCGGCGAGACCCTCAAGGCCCCGCAACCCATCTCGCGCGACGCCCTGCGTCTGCCCGGGCTCGACGGTTCGGCCAAGATGGGCAAGAGCGAGAACAATGAGCTGGGACTGCTCGATCCGCCCGACGTCGTCCTCGCCAAGATCAAGGCGATACCCTCGAGCACCGAACCGTCCCCGTTGACCACCGAGAGCAACGATCCGGACGTGGTGGTGCCGATGATGCCGGCCGGCGTCGGGGTGATGTACCGGTTGCTCAGCCTGATCGCGCCGGAGGACGTCTACCTGGACTACCTCGGACGATACCGGCGAGGTGAGAAGTTCTACGGGTCCCTCAAGAAGACGCTGGCCGAACACGTCTCGGCCTTCAACGCGCCGATCATCGATGGATTCAACAGCCCGTCCAACAGCGACGCGTCGGTCCGCGAGTTCCTGCGGGCGAATGCCGAGAAGGTCACTCCGGTGGCTTTGGCCACGGTGGAGGCATGCCGCGAGGCCATGGGGATCGGCCACAGCCTGTACCGGGCCTAGCGGAACCGGAACAGGCTCTTGATGTCTCCCCAGGTCTGCTCGTCGTCGATCTTCTGGATGGCGATCTGGATCTCGCCCGTCCACCCGCGTTGGCGGGCGGAGGTGTAGCGCAGGTTGCCCAGGTTGTGGAAGCGACGCCCCCAGCAGTCCCCGGGAGCGATCTCCCCCGAGTCCCAGCTCTCTGCCGAGCCGGGCTCCGAGCGCAGCACGTGGGCGACGGTGTCGTGGTTCTCCCAGTAGATGGAGTCGCCCGGCGCGATCGAAACGATCGACGGCGAGAACCCTTCAAACGGTGTGATGTGGACGCTCCAGGTGGAGCCGGGAATGCCCGAGGCGGTCGTCAATGTTCCGGAGATCACCACAACGGCCAGGAACCAAGCCAGGCGCGTTATCGATGGGTGCATGCGTGGTCCTTCCTCCCCGAAGGGAAAAAGTGCAACCCCACGTCAACATTGTTCGCGCGCCCGGCCACCGTGTCAAGCGTTCCGCTGTGCGCTCGAGCGTCATCCGGGCCCGTGCTTGAGCGTCATTCCGGGCCCGTGCGCTCGAGCGTCACTCCGGCGGCGCCGCTCCCCGCGGAGATCGCGTTCAAGTCACGGCGGACCGCTCCGAAGAGAGCCGCCGCCTGGCCGCCCGAGGAGTCCGGCCGGCCGCGTCAGGGCGCGGGGATGGTCAGGTCCACCTCGTGAACCTCGCCCAGGGTGGATAGCGGCGCCTCGAAGTCCTTCTGGTTGCCGACGACCAGCACGGGCATCCGGCCGGGGTGCAGGTGACGCCGCGCGGCCTCATGTACGCTCTGCGGCGTCACCTCCCGCAGCCTCTTCTGATAGCTCACCAGGAAGTCGGCGGGGTAGCCGTAGAATTCGTTGAGGGCCATCCGGTTCACCACCTGGGCCGGCGTCCGGTAGTTGAAGACGAACGAGTTGAGCAGCGACTCCCGCGCCCGGCGGACCTCCTCCTCGGTCGGCGGCGTCTCGACCATCCGCCGCACCTCGCCGCGCAGGAGACTCAGGGCCACCAGGGTCGAGTCCGAACGGGTCAGGGTCATCGCCGTGAAGGTACCGGGGCTGGAGAAGCCGACTCCCGCGTTGGCGCCGGCGGCGTAGGCCAGGCCTCTTTGCGTGCGGATGAGGTTCAGGATGCGCGACGCCCAGCTCCCCCCGAGGATCTCGCCCATGATCTCCATCGACGGATAGTCGGGGTGATCGGCCCGGATCCCGACCTGCCCGAGGTAGATGTTGCTCTGGGTGACCGCTTCGACCTCCGCGTAGTGGATCCCCCCGGCGCCGTCCATGGCCGAGGGAACCGGCGGATCTGGAGGCAGCGGCGCCCCCGAGCGCGGCCAGGCGCCAAAGAGCCGTTCGAGAAGCAGCCGCATCGCCGCGGGATCCAGATCGCCGGTAATCGTGAGGACGGCATGATCGGGAACGAACCAGGTCCGGTGATACTCCGCCAGGTCAGGGGCCGCGATCGCGTCCAGCGTCGCGTATTCGACGAGGCGCGCGCGAGGATGGTCCCGGCCCCAGACAAGCTGGCGGATGAGGCGTCCGGCGATGGCGCCCGGCTCGTCGTTGCGCGACGCGATCTGCCGGCGCACCTGGACCCGGGCCAGCTCCAGCTTGTCGGCCGGCAACGAGGGGTGGATCACCAGGTCCGCGAAGAGGCCGAGGATCTCCTCCGCCTGCGAGGCCAGGCAGTAGAAGCTCGCGCCGCCCGAGTTCTCCTCCACCCAGGTCTCGATGGAGGCGCCGATCGACTCCAGGCGCAGGTCGAGCGAGTCCCCCGGCATCGCCCGGCTGCCGCCGGTGCGCATGACCGTTCCGACGAGCTGCCCCAGCCCGACCCTGTCGGGGGGATCCTGGATTGATCCCGCGCGCACCAGCAGCCGGCCCGAGAGATCCGGGAAATCGGCATCGCGCAGCAGGTACACCACCAGCCCGTTGGCCAGCTCGAAACGGTCGGGGCGCACTTCGGGAATCTGCCCGAGCGCCGGGAACCTCAAGCGGGAGGGATCCCACTTCTCGTCGAGCGCCTTGGCCGGCACCTCCGCCCGTTCCGGATTTCGAGATCCGCCCTTCGCTTCCCCCCAGGCCATCGCCGGGGCCAGTGTCGACGTGGACACCGCCACGCAGAGGCCCAGCAACATCGCCCGCGCGGGGCTCGTGGGGCCACGTGACCGGACGCTTGCGCGCACGGGGCTCGTGGGGCCACGTGACCGGGCGCTCGCGCGCGGAGGTGTGCCGGGGGCTTGTAGAGCCCGCCAGGGCGACTGCTTGCTTGTCCCCCTCATGATCCGGACCTCCGGGCGTTTCCCGCCTCTTCGAGAATGCCTACCGTGCGGTTGGACCGTCTCAGGATCCGGGCCGCTTCTTCGGTGATGGACTCGGGGGTCAGGGCCTCGAGGTCATCCAGCCAGCGGAAAAGATTGCGCCAGTCCCCCGTGCGGATCTGGTAGAAGGCGAGGAGGGAAGCCAGCCCCTGGTCGCCGCGCAACCCCCTCACGAAATCAGCCAGGGCGCGGCTGCGGTGTCCTTCCAACTCCTCGGGCGTGATGGGCCGCTGGGCGATGGCCTCGAACTCCTGCTGCAGGGCTTCCACCAGGCTGTCCGGCGCCACGCCGGAGGCGGGGGTCGCCGAGCACCAGATGAGGTTGTCGTACTTCAGTCCGGGCATGCCGTTGAAACAGGACACGCCGGTGGCGATCCGCCGTTCCTTGACCAGGGCGCGGTAGAGGCGGGAAGAGCGCCCGCCCGAGAGGATGTCGGTGAGCGCCGAAACGCGGTCGAACCGGGGATCGTGGAAGGCGGGTCCGCCGTGGTAGGCGACGTAGCAGAGCGGTTGCGCCGGCTCGCGGGTGCGGACCATCCGCTCGGCGCTGGGGGGCGGCTCCCTCGTCAGGATCGGCTGATTGCGCGAGCCCCGCGGAATGTCCGCGAGGTACTTCCGCGCCAGCTTCTCGACCTCATCGCGGCGGACGTCGCCGACCAGCACCATGCACATGTTCGCCGCGCCGTAGTGCTCCCGGAAGAACTCCTCTCCATCGGCGCGGCTCAGGGCCTCGAGGTCGGAGCGGTGTCCGATGACGCCGTTGCGGTAGGGGTGCGCCACGAAGGCGGCGGAGGAGGTCTCATCGCGCAGGCGCCCGCGCGGCGAGGACTCCAGCCGCATGCGCCGTTCCTCGATCACGACCTCCCGCTCTTTGTAGAACTCCCGGAAGACCGGCCACGTCATCCGGTTGCCCTCCATCAAGGCCCAGAGCTCAAGCTTGTTGGAAGGGAGGCTGTAGTAGTAGGTGGTGGCATCGCAGGAGGTGGAGGCGTTGAGTCCCTGCACGCCGTTCTCCTCCAGCGTCTTGGAAAAGGCGTTGCCGATGACGTAACGATCCGCCTCCCGTTGCGCCTCCTGGAACCGGGCCCATGCCGCCGCCGCGCGCGCGCTGTCCCCGCGCTCGAGCAGGTCCGCGCGCTTCTCCGCCAGCACCGCCTCCCAGGCCTCGTCCACCCGCCGCAGAGCCTCGGCCTCGGCGCGGGCATCCTGCGTTCCTACCCGGACGCTCCCCTTGAAGGCCATGTGCTCCATGAGATGAGCCACCCCGGTGCGGCCGGAGGGTTCATCGGAGGCGCCGGCATCCACCATGCCCACGTAGTGGAAGACCGGCGCGAAGGGCCGCTCCAACACCAGGATGGTCAACCCGTTCTCCAGGACGATCTCCCGGACCTGCTCTTCGACCGAGGCGCCGAACTCCGCCGCGCGCGCCGAGCAGAATGACAGGAGAATTCCCCCGGCCACGACGCAACAGAGCAGGCCCAGGTGGAGGAGGAACCCGGCCTTGTTCCGCGGCACGCCGGCTGCCCGGGGGCGGGTCCCAGCGTTGGGCGCGCTCCGGCGCGGACGCGCCCACCCGCGCGGACACCAGGGGATCATCCAAACCATGCTTCGCTCCCTTCGCTCCATCGATGCCGGGGTTGCGGGGCGGCCCGCCGAGTCGCCTGTTCAGGCGCGGGCCCCAAAACAGAAGCCGGTCGCCGGGGGCGAACGGCCTCTGTCTGCGATTCTGGAGAGATCCTACAACGGCCAGGGTCGGCGCGAAAACGCCGCCGGTGGCGCCCGCCGGTCCCGTACTCGCGGCGACCCGACAGGCGAGCCGCCGGACTCAGCCGGCGATACCGAGCCAGTCCCGCAGCAGGAAGTAGAAGCGCCCGATGGCCAGGGAGATCCGGGCCATCACGGTGAAGCCGAAGGAGGCTCCGAAGCCGATCATCACGAAGATGATGCCGGTCTTCGCGCCTACCTTGATCACGCCCTTGTGTTCCTTCGAGAAGAAGAAGTAGGTCAGCGTTCCGATCACGCCGAGGATCAACAGGACCGCTCCGATGGCCTTCATGGGTTCCTGGAAGTCCGCCTGGGTCAGCAGCGTGTCGCGGAGCTGCGGGAAGAGGGTACCCTCGAAGATGGTCGGCACCTGATAGCCGGTGTAGTAGCCCATGAAGATCCCGATGGGGAAGCGGACCATCCAGCCGTACTTCGGGATGAAGCGCGTGAAGTACATCATGCCGATCAGGGCGGGGATGATCACCAGGAAGCTGCCCGCGGGCGAATCCCCCATGCTCAGCAGGTCCGAGGAAAACCCCTGGCTCGACGTCGTCTTCACCGCCTTCGTCAGGGGCTCGACCAGGTAGGGAACGATCACCCGGTGATAGGTGAAGGAGATGCTGTAGCCGTTGGCCACCCCCACCATGAGATGCTCGGCAAACCGATAGAGCGGGTTGTCCCGGTAGAGGAAGGAGAAGACGCACAGCGTCAGGAAGACGCCGATCCAGACCCAGGGATCAGGACTGAGGTTCATTTCGACGCCCTCCGGCCGACAAAGTAGCCGATGTTGCCGAGGATCACGAAGGCCATGATCAGCAGGTGGGCCGCCGACTGCGCGCCCATCCCCTGGCTGGCCCGCATCGTGCCGGTCCGACCGTACTTGCGGGCTACGGCGTCTTCATACTCGGCCGCGCCCTTCATGCCGCCCAACATCCCGGCGAGCTGCTCGCTGCGGAAGTACGGATAGAACTCCGGCGCGCTCACCGCGGTGCACCCGGCGGCCACCTTCACGCCCCACTTCGTCTGGGCGAGCTGGACGTACCAGATCGGCGAGCTGCTGGCGGTGATGGCGGCGACCAGGCCGATGTCCGAGTAGTTCTCGATCCGCTGGGTCAGAGGCAGGTCGGCGGTCGCGTTTCCGTAGAAGTCCGTCTTGTAGATGCCCTTGATGCTTTCCCCCATGGCCAGGATGGGCACGATGGGCGGCGGCACCCAGCCGAGGAAGATGACGTCCCGGCCATAGATGATGCTGTCCGCATGCGAGGTGGCGCGGGCGTTGAACTCCGCGACGACCTCGTCGACCGCTTGGGCCACCTGCCCGGTCGCCTCCACGTAGAGGCTCAGCAACAGGACGGGGACGCGCCGGGCGAAGGCGTGGCGCATCAGGGTTATCGTCATCGGCTGGTTCTCGGCCTCGGTCTGCGGCGTGTAGTCGGTCGAGATCAGCAGCGCCTGGCGCTGCGGGTCCATGTTCTCGATCGTGTTGAAGACGCCTTCCGTGGTCCGCTGCATCCCCACGGGCAGGTTCATCGGGACGATGAGCGGCACGATGATGACGATCGCCATCAAGATGAAGATGATCCGCCGGTCAATCCGGAGAAGGGCATCCCAGTTCACTTGCGGCCTCCCATCCAGTTGCGCTCGATCCCGGTGAGGATCTTCAGCATGGTGGCCAGGACTCCCAGCGTGACCCCGAGGGTGATGCCGCGCTGGCTGGCCGTGTTCGGCACCTCCAGGATCCACTGGCTGATGTCCGGCAGGGCCGGCCAGACCGCCGCCCCCAGCGGCACCTGGCCGATCATGACCACGAAGGCCGAGAGCAGCAGCAGCGCGGCCAGCACGCTGCGGGCGCGGAACGCGCGATAGGCGGCCGAGGCCATGTAGAAGGCCAGCAGGGCAAAGAGGGTCGATTGCAGCGGGATCAGCACCTTGAAGTACAAGGTCTGGATGTCAAAGGCGAAGTCTCCGATCCTGGTCGGGAGCCATCCCTCGGCCCTGACCCCGCCGAAGATGCCGATCACCGTGCTGATGCCCAGCCCCAGCAGAAGCACCCAGGACTGCGGCCAGAACTGCCCCTTGCCCTTGATGCGGTTGACGTGGTGGATGATCAGGTTGCCCAGCCCGAGGACGAGAGCGAAAACGGAGATGAGCACAAGCATCTTGTTGCGCAGGAATCCGTGAAAGGTCTCGCTGACCGGGTGGGACATGAATCGCCCGGTGAAACCCAGGACTCCCATGAAGATCATGACGCCGAGCGGGAGCTTCTCCTTCATGATCGGCCTCCTCTAGTGCGCCGAGGTGATGAGCAGGTTTCCCACCGGCACGCCCGCCAGCGAGAGGATGGTGCCGACGATGAGGAAGACCAGGATGACGAGCTTGCCGGCGTCCTGGCCCTTGAGCGCGCCCAGCATCAGCGGCTCCCGCGAGAGGTAGGCCGAGGCGGCATAGAGTTCCTCGCCCATCAGGGTGTAGTCGCAGGCCACCACGAAGAAGGGAAGCTGGATGGTGGCGTCGGTGCCGGCGATCTGGATGGCGCCCGTGGTGGCCCCGGTCTCGGCCAGGATAAGCGACTCCCCGCCGTAGTAGCCCATGAGGAAGTTCGTGGCCGGGCGCTCGCGCGTCATGATGCCGCAGACCGCGGCGGAGAAGGCGAGACGGTTCTCGACCAGGAAGTACACGCTGCTCTGGTCGAAGGCGTCCGGGTGCCCCGCTTCGATGTAGGCTCCGCGGACCACCTCGCGCGCCACCGTATAGACGATCGGATCGCAGTTGGGCACGCTCACCCGGGTGCCGTATTGCGCCGTCTTCTTGGCGATCTCTCCCAGCACGTTGACCGAGGCGATGGTGGAGATGTCGGACATGTACCCGCTGCCGCAGAGATAGAGCACCGGGCGCCCCATCTCGGTGGCCCGGCCGACCGCCTCGTCGACCGCCTCGAGGCCGGCGATACGACGGATGAAGAGGTGCTTGCCGCTGCGGGCCCGGTTGATGTAGTAGAGCACCACCACGACCAGGCCCAGGACGGAGATCAGCACCCCCGTCAGGTAGGAGTTGAACCACTGCACGGAACTGCGAGCCTCCGCGCTGGGCTGCGAGACGCCTTCCTCTCCCTGCGGCCCGACCGCGACGACCCGGTAGCGGTACGGCGTTCCGTCGGTCGTCCCCTCGTCCATGAACTTCACGGCGGCGCCAGCGGCGACGTCCACCTTGACGAACTCGCCCCCGGGCTCGGAACGCTCGATGCGATAGCTGGCGGCGCCGGGGACCCCGATCCAGGTCACCGTGATGCTCCCGCCCCCGTCACCCTTGGTGTCTCGGGCCACAACCCCGGTGGGTGCGACGAAAGGCGCGGGAGGAGGCGGAGCGACCGCTTCCGCCGTGTCCGCCTGCGCCGCGGAAGTGTCCGGCGGTGGCGCGGCATCGGACGGGGCGGCCCGTGGGGGAGATTGCCCGTAGGCTGACGGGAACGGAACCCCGGCCATCAGCAAAACCGCGGAGACCAGGAGAAGGGCAGAGGTAAGCCGCCTCATCAGGTTTTCCCCCCAGGCTCGATCCACATCAACGGCGGCGGTGACGGCCAGAGGGACATACGCCAGGGGCCGGCACAGGCGGACGTTTCCGGGCGAGCCAAGTAGCGGAACAGGTTGTGGAACAGGTTGACGGGAAACTCGGCGGGCGCGGTCCGCAACGGACCGCTTCAGGGCGGGGGCAATGGGCCGCGTCAACGCGTCCGATGATCCACATGGGCCCCCCTCTGCACACCCGACCTCCCCGAGGGCCCATGCTGCCGGACCCCATTGCCTCTGCGAGGATAGCCTCGCTCCCAAAGCCTGATCAAGCGGCGATTCGGCCGGGGTCCTCAGCCGGGGAGCCGAACTCGCGGGGGTTCGGGGGCCGGTCGCCGCTAAGGCCCGGCGGAATCCTCCAGCCCCAGCACGGTCGACGCTAGCGCAAGGGTCGGGATGTGCCCGACCCGGCTCGATTTCTCCTGGAGAAGCGCTCTCACCTCGGGGGGAATCGACGGCAGGTCGCCATCACCGAAATAGGCCAGCGCCTTGAGCGTGATCGCGGGGTTGAACTGGGAGCCATAGAGAACCTGCGCCGCCCCGAGCGCCGTTTCCAGCGACAAGCCCGCACGGATCAAGGCATGCAGGTCCAGATAGTCCTTCGCCTCGGCCCTCTGCTGCACGACCGCGGCCTTCGTCGCGGCCAGATCCAGCAGCGAAGCGACCGCGATCCCGTTCTCCGGCAGACGGTCCGGCGTTCCCACCCGTCCGAAGCGGATGCCGCCGAAGAAGGAGACGGCCACCGGCCCTCCAGCCGGAACCGACACTGTCAGTGTGTCCGGGGCCACCCGCAGACGCTCGGCCTTCTCCAAAAAGGCGATCTGGCTCGTGAGCTCATCGACGGCAAAGGCACGGTGGCTCAGGAAGTCGAAGTCGACGGAGGGACGATGCCCGAGTCGCAACGCGATCGCGGTGCCGCCATAGAGCACGAAATGGGAGGGAATGGCGGCAAGCTCGGGCCAGAGCTTGCGTTGTGGCGAAGACAGGATGGACAGATGAGGCGCAAACCCGGTCACGGGAACCTCCTTGTCGGCAAGGGGGGCACCGGAACGAACCCGAACACCAGATTCCAGTAGTTCCAGGAGCGCACGTCGAACAACCCGGGCGGGGCCGAGCGCAGCGCGGTTTCCCACAGCTCGTCCCCCATCTCGGCCCGCGCGAGGACGACGTCGTTCCAGGTCCCATAGGTCATGATCCGGCAGGCGAGATGAATCGGGTCGGCCAGCGCCTGCTCCTCGGTCTTCCACCAGACCACCTTGGCGGCGATGCTACGCAGCGTCGGCGAAGCGCCTCTGAGAGGTTCGATCCTCATGAATCCCAGGATACCAGACCGGCCTCCTTGGGGCGCGCGGCCCACCGCCCGGCCATGCGGCGAGGACGCCCGAACGGACGGGAGGCGCGAGCCCAAGACGCACTACTCCCACTCGGACTCTGGACACGCGTGGAAGTCGAACCGCCGCGCCCCGCACAGATGGCCGGGCTGCCAAGGCCGCCGTTGGCCCGCGGGAACTCGGGGCGGGCTGTCCCGAGAGGTTGACCGGGGCCGGCCCATGGTTCCACGATGGTCACGGGAGGGCGAGTAGCAAGGAGGGAAACCGAATGCGCCGGACAGCCCGCATCGGTCTGGATGCCTCGACTGTCTGCCAGCTCTACTGTCCCCTCTGCACCAACCACATCAAGGAGCTGGCTGACCGCGTCGGCCACGGGTTCCTCTCCTTCACCGACTTCCGCCGATTGATCGACGCCAACCCCGCGATCCGCGACATCGAGCTGGCCAACTGGGGCGAGGTCTTCCTCAATCCTGACTTGAAGCACATCCTCCGCCATGCCTGGGAAAGGGGCATCCGCCTCCGGGTCGACAACGGCGCCAACCTGAACAGCGTCCCCGAGGAAACGCTGGAGGCCCTGGTCCGGTACCGTTTGCGCAGCCTGACCTGCTCCATCGACGGGGCCACGCCACGAACCTACGGTATGTACCGCGTCAGGGGGTCCTTCGAGGCGGTCCTGGGGAACATCCGCCGCATCAACGATTACAAACGCGCGTTGCGCAGCTCCTCTCCGGTGCTCACCTGGCAGTTCATCGTCTTCGGCCACAATCAGCATGAGATCCAGCAAGCGCGAGCCCTGGCCCGCGAACTGCGGATGCGCTTCCGGACGAAGCTGTCGTGGAACGAGTCCTTCTCCCCCGTCACCGATCCCGCCCTGGTCAAGCGGCAGACCGGCTCTCGATGGACTTCGCGGCGGGAATACCAGGCATCCCGGCGCCGGGACTTCATGCACGGGGCCTGCCACCAACTCTGGGAACGCCCGCAGATCAACTGGGACGGCCGGCTTCTCGGCTGCTGCGCCAACCTCTGGGCCGACTACGGGGTGAACGTTCTCGAAGAGGGCCTGCGGGCGGCCCTCGACTGCGAGCGGTACCGGTACGCGAAGCGGATGGTGCAGGGCCGGGCGCCGGAGAGGGGCGACGTTCCCTGCGTCCGGTGCACGATCTACCGGCAGATGGCGGCCGAGGGCGTCTGGATCCGGCGCGGAGTCCGGCGACGTCTTCACCTTCTGCTTCGGAGCGTCTACCCGCTGGTCAGGACGTTGCCGGGCATCGACCGCCTCAAGGAACGGGTCCGCCAGACGATCTGACACCGCCTCGAAACTCGCGCCGAGGGGCTGGGCGCGTCCGGCTACTTGAGCAAAACACCCTTGCGCTGCGACACCACCGCGCCGCCTCTGCTCAGACGGATCACGTAGTTCCCCGCCGGCAGCTTCCCGGCGCTCCACCCGATCTCGTGGCGGCCGGCGCCCATCTCCCGGTCGCTCGCCAGGTTGGCAACCTGCCGTCCGGAGATGTCATAGACGCTAAGCGACACCTTCGCCCTTTCCCCGAGGTCGAACGCGATCTGCGTCTCGGCATGGAAGGGATTCGGCTGAACCTGGATCCTGAGTCCCGCTGATCCCGGAGCCCACGGCGGTCCGGCCAGGCTCGTCGGGCCCGCGTTCTCCGCGATGATGATGTTGCGCGAAGTCCGATCGCCAGCCTCGCAGTGATAGACGCCGTAGTCGTCAGACCCCACCATCGAGAGCACCAGGTCCGCGCCGGTCTCTCCCTCCAGCGGCTCCCCATCGCGGTACCACTGATAGCCGGTGGCCTGCAGTCCCGACTCGATGATGAACTCCGGCACCGCGAGCCCCATCGGGCCGGCGCCGACGGCCTGGTCGGTCGTGCCGGCCAGGACCACGCGCGAGTTGGCGAAGGTGCCCTGGTTGATCAGGTCTCCCAACGCGCGGATGCGGACCGTTTGCTCGCCATCGCCGATGGCGCCGTTGTTATGCAGGGTGCCTTCGACGGTGAGGTCCGCCGGACTCCAGCCTCTGCCCTCGACTGCGCCGCTGACGAGGAGACCTCCCGTGAACCTGCTCTCGCCCTGGACCAGGATCTGTCCCTCGAGCACTCCCTGGTCGATGGTCACGCCGCCGATCCCGCCGCTGCCTTGCAGTCGGATGATGTTTCCGCCGGCCAGCACCGTCCCGGAGCCGAGTCCGCCGTGGGCGACCAACTCCAAGGAGGCTCCCTGGGCCAGAACCAACGTGCCGGCTCCCAGGCCGAGGCCATCGCCGAAGCGTACGGGCGTCTCCGCGATGATGGTGGCCTCCTGGAACTCCGGCAGGATGACCGGCGAGTGGATGACCCCGTCGAAATCCATGCGGATGTGATGGACCGCGCCGGCGCCCGGCAACTCGAGGGTGGGGCAGCGGATGATGCCGTTGTTCTCGATGTCCCCGGTGACGCGAAGCGGGAAGCTGTACTGGTCGTTCTCGATGAGCCCGTGGTTGACCAGGTCTCCCTCGACGGTGACGGATCCGCCGCCGTGGTTGCGTACGTTGCGCAGGCTGCCGGTCACGGTGAGCCTGGTGGACACGCTCACGCCGAAGGAGGCTTGTGCTTCTCCGACCAACACCACATGGTCGATGGCGCACTCGCCCAGGTAGGACCAGGAAGCGAACCGGATCTCGTTGCCGTCGGCCGCCATGTTTCCGAGAAATGCCGCGGCATCCAGCGTGAGAGGGCACCCGGGCTGCAGGACCAGCAGGCCGGCCGCCATGTCCACGAAGCCGGACAAGGTGATCGGGGTGGTGGCCACGACGTCGCCCGAAGCGCCGGACGCGTACGCCAGGTCGGTCGTCATCATCGAGCCGGGCTCCTGGCTGAGGTGGCGTGTCTGGTTCCCGATCCATCGGGTCCGGACGGGCGCCCAGGTGCCGGCGTTGTGCAAGTCCCCGCCGACTTCGACGTCGAGGTAGATCGGGTTGGCCGCGCCGACCGAGCCGCGATTGGCGATGGCGCCCGACACCCGCAACGTCCGGGGAGGGGAAACGATCTCGCCATGGATCGACCCGGAGGTGTCGACCTCCAGGCTCCGGCACGGAGCGATCCCCGCAATCGTCACGGGCCCTATGATCACAACGTCGTCCGCAGGGCCGGGGACGATCCCTCCAATCCAGGTCGTGCCGTCAAACCAGGAGCCGCCGACAGCGGTCGAGGTGATGGTCTCCGCCAGGGCGGTCCGAGCGATCGGCAGGAGAACTCCCACCACAAGAAGCAAGCGCGAGAATGACATGTGTTACCTCCTTGATCGGCGGCTGCTATCCCCCAGGTGCCCCTCCCGCTCTCTTTCCACGCTCTAGTGGTCCACGGAGAAGGGCGGCAGATACAGGGCAGGAGCCCAGCGAACCACCGACAGGTGACAACGGATCCACGTCAGATCACGAGGAGACCACCGACGGATGACAGGGGCTACAGGGCCGGCGCCGAGGGGCCACCAACTGGCGACCGCGGGTTGCGCCAGACTGCGCGGCTCTTCGCGCCAGAATCAGCGCCCGAGGAGAAGCAGCCGGACCGCCTGGCGCGATCCCTCCGAACTGCTCACCCGGCACCAGTACACGCCGCCGGCGAGACCGCGGCCGGAGGCGTCCCGGCCGTTCCACCTCCACTCGTGCTCTCCGGCCGCCAGCCACGAAGTGGTTTCGCCGTGCACGGCGCGCCCCTGGGTGTCGACCACATCGATACGGACCACTCCCGGCGACGCGAGCCGGTAGGAGATCGAGGTCGACGCCTGGAACGGGTTGGGGCCGCGGACTCGCACACCGAAGGATCCCGGGGAATCGTCCGGAATCTCCACGTTCGCCGGATCCTCCCCGCGGTGTCCGTGCGCAGGATGATCCCGTATTGGCCGCACGCCAGACCGTCCAACGGAGTCGCGAAGTCCACCCCGTTCAAGGTGGCGGAGACCAGGTTCTGGACCGCCCAGTTCTCCCCGGAGTCGGTCGTCCGCGCAACCAACCCGAACTCCCCCACGACCCATCCCACCGGTGTATCGGGGAAGAAGAGGTCGAATCCCGCGCTGGTGGTTCCGTTCATGTGCAGCGTCCAGGTCGACCCGGCATCGGTCGTACGGTAGACCCGTCCGCTGAATCCCGAAGCGTATCCGAGGTCGGGCGACGGGAAGTGCACGGAGAAGAGAGAACTGGGCGTCAGCAGGACCGGGGACCACGACGCGCCCCCATCGACGCTCTTCACCACCGCGCCGCGCCCGTCCCACAGGTAGGCGGAGGCGAAAGAGGTCTGCTCATCCACGGCACAGACGCCGGTGAGTCCGCCCTCGTTGCCTTCGATGTAGAAGCTGTAGAAGTCCCATTCCAACCCGCCGTTCCGCGACACTGCGACCCAGGGCTGAAAGATCGGATTGGAGCCGACCGCGATGGCGTACTGATCGTCGAGCAGGTGAACGTCACGAAAGGTATCCATCCAGTCGGCGCGGATGACTTCCCAGGACTGGCCGGCGTCGGTCGTGCGCGTGATCGTTCCACTGGCGCCGACGGCCAGGCCGAGACCGCTGCCCACGGCCGATATCCCGAAGAGATCGTTGGAAGCGCCGGCATAGCGCTGGGTCCAGACCTCGCCACCGTCCTCGGTCTGCACGATCGTCCCTCCTTCGCCCGCGCAGATGGCCTTCAGCGGGTCGATCATGTCGACCTCGAAGAGCTCCACGCCCACCGTCGAGTTCTGGAGGGACCAGCCTTCGGCCGGCGAGAGGCCGGGATGGGCCGCCATGGAAGCGGCGAGCAGGAGGCTCGCCACCAGGGGCCGAGCGGTGAGCCTGCGCCCCGTCGTCCCGGCAGGCCTCACCGGCTCTTCCCGCGCCTCGGGCTTCGCGTCCATCGCCACTCTCTTCGCCTGACCTGATGTGCACGTGTTCATGAGAACCTCCAGGCGGCCGGGATCGTCGCTACATCCACTTATACGGCTGGCATTCCGCCACACCACCTGCGCGGCCTACCCCACGGTCTGCGCCTTCTCTTCGGGGCGGGGATCGTGCTCCGTTGCCGGTTCATGCGCAGACCGGTCGTCGCCACTGTGACAGGCCGATGTCCGGGTTTCGTGGTTCTGCCCTCAGCACCTGCGCGGCCTTGCATGGTATCTCCCCTTCTGGACGGCCGGCAAGGGCTCCACTCACCTGCCCACCCCAGGGCGACACTCCCTGTCGCGGGGCCTCGCGGTGGTTCGGGGCTGCGAAGTTTCCATCTGGCTGTTCGCGCGCCGGATGTGTATCCTGCCAGTCGATCGGAATTGCTGATTTCTTGTAGAAGGAGGACTGATGTCATGAACCATAGAGACCTGGCTGGATTCGTGATCCTGGCGTGCCTCGCGATCGCCGGCAGTGGCGTGGCAGCCGACAAGACCCCGATGTCGGAGGAGGCGGCGATGCAGGCGCACACCGCGGCCGTGGCCCCGGGCGCGCCCCACCAGCACCTGGCGACTGCGGCAGGCACCTGGGACGCGGTCGTGAAGTCCTGGATGGATCCCGCCGCGCCGCCGATGGAGTCCAGGGGAACGGCGGAGATGACGATGATCCTGGGCGGGCGCTATCTCCGGCAGGCCTACAAGGGCGAAATGATGGGCATGCCCTACGAGGGAGTCGGCTACACCGGCTATGACAACGTGCAGAAGAAGTACGTGAGCACCTGGTTCGACAACATGGGCACCGGGATCATGCTGAGCACCGGCTCCGATAGCGGCCGCCCCGGCGTGGTGACGTTCACCGGCTCGTGGTGGGATCCCATGACGGGGAAGGAGACGACGGTGGAGCAGGTTCTGACCCACGTCGACGCCAGCCACATGACCTTCGAGATGTTCGGGAACGGCCCGGACGGAAAGAAGATGAAGTTCATGGAGATCCACTACACGAAGAAGAGCTGAGATCCACCACGCGAAGAGGGCCCGACAGACTCAACCTCCGCCGGGTCCGGATCTCTTCGGACGGATCCGGAGATGGTCGGGCCGCCGGGCCGCCCGTCTTCTTCGGACCGGTCATGCGGGGTGCAGCGGCCGATCACTCTCCCCCGCCCGCCGATCACTCTCCCCCGCCCAGGGCCTTGTACAGGGACACCTGGTTGTTCCTCTCCGCCAGACGCAAAGCGACGCCGATCTGGCGCGAAGCGTAGAGCGTCCGCTGCGCGACCAGCACGCCGAGGTAGCCGTCGATCCCCGCCTGGTACCGCGCCTCTGAAAGCCGCAAGGTCTCCTCCTGCGCCCGCAGCAGGCGGTCCCAGATCTCCCGCTGCTCTCGCAGGGTCGCGCGGAGAGTGAGCGCATCGGCCACCTCGGCAAAAGCCGACTGGATGGCCTTCTCATAGGAAGCGACGGCGATCTCGCGCTGGATCTTCGCGGCCTTGTGACTTGCCCGCGGCCCGCCGCCGCCATAGATCGGCACCTGACCCAGCGGCGCCAACCGCCAGGTGTGCGTGTCGTCGCCGAAGAGGCCCGCCAGGTCGGGAGACAGCGTGCCCAACGCGGCCGTCAGCGAGATGCGCGGGAACAACGCGGCCCGCGCGGCCCCCACGTCAGCATAGGCCGCGCGCAGGAGATGCTCGGCCGCCAGGATGTCGGGTCGGGCCAGCAGGACCTCGGAAGGAACGCCCGCCGCAAGTTCGGGAAGATCCGGCAGGTTCTCCAGGCCGGCCGGCAGCAGATCCGCGGGAACCGGCGCGCCGGCCAGCAGGTCGAGCGTGTGGCGATCGATCTGAACCGCCCCCGCGTTTTCGGCCCGGCTGGCTCGCGCCGCCTCCACCTGGCTCTCCGCCTGGCTGAGATCGAGGTCCGAGGCGACCCCGGCGTCGCGGCTGGCGCGTATGAGATCCCGGGTGGCGGTCTGCGCCTCGATCGTCGCCTCGGCCAGCTTCAGACGTTCCATGTCGGCCGCAAGAGAGAACCAGGTCGCCGCGACGGCGGCCACCAGGGAGGTGTGTACCGCCCGACGGGTCTCGTCGGTGGCCAGGTACTGCTCCCGGGCCGAGGTCTTCTGGTTGCGCAGCCGCCCGAAGAGATCGATCTCCCAGGACATGAAGCCGACCTCGACCGTGTACTGCTCCGAGGTTTCGGCGTCCTCGTCGGTCATCCGCTCCGGAATCCGCGTGATCTGACCGGCCGCCTGGATCCCGAAGGTGGGCGAGAGCTGGCTGCGTTGGACGCGGTACATGGCGGCGGCCCGCTCCACGTTGAGCGCGGCCATGCGCAGGTCGCGGTTGTTTTGCAGAGCGCGCTCCAGCACCGCGCGCAGCCGTGCATCGGCGAAGTACTGGGGCCACTGCAGTTCCGTGGCGGCCTTCGCGGCCGGCGCCCCGGCCGGCGCGGCCGGGCTCTCGGCCTGCGCCGCCCCGCTCTCGCCGGGCGTCGGGAACTGCGACGGCACCGGGGGCGCGGGACGCTCGTACCTCGGCGCCATGGCGCAGCCGGCCAGCAGCCCGGCGAGCGCTCCGCCGGCCAGCAATCCGGCCACCAGCATCCCGGACCGCGCACGGGCCAGGACCCACCACGGCGCGGCCGCCCACCATGGGTTGAGCCGCGAACACGTCCGCACGCGCGCCCGAGACTCCACGACTGCGCGGTTCGCTTTCATCGGCTGGGTTCCTCCATCGGAGATCCCGGAAGCGTGGAAGCGGGCCCGGCCGGCTCCGGCGCGGCCCGGCGGCGGCTGAACAGCTCCGCGATCACCACGAACAGCAAGGGGATGAAGAGCACCGCCAGAAACGTCCCGCTGATCATTCCCCCCAGCACGCTGGTGCCGATGGCGGTCTGGGCGCCGGCTCCTGCTCCTTGTGCGATGAACAGCGGGAGGACGCCGAAGCCGAACGCGAGCGAGGTCATGACGATCGGTCGTAGCCGCACCTTCGCCGCTTGCAAGGTCGCCTCGAGCAGCCCGGCTCCCCGCTCGTGATACTGCTTGGCGAACTGCACGATCAGGATGGCGTTCTTGGTCGTCAAGCCAAGCACGGTCAACAACCCGATCTGGAAGTACACGTCATTGGGGAGGCCGCGCAACGAGGAGGCCACCACTCCTCCCAGTACCCCCAGGGGGAGCACCAGGACGATCGAGATCGGCACCGTCCAGCTTTCATAGAGGGCGGCGAGCACGAGGAAGATCGCGAGAACCGAGAAAGCGTAGAGCAGGCCGGTCTGCGAACCGGCCATCCGTTCCTGGAACGACAGGCCGGTCCACTCGTGGCCGATCCCCTGCGGCAATTGAGCGATGTGCTCCTCCATCGCCTGCATCGCCTCGCCCGAGCTGTAGCCGGGGGCGGCTTCGCCCTGGAGGTTGATCGAGGGGACCGCGTTGAACCGCTCCAGGCGCGGCGAGCCGTAGATCCAGCGCCCGGTGGCCAGGGCGGAGAGGGGCACCAGCCCGCCGCGAGAGCTGGGCAGGTGCAGCCGGTCCAGATCGGAAGGGAGCATGCGGAAGGGCGCGTCGGCCTGCGCGTAGACTCGCTTGATCCGCCCCCCCTGCACGAAATCGCCGATGTAGGTGCTGCCGAAGGCGCCGGCCAGATAACTCTGCACCAGTGAAGGCGACACCCCCAGGGCTCCGGCCTTCTCCCAGTCGATGTCCAGCTTGTACTGGCTGACGTCCTCCATGCCGAGAGGACGCACCCGGGTCAGCCGCGGGTCCTGCGCGGCCATGCCCAGCAGACGGTTGCGAGCCATCATCAACTCGCCGTGCCCGAGACCGCCCCGGTCTTGCAGCATGAGGTCGAAGCCGGTGGCCGAGGCGAGTTCCGGGATGGCCGGCGGCGGAAAGACGAAGACCCGCGCTTCCCGCACCGCGCCTGCCACACCCATGGCGCGGGCCGAGATCGCCTTCACCTTCAGCTCCGGCCGGTTGCGCTCCTCCCAGTCCCGCAGCTTGACGAAGATCATCGCCTGGTTCTGGCTGCGCCCGCCGAACCCCATCCCGGCCAGCCCCATCGTGGAGACGACCGCTTCGGGCTCGTGCTCCAGGAAATAGCTCTGGGCCCGGCGCACCGTCGCCTCGGTCTGCTCCAGGGTGGATCCGGCGGGGAGCTGCGCCGAGACCAGCATCATACCCTGATCCTCCTCCGGCAGGTACGCCGTCGGCATCCGGGAGAAGAGCGCCGCCATGCCGGCGACGATCAGGACGAAGACCGCCACGTAGCGAAGGCGCCGGCCCAGGACGTGTCCGACCACCCCGGCGTAGTTGTCGCGCATCCGGTAGAAGAGCCGGTCGAACCAGAGGAAGAAGGGGCGCAGCAACCGGAAGCCGGTCTCGGCGGCCTCGTGGCCCTTCGGCACCGGCTTGAGGAGCCCGGCGCAGAGCACGGGAGAGAGCGTCAATGCCACCACCACCGACAACAGCATGGAGGCGACGATCGTGATCGAGAACTGCCGGTAGATGACCCCGGTCGAACCCTGGAAGAAGGCCATCGGCCCGAAGACCGCCGCCAACACCAGCCCGATTCCGACCAGCGCGCTCTGGATCTGATCCATCGACTTGGCGGTCGCCTCCCGCGGCGGCAGCCCTTCCTCGGTCATGAGGCGCTCCACGTTCTCCACCACCACGATCGCGTCGTCGACCAGTAGGCCGATGGCGAGGATCATGGCGAACATGGTCAGCATGTTGATCGTGAACCCGAAGAAGCCCATGACGGCGAAGGTCCCCAGCAGCACCACCGGCACGGCGATGGTCGGGATGAGCGTGGCGCGCAGGTTGCCGAGAAAGAGGAACATGACCAGAAAGACGAGGACGATCGCCTCCAGAAGGGTCTTGACCACCTCGCCGATGGCGACCCGCACGAAGGGGGTGGTGTCGTAGGGATAGACGACCTCCATTCCCTCGGGGAAGAAAGCGGTCAGCTCTTCCATCTGCGCCTTGACGGCGTCGGCCACGTCGAGGGCATTGGCGCCGGCCGCCTGGCGGATGGCGAGCCCGGTGGAGGGTTGGCCGTTGTAGTTGATGTTGATGTCGTTGAGCTCCGAGCCCAGCTCGACCCGCCCCACGTCGGAGACGCGCACGACCGACCCGTCCGCGTTGCTGCGCAACGGCACGGCGGCGAATTCCTCGGGCGTCTTCAGGAGCGACTGCACCAGGATGGAGGCGTTCAGCCGCTGTCCGGGCACCGCCGGGGCCCCGCCGAACTGCCCGGCCGAGATCTCGACGTTGTACGCCCGCACCCCGGCCACCACGTCGGCGATCGTCATGCCGTACTTGGTCAGCTTGTCCGTGTCGAGCCAGAGGCGCATGGAGTAGCCCGCGCCGAAGACCTCCGCCTCGCCCACGCCGGGGACCCGGGCGAGGACGTTCTGGATGTTGGAGATCATGTAGTCGCTGAGGTCGACGTTCGTCCAGGTGGTGTCCGAGGTGGTCAGGCCGACGATCATGAGGAAGTTGCGGGTCGACTTGGTCACCCGCAGGCCGGTCTGTTGCACCACCTCGGGAAGGCTCGGGATGGCGAGCTGGAGCTTGTTCTGGACCTTCGCCCAGGCCAGGTCGGGATCGGTTCCCGGATCGAAGGTCAGGGTCAGCGTGGCCGAGCCGGCCGCGTCGCTGCTGGCGGACATGTACAGCAGGTTGTCGAGGCCGGTCATCTGCTGCTCGATGATCTGGGTGACGCTGTTCTCGACCGTTTCGGCCGACGCGCCGGGGTAGAAGCCCGAAATGCTGATCGAGGGGGGCGCGACCGGCGGATACTGCGCCACCGGGAGGTTGTAGATCGCCAGCGCCCCGGCCAGCATCAGGGCGATCGCGATGACCCAGGCGAAGACGGGGCGGTCCAGGAAGAATCTCGCCATGGCTCAGTTTCCTTCCTGCCCTGGGCTCGCGGAGTCGGGCGCGGTTCCCTGCGGCGCCGGCCCCCCGCCGGCATCTCCTGCCGGAACGTGGTCTCGTGCCGGGGAGCCGGGCGCGGTCCCCTGCTGTACCGGCACCGCCTTGACCGGCATGCCCGCCCGCACGTTCTGCTGCCCTTCGACGATCATGCGGTCGCCCGCGGCGAGCCCGGAGATCACCAGCCAGCGATCCCCGATGGCGCGCCCGAGTTGCAGCGGGCGCTGCTCGACCGTTCCCCCGGCGCCGACCACCAGCGCGGCGGCGTTGCCGCGCGGGTCGCGCACGATGCCTTGCTGCGGGGCAAGGATGGCGTCTTCGCTGATCCCTTCCTCGATGATGGCGCGGACGAACATGCCGGGCAGAAGCTCGTGGTCGGGATTCGGGAAGACCAGCCGCAGAGTCACCGAACCGGTGGACGGCGCCACCGTCACGTCCTGGAACTGGAAGGTGCCCTCGTGGGCGTAGGGGGTGCCGTCCTCCAGGATCAGGCGGACGCGACCGGCCGCCCCGCCATCCTTGGTCAGCTCGCCCCGCGCCAGGACGCGCCGCAACCGCAACAGCTCCACCGAGGATTGCTGCACATCCACGAAGATCGGATCGAGCTGCTGGATGGTCACCAGGGGAAGCGGCTGGTACGCGGTGACGAGGGCTCCGGCGGTGACGTTGGACCGGCCGGTCTGGCCGGCGATCGGCGCCTTGATCGGAGTCCAGGCCAGATTGATCTTGGCCGCATCCAGGGCGGCGCGGCTCGCCGCCACCCCGGCCCGCGCGCGCAGCAGGGCCGCCTGCGCCTCGTCGACATCCTGCTGGCCGACCGCGCGGATGTCCACCAGCCCACGGAGCCGGTCGGCGCGAGCCTCGGCCGCCGGCAGATTCGCCTCCGCCATGGCCAGCGCGGCCTCGGCCTGGTCCACGGCCGTGCGGTAGGGCGCGGGATCGATCTGGTAGAGAACCTGGCCGGCGCGCACCTCGCTCCCCTCCTCGAACCGGCGCTCCAGCAGGAGGCCGCTCACCTGGGGGCGGACCTCGGCGACCAGAAACGGCGCCGTGCGGCCCGGAAGCTCGGTGGTCAACGCGGCCCGATCGGTCGCCAGCGTCACAAAGCCGACTTCGGGTGGTCCGGGGGGTGGAGCTCCCTGTCGCTTTCCACAGCCGCCGGAGAAAGCGATCAGCGTTGCCGCGAGAAGCAATGCCGGGACGTCGGCGACGGCGAACTGAGTCGAGTATCGACGACCGGACTGATAACGACCGGGGATCTCCCCCTTGGCTGGCGTGTGTGCTTTCACCTTTCCTCCACCCTTCCGGTCCAACCCGTCAACGGGAAACCGCGGCAATCCCCGCCAGGATCACCGCCACCATGCCATCCAGATCTTCCTCGACGCGCCCTCCGTCTGCCTCGATCAGATACGACCGGGTGGCGATCCCGACCGCGCCGAGCAAAGCCAGCGCCACGTGCCGCGTCACGCAGCGCCGGAAGGCCTTCTGCGCCACCCCTTCCTCGACCAGACGCTCGACCTGGCGAAGCCGGTCATGCGCGAGGGCGCGCAGTTCCCGCGAGGGGCCCGCCGGCGCGGGATCGGACAGCATGCGCTCGACCGCCCAACCGAGGTGTACGGACTCCCTCTGTATGGCCGCGTAGAGGCGGCAGAGCCGCCGGAGGCGATCGGGGGCCGGCTCGCCGGAGTCGCGTACCTGCAGCCAGACGCCGTCCAGGCGCTCCCTGCCCGCGCGAGCCACCGCCCGATAGAGCCCTTCCTTGTTGCCGAAGTGGTGATAGAGGGTCGGCGCGGTCACGCCCGCGGCCTGGACGATGTCGCGCACCGAGGCCGCGGCGTAGCCCTTCGTCCCGACGAGCCGGACGGCGGCCATCAGCAGGCGTTCGCGCCCGGGGACCTCTTCGCCCTCCGCCCCTCGCCGGCGTCGTAGACGGGGCGCCTCCTTCAGCCGTGAAGCCGCGGGGGGACGGCCTCTCTTCGCCGCTGCCACCGCGGCGGAGACATCCGCCCCTGACGCGGTGGTAGAGCCCTTCGCGCCTGACGCGGCGGTGGGGGCATTCCTCCCTGAGGCGGCGGATTTTTTCGCCCTCGACGCGGCGGAGGAGGTCTTCTTCGCTGTCTTCCGCCCGGACATCATTCCCCCCGCCCCATCCCGCCTCGTCCCGCGGTCGGTGCCAGTCCCCTGGGCCGGTCCATGACGGCGCGCGGCGCGCCCGAGAGACGACCATCTCCTGCTCCATGCCCCCTCCTCACCTGCCCCGCCCTGGACGGTAGCCTCATGACGGGCACCGCCGCGCGCCGCACCAAGGGAATCTAACGATCGCTATATTCGCGAACAAGAGGTTTTTTCACAATCGCCGCGGGCCGGCCCGGAGGCTCCCGGCGGCTCAGAGGATCCAGCCGGGCAGCGAACCGCCGACGTTGAAGAGCACGTGGACCAGGATGGCCGGCCACAGGCTGCCGGTCGATGCGCGAAGCTGCCCGGCCACCACGCCCAGAGCTCCCGTCATCACGCATATGCCCAGCGTCGCCGGTCCCATGACCGGCCAGAGAATCAGGTGCCCCGCCCCGAAGAGGAGCCCGCTCAGCCACACCGGCAGCGAGATACGCCAACGGCCGACCCGCCACCCGATTCCGCTCCAGGCGCCGAGCATGGTCTGCAACAGGCCCCGCGCGAGGACCTCCTCACAGATGCTGGCGACGACCCAGACGACCGGAATCGTGAAGAGCGGACCGCGCACCAGCGGGTGCTCCGGACCGCTCGCGGCGCCCCCGTGAGCGCTCCCAGGGTGGAGGGGATAGCGGTCGGGATGGCCCAGGCCAGGAAGCTCCAGCGGAATGTCCACGTCCCCCGCGTGAACCCGAAGGCCTTCCAGTCGCCGCGCCCCACGACACGAATCGCGAGCAGACTCGCCCCCAGCATGATCAGATGCGTGAGGATGGAAGGGGGGACAGGTCCAGCCGCGCCGAGGCCTGTCCATCGCGGCGCGGTGGCCGCAACGACGAAGATCGCTCCGTAAAGCGGAATGGCCAGCCGGGCGTGGAGCCGGGAACTCTCCCCGCGGGTCAACGTTTGCCTGCCGCGCGCGGCGGGCGGCTCCCGTCCTCGCGAGGCGGCGTGAGGTCCAACCGCATCTCGGGGGTCGATCGAAAACCCATGGATTCATACAGGGGGCGGCCCTGGGGGCTGGCATGGAGAAACACCCGGTGGAGCCCCTGCTCGCGGCACCAGGCCACCGCCTGGTTCATCAGCGCACGGGCCAGCCCACGTCCCCGGTAAGCCGCCTCGGTGTACACATTCACGATCACCGGCCGCAGAGGCGTCGGGTCGGAGGGGCCGGCGTGGTGCTCGAGCAGGATGATCCCCCCTCCTGCCACAACCCGCCCCGACGGATCGGCGATGAACCAGCCCCGGTAACGGCCGCCGTGCAACGCCTCGCCGATGACCCGTTCCGAGATCTCCGCCGCCGCGGCGAGGCTGTCCTCGCCGCGGTAGCCCATGTCGCGGAACATCTGGTCCCGGTGTCGCAGGATGATGGGGAGGTCGGCCGTGGAGGCTTCGCGCAGAGCGAAGCCCTCGGGAAGCCCGTGATCAGGCATGGTCGGGGTCCGGCCTCATTTCAGCTTGTCGGGGTTGAGCCCCTTCAACTCCCTGGTCAGGAACAGCCCATCGCGGCGGATGACCTTGCCGTCGAAGATGACCTCCCCGCCGCCGTTCTCCGGCCGCTGGATGTGCACCAGGTCCCAGTGGATCTGCGAGCGGTTGCCGTTGAAGCAGTCGTCGTAGGCGTTGCCCAGCGCCATGTGGAGGGACCCGGCGATCTTCTCGTCGAAGAGGGCGTCCAGCATGGCCTTCTCGATGTAGGGATTGAAGCCCAGGGAGAACTCGCCGACGTAGCGCGCCCCCGGGTCCCGGTCCAGGATCTGGTTCAGGCGCTCGGTCTGGGCGCCGGCCTGGGCGTCGACCACCTTGCCCTTCTTGAAGGTCAGGTCGATCTGGTCGAAGACGGTCCCCTCATAGAGGGCCGGGGTGTTGAACCGGATCGTGCCGTTGATCGAGTCGCGCACCGGCGCGGTGTACAACTCCCCGTCGGGGATGTTGACGTGGCCGTCGCACTTGATCGCGGGAAGCCCTTGGATGGAGAAGGAGAGGTCCGTGCCGGGAGCCTTGATCTGGACCCGGTCGGTCGCCTCCATCAGGGCCTTGAGCGGGTCCATGGCCCGGGACATGCGCGCATAGTCGATCGTGCAGACGTCGTAGTAGAAATCCTCGAAGGAATGCAGCGACCGGCGGGCGTTCTGCGCCATCGAGTCGTTGGGCCAGCGCAGCACCACCCAGCGCGTCTTGGGCACGCGCACCTTGAAGTGGACCGGCGTGTAGTAGTGCTGCATGAAGAGCTTCTGCTGCTCGGACGGGACATCCCCCATCTCCATGGAGTTGGTGGAACAGCGCACCCCGATATAGCAGTTCATCTCCTTCATGCGGTAGAGGTCGTACCGCGCCTGGGCCTTGATCTGCTCCTCGTCCGCGTCCAGCAGGAACCGGCGGGTCAGCCGGTCGTGCCGGAAGTTGGTGAAGACATGGCCGCCGGCGCGCGTGCCGGCCCGGACGATCTCGTGCGCCAGATCAAGCCCGTCGAAGCCGTTGCACTCGACCAGCAGCTTCTCGCCCTTCTTGACCCCGCAGGAATAGTTGACCAGCAGATCAGCCAGCCTGGTGATTCGAGAATCCACGACACCCCTCCTTCGTCTCGCCCCCGGGCCGGTCGCGACACCACGCCCTCCAGCCCATCTGTGGGCTCGACTGTAAGGCCCGGGAGCGGCCGCGCTCAAGCCGGGTTCGCCGGACCGGCCGCGGAGATCGCTCCGCAACCCTCGGGCTTGAATGGGAGAACCGAGGACCGGGATCGCTCCGCAACCTTTGCGCTTGAACGGGGGGACCCAGGACGGCACGCTCCACCGGTGACCTCCGGCAGGGACCCGCGGCGCCCCGGCCGGTCCGCGTGCCCCCGGGAGTCGAACTCCCGGAAGGGCGAACCCCGCTGCCGTAATCGGAGTCCGTCATGACGCACCAGCCGGATAAGCCCTTTGTCTTCGTCTCCTCCATGCTGGGGCGCCCGGTGACCGGCCCCGATGGACGGCGGATCGGACGCCTGACCGACCTGGTGGCCTCGACCGGAGAGCCCTATCCCCCGATCACCGGGTTGCTGATCCGCCTGAGCGGCGGCGAAGAGCGGGTGGCGCCGGTCACCGCCGCGGTTGTCACGGCGAGCCTGACCCGGCAGCCGTTTCCGGTGGATCCTGCCTCGCTGCGCCCCTTCGAGATCGCGGCCGCCGACTTCCGTGTCCGCGATCTGCTCCTGGACCAGCAGATCGTCGACCTGGAGGGCGCAAAGGTCGAGCGGGTCAACGACGTGCAGCTCCTGGTCACCGACCGGATGTGGATCGTTCACGTCGACGTCGGGTTCACGGGCCTGCTTCGGCGTCTCGGGTGGGAGGCGGCCCTTCGGCCGGCCTTTCGCCGCTTCGGTCGCCGGCTGCAGGATGAGCTGATCTCCTGGAAGTTCGTCCAGCCCCTGGCGGAGTCGGATCACACCCCCTCGGGGGCGCCCATCCGCCTGAAAGTCGAACGGGCCCGCATCCACGAACTGCACCCGGGAGAGGTCGCGGACCTTCTCGAGGAACTGGGGCGGGAAGAGCGGGAGATGATCCTCCGCAGCCTCGGCACCGAGGCCGCCGCCGACGCCCTCGAGGAAGCGGAGGAAGAAGTCCAGGCGGCGGTCATCTCCCAGCTCCATCCGGAGGAGGCGGCCGACATCCTCGAAGAGATGGATCCGGCCGAGGCCGCCGACATCCTGACCAGCCTGCCGGAGCTGCACACCGAGGAGATCATCGCGGAGGTCGAAGAGGAGGAGCGGGCGCAGCTCGAGCAGCTCATCGCCTACGAGGAGAAGACAGCCGCCGCCCTGATGACCCCCGAGTACATCGCGATCCGGCCGGATCACACCGTGAGCGAGGCGCTCGAGGAGGTGCGGCGCCTGGCGGACGAGATTGAGGGGATCTACTACGTCTACGTCATCGAGGAGGGAAGGCTCGCCGGCGTCACCACCCTGCGCACCCTCTTCCGCCAGCCGCCGGAACGAAGGATCGGCGAGGTCATGGAGACCCGCCTCATAACGGTTTCTCCGGAAGGAGAGCTACGGGAGGTCGCGGAGCTCTTCCAGAAGTACTCCCTCCTCGCCTGCCCGGTGGTCGATGACGAATCGCGCCTGCTTGGGGTCATCCTGCTCAAGCACGCCTTCGACGAGTTGCTGCCGGAGTTCCGGCGGGAGGCCCACGCTTGAGCTTCCCGGCCCGGGAACGGATCCGCCGGGGCGCTCTCCGTCTGCGTCTTCTCCTCGCCGTTCTCGGCCCGGGCATCATCACCGCCAATGTCGACAACGACGCCGGCGGCATCACGACCTACTCGCAGGCGGGCGCCCGTTACGGGCTTTCCACCCTGTGGCTCTTCCCGGCCCTCTGCCTCGCCCTCGTCGTCGTGCAGGAGATGTCCAACCGCATGGGCGTGGTCACCGGCAAAGGGCTCTCCGACCTCATCCGGGAACGATTCGGCGTGAAGGCCACGTTCTATCTCCTGCTCGGCCTGCTCGTCACCAACTTCGGCAACATCCTCGCCGAGTTCGCCGGGGTCGCGGCCGCGGGGGAGATCTTCGGAATCCCGCGTCTGGTCTCGGTGCCGCTGGCGGCCTTCTTCGTCTGGGTGATCGTGCTGCGCGCCTCCTACGCCACGGTGGAGAAGGTCTTTTTGGTGGCATGCCTCTTCTACGTCAGCTACCTCGTGGCCGGCTTCTACAGCCATCCGTCGGCCGGGGACATCGCCCGCGCGCTGGCGGTTCCACGGCTGTTTCCGGAACCCGGCTACCTCGTCATGCTCGTCGCCCTGGTCGGCACGACGATCGCCCCCTGGATGCAGTTCTATCAGCAGTCCTCCGTCGCGGAGAAGAACATCCGGGTGTCGGACTACGCCCTCTCCCGCCTCGACACCATCGTCGGCTGTCTGGCGGTGACCGTCGTCGCCGTCTTCATCGTGGTCGTCTGCTCGACCCACCTGCACAGCCAGGGCATCGAGATCGAATCCGCCGGGGACGCGGCCCGGGCGCTGATCCCGGTGGCCGGACGCTATGCCGCGGGGCTTTTCGCCTTCGGCCTCTTCAACGCCTCGCTCTTCGCGGCCAGCATCCTGCCCCTCTCCACCTCCTACACCATCTGCGAGGGCTTGGGCTGGGAATCCGGGGTCAACAAGAGCTTCCACGAGGCCCGGGAGTTCTACATCCTCTACACGTCCCTCATCGTCCTCGGCGCCGGCTTCATCCTGTTCCCGGGAGTCTCCCTCCTCGGGATCATGTACGTCAGCCAGGTGGTCAACGGCATCCTGCTGCCGGCGGTCCTCTACTTCATGCTCAAGCTCATCAACGACCGCGGCCTGATGGGGCGCCACGTCAATTCGGCGATCTTCAACATCGTGGCCGGCGTGCTGGCCATCGGCATCGCCATCCTCGCCCTCGCCTCGGCCGGGCTCGTGATCTTCGGCTGATGACGCGACGGGCCGGCTCCACCTCGGGAGGCGGCGCGCCGTTGAGCAGCAGGATCCGGAGAGCACGGAACTGACCGGCGCGGTCGCTCCACGACATGGAGCCAAACCATTTTGCGCGTGGGCACGGCGGTTCTAGGATGCGCTGTGGCCGCCGAAGGCCGGATCGAATGCGTCGCGCCTCGGCTGAGCAATAGCGTCAGGCCGGGAGACCGCGCCGTTCGGGACGGGTCGCGCCAGGAGGGACCATGCGAAGCTATCAGGAATTCAAGAACCGGCTGCTCGAGAAGATCATCGGTCTGGCCCCGACCGAGGGAGCCGGCGCCGCCGGTTTCCAGAACCTGGCGTTCACCCGCCCTCCCCGCCCCGATCTCGGCGACCTGGCGTTGGGCGCCTTTCCGCTCTCGAAGACGCTCGGATGCACCCCGGCGGAGGCAGCGCAGCGGTGGGCCGAGGCGGTCGGGCGCGCCATCGGCGATCCTCACGGCGCCTTGGCGGATCTGCCGATCGCGCTGAGCGAGGCGGTCGCGGCCGGTCCCTACGTCAACCTGAAGCTCGATCCGGCCGGACTGGCCCGCCTGGTGATGGAAGACATCAGCCGCTCGGGTTCGCGCTACGGCCGGCGCCTCCCGCAGGGGCGGACGACGGCGCTGGAATACTCGTCGCCCAACACGAACAAGCCCCTTCACCTCGGCCACCTCCGCAACAACCTCCTCGGCATGGCGCTCTGCAACATCCTCGAGGCCTCCGGAGAGCGGGTGGTGCGCGTGACCCTGGTCAACGACCGCGGAATCCACATCTGCCGGTCGATGCTGTCCTACCGGAACTGGGGCGGCGGCGAGACTCCGGAGACGACCGGCGAAAAGGGCGATCACTTCGTTGGCCGCTACTACGTCCTCTTCAACACCAGGCTCCAGGAGGAGAGAGCTGCGCTGGCCGCCGCCCGCGGTATCGATCTCGAGCGCTTCTCGAAGAAGCGCCTGAAGGAGATCACCGACAAGAACGAACTGCGGGCCATCGAACTCGAGGCGAAGAACTTCGAGGAGGAGTTCAACCGCTCCTCGGCGCTCATCGCGGGGACGCAGGAGATGCTGCGGGCCTGGGAGGCGGGCGATCCCGGCGTGCTCGAGCTCTGGCGGCGGATGAACGAGTGGGTCTACCAGGGCTTCCGCGAGACCTATGCCCGCATCGGAGCACGCTTCGACCGGTGGTACTTCGAGAGCGAGGTCTGGCAGCGCGGCAAGGCGGAGGTGCTGCGGGGCCTGGAGGAGGGCATCTTCCGGCGCAAGGAGGACGGTTCGATCTGGGCGCCGCTGGAGTCAGCCGGCCTCGAGGAGAAGGTCGTGCTGCGAGCCGACGGCACCGCGGTGTACATGACGCAGGACATCGGCACCGCCATCCAGCGTTTCGAGGACTACGCCATGGATCGCTCGATCTACGTGGTCGGCTCGGAGCAGAATCTCCACTTCCAGAATCTCTTCGCCATCCTCAAGCTGCTCGGTCACGAGTGGGCCGATCGCTGCCGGCACGCCAGCTATGGCATGGTGAACCTGGCCCACGGTCTCGGCCGGCTCAAATCCCGTGAGGGGGTGATGGTCGATGCCGACAACCTCCTGCAGGAGTTGCACGACGTGGCGCGCCGCAAGATCGACGAGGGTGGATACTGCTCCGACGCCGCGCTGGCCGAGTCGACCGCCGAGATGATCGGGCAGGGAGCGTTGAAGCTCTACCTCCTCCAGGTCAGCGCGGAGAAGAACCTGACGTTCGACCCGAACGAGACGATTTCCTTCACGGGCGATACCGGGCCGAGCATCCAGTACTCGCACGCCCGGATCCACGGCATCCTGCGCAAGGGGATCGACGCCGGCCTCATCAGCCCATCTGATCTGACCGTGCCGGGGTTGGCGGCGTCGGACCAGGCAGCATCCCAACCCACGGCCGCCGACGGTCCATTGGCGAACTCCACGGCCGCCGATGGTCCGTTCCTAAACGCCGCGGCCGCCGACCCGGCTCTCCTGCAGGAGCCGGAGGAGCGCGAGGTCATCCGGTTGCTGGCGGAGTTTCCGGAGGCCATCGACCTGTCCTCGCGGCAGCTGTCGGCGGCTCCGGTTGCCGCCGCGATCCTCGACCTGACCAAGGCCTATGCGCGCATGTACCACGAGCACGAGGTCCTGCGAGCCCGGCCCGAACTGCTGCGGGCCCGCCTGCAGCTTTCGCTGTGCGTCGCCCAGGTCCTGCGCAATGGCCTCGGGCTGCTCACCATCCAGGCGCCGGAGAGGATGTAGACTCCCTTGGATTCGCTGACCCGGTTCGCGCGGTGGTGGACAGCGGCGCTGACTCTCCATGCAACGCTCCTGGCGGCCACCGCGGAACGGTCGGCTGCGGCTCGCCGGTGGGGCGACGGAAGCTGGCTCGCGGGCGGTTACGGGATGACCGGCGCGCTGGACGAGAAGAAAGTCCATGGTGTCTTCGTGCACTGGCGCACCCGGCCGCTCTGGCACGGGCTGCGCCTGTGGGCAGAAGGAGACCTGTCCACCAAAGGCTCCCCGCTCTTCGCGGGCGGGGGCCTGATGCTGTACCAGAACCTGGGAACAGACTGGTCGATCGCCGTCTCCAGCGGACCAGGGTACTTCCCCGCGGAGAAATGGCTCGATCTCGGTAGTCACCTGGAGTTCTTTTCCTCGATCGAGGTATCCCGGCGCATCGCCGCGGCGCAGATGGTGAGCGTGAGCGTGGGACACATCTCCAACGCCGGATTGGGACACCGCAACCCCGGCTCGGAGGTCGTCAGATTCGGCTACCAGATCGAGTTGGCCAGGTTGCTGTCGCCTCCTCGACGGAAGGGATGACCACGCGCCGAGCCGGACCGAGCCGGTCTCGACTTGCCCCGGTTCAGGAAGGGCGCCTACAATTCCTCCCGGCACCCCCGGGGGGGCGAGGTGCTTTCATCGGGCCCATGGTTGGCCTCGTTCTGCCCGTCCCCGGGGACTCGACATCGTCTGCGAGGTAATCCATGGACCATTCCGCTGAAACCTCATCGAGGGTCGGGGCAACGCAGGCGGAGGGGGAACGCCCAAGGCCGTCAGGCCCGGGACGACCCGCCTCGGAAGCATCTTCGCCGCGAGGAGCCTCCCCATCCCACGGTTCGGCCCAACGCACTCCGGCGGGCCCGGCGGCGCATCCCCAGACGTTTCTGTCGGTCATGCAGAAGGTGGTCGACTTCTTCGCCCGCCGTTCCCGAGCCACTGGGGGTGGCGGCCCCAAGGCGGTCGAGAAACAGGTGGCGAGCGGAAAGCTCACGGCACGCGAGCGGATCCAGCTGATCGTCGATCCTGATTCGTTCCACGAGTACGACCTCTTCGTGGAGCACAAGTGCCAGGACTTCGACATGAACCACAAGGAACTGCCGGCCGATGGGGTGATCACGGGTACCGGCAAGATCCACGGTCACCCGGTCTGTCTCTTCGCGCAGGACTTCACGGTCGCCGGCGGTTCGCTCGGCCTGGCCCACGCCCGCAAGATCACCAAGATCATGGATCACGCCATGAAGCTCGGCACACCGCTCATCGGGATCAACGACTCGGGCGGCGCGCGGATCCAGGAAGGCGTCAACTCGCTCGCCGGCTACGGCGAGATCTTCTACCGGAACACCCAGGCCTCGGGGGTCATTCCCCAGATTTCGGTCATCCTCGGGCCGTGCGCCGGCGGTGCGGTCTACTCCCCCGCGCTCACCGACTTCGTCTTCGTCGTCGACAAGATCTCCCGCATGTTCATCACCGGCCCCGAGGTGATCAAGACGGTGCTGGGCGAGGAGATCAGCATGGAGGACCTCGGCGGCGCGCGCGTCCAGACCGAGGTTTCCGGCAACGCGCACTTCTACGCGGCGACCGAGCAGGAGTGCTTCGAGCAGATCAAGAAGCTGGTCACCTTCATTCCCTGGAACAACCGCAAGAAACCCGACGCCTTCGCGCCCCATCCGCCGCGCGCCGGCTTTGACGTGGCCCGGGTGATCCCCGCCGACGCGCGGGATCCCTTCGATGTCCGGGACGTCGTCCGCTCGGTCTGCGACGACTCCGATCTCTTCGAGGTGCATGCGGGCTGGGCTCCGAACATTGTCGTCGGGTTCGCCCGCTTCAACGGGCACAGCGTCGGCGTCGTGGCCAACCAGCCGGCGGTCCTGGCCGGCGTCCTCGACGTGGACTCCTCGGACAAGGCGGCCCGGTTCATCCGCTTCTGCGATGCCTTCAACATCCCCCTGGTCACCTTCGTGGACCTGCCGGGTTACCTGCCGGGAGTCGACCAGGAGCACGCGGGGGTCATCCGTCACGGGGCCAAGCTTCTCTACGCTTACAGCGAGGCCACCGTACCGAAGATCACGGTCATCCTGCGCAAGGCCTACGGCGGGGGTTACATCGCCATGTGTTCGCGCCATCTCGGGGCCGACTTCGTCTTCGCCTGGCCGAGCGCCGAGATCGCCGTCATGGGTCCCGAAGGGGCCGCCAACATCATCTTCCGCAAGGAGATTGCCGAGGCGCCGGATCCCGAGGCGATGCGGCGGACCAAGGTGCTGGAGTACCAGCAGAAGTTCGCCAATCCGTATCGGGCCGCGGCCGAGGGGCACATCGATGCCGTGATCACGCCCGAGGAGACTCGCGAGTTTGTCGTCCATGCGTTGGAGATCTCGCTGCAGAAGGCGGAAACACGTCCGCCGAAGAAGCACGGGATCCCGCCATTCTGATCGGGAGGCACGCATGAGCGAACCCCATGACTTCGTGCTCGACGACACCGTCTACCGGACCAGCCTGACCCGCAGGTTCGAGCGACGGCGGCCCTACCAACCACCCGATCCCCGGCACCTGACCGCCGCCATCCCCGGCGTCATCGGCAACATCGCGGTCGCCGAACAGCAGGCGGTCCGGCGCGGCGAGCCCATCCTCGTGCTGGAGGCGATGAAGATGCGCAACGAGGTGCTCTCGCCGCGCGACGGCACGATCCGGACGATCTTCGTCAAGCAGGGACAGATGGTCCCGCGCGGAGAGATCCTGCTGGAGTTTGAGGGCTGAGCGTTGGAGGGCTGAGCTGAGGCTTGGTCAGGCTGCGATAGGGGGGCGGCAGGCGGGAGGTCACCCGGCGGGCCGCCTTTCCTGGGGTCGGCGCTCGCCGGGTTGCAGGTTGACTGATTCTCTTGCCTGACTCCAGGCAGCCCAGCCTCAGACGGCTGAGCCGGGGTTGCCTGTCGAGGGGCCGGCGGACGCGCGAACGTGGGTGGACGCGCGCCTAACGCCTTCTTCCTGCCGGTTTGCGGGTGCGGCCGAATGGCGAGCTATCGCCCTTCGTTCCGGCCGGCCGCGGCTCCAACAGGCTCAGCTTGTCCAGAGCCTGGACGTACCCGGAGCTGGGGGGCGGATCACGGTCATCCGAGTCCTCAGCGGCGGCCGGCTCCGGCAGATCCATGAACGAACCATCTTCGATCGGCGCGGCGTACTCGCGCGCCTCCCCGTTGCGCCGCGGACCACGACGGCGGCGGCGACGACGATCTCCTCGCGGCGATGCGTCATCCTCCCGTTGCTCGAAGTCCCCAGCCGCCGGGCTCAAGGAAGCCTCCTGCGACAGGGGACTCGCTGCTTCGCGTCCTGCCAGCGGCAGGCCCCCCGCCTGCAACGGCGGCCGTTCATCGTGAGGACGGTGCTTGTCGGCCGGGCCGTGAACCACCACGGTCAGGTCCCGGTCATCCTGTTCGGAGACCGGCTCCCTCCTGGGCGGTTTCGGACGCTCTGGCCCCACGGGCATGACTTCGCGGGCACGCGATCGCGGATCCGGAGAGCGATCGCCCCGGATGCGGGATGATCGATTCTCTCCCCGCGCGGCCAGGCGCTCCCGGTCACCATCGGTCCCCCGTTCCGCGGTGGACTCGCGGTCCGTTGTCCTGCCGCCTGCGCGGCCTCCGCTGTGCCCGTGGCGTCCGGCAACGCGGGACCTTGACCGGTCCCGATCGCGATCGGCCCGGTTGTCCCGGCGCCGTCCACGGCGATCGCCGTGGCGCACTGCCGATCGATCCTCCGCTCCCCGGTGATCGCGCATCCGGGGCGTGACATGTGTCCGGGCGGGAAGCCGCAGCTCGCGGACGGTGGCCGGCGTGTTCAGCGAGAGCAACGCCAGCGCGCCCAGCAGGATTCCGCGAAGTCCGTCCACCCACAGGAACTCCGGCCTGTGGAACAGGAGGGAAGTCACCACGGAGGAGATCAGCAGGTACGCGCCAAAGATCACGGTGAGGCGATGGCCCTGCTCCCATCCGCGGCGAATCCAGAGGATGATCTGCACCTGGAGCGCCGCAAACATCAAGAGGCAGAAGCCCAGGACCGTTCCCAGGAGACGTGCATCGGCGGTCGCCTGCGCGCTGACCTGGAACGATTGAAGGCGCCAAGTCTCGGTGAAGGATCCCCAGGCGGCGCTGGCCCACACTCCCAGCGCCAGATCCATCAAAGCCGACAGACCCAGCACCACACACAAAACGCTTGTCATACTCTCCTTTCGTCTCTGATCTCGGGCGTGGGCGCGGAGGCGGGATGGTGGGGATCCGACCCTGGCCCGGCCCTTTTGCCTATCATGGAACAACTGTATGGATCGGGGATCCGCGGTGTCAACAATCCGAACGGCCTCGGTCCTGGAACGGGTTCTGGTGAACGATCGGCTAGCGGACGATCCCCCAGGGACCTAGAGAACCAGTAGCGTGAGCGGGTCGAGGCGGATGTTCTCCAGACCAGCCATCCGACTCCCGGCGCTGTCGCGAAGATCGAGCGTGCCGCGATCGAGTCGCAGATAGGCGCTTCCGGATTCCAGGGCGCGGCATCGGAGCAGCAGCAGGACGGCGCTTCCGCTGAAGGTCCGGCCGCTGCCGCGGACGAAGCTGAAGCCCCAGCTCACCCGCCCCGAATCCGGTTCGATCCGCTCGACCGTCAACATGGCCTCGCCTGAGGGCAGGGCTTGCGGGTTGCGCAGGATACGGCCGGCCGCGAGGAGTTCGCTTGGGACGTCGATGCGGAGGGCAGCGCCCGAGAGCGGCGGGAGATCATAGGCCGTAAGCTTGACATCCACGCTATCGCCGACGGCGCAGGACGTCTGCTCGGATCGCAGGACGAGGGCATGGCCGGTCGCGGCGGGGAAGTCCCAGGGACCCGGTTGCGGATCCGGGCTGCGGGTCGACCCACCGCCGCCGCATCCGGCCAGGACGATCGCGGCGACCAAGGACGAGGCCATCCGGTCCAGGCGGAAACGCGGGGCATGGCGACGGCGATCGTGGGCCGGCCGTGCCGCGGTTGAGCCTGCCGCGGCCGCCACTGCGCAGTCCCCCGTCACGGGCGCGTGGGGGGGCATGCCGCGCCGGCTCTCGCCCATCCGATCGCTCCTTCCGGCCTGTGCCGGGTCACTTCCATCGGCCAGGCGCCTCTGTCAGCACCCCTCGGCCGGGCGCCTTTGTCACTTCCCCTCGGCCAGGCGCCTCTCGAAGTCGTCGAGGTTTCGCTGCCTGTCCGCCGACTGGAGGCGTTTGACCTCGGCCAGCGTCTCCTCCACCAGCGCGGCGGTCTCCGGATCCTCCGGCATGGCCTTGGCCAACGCCACGTTGGCCGAGCTGAAGCCGCTGATCTTCCCCGCCGGGTCGACCGTGAGCATCAGCCGTCCCGCGTACTGGCCCCGTTCGCCGGTCCGGTTGACGATCGTGCCGCCGACGCGGCTCGCGATGTCCTCGTACTCCGCCAGGTAGCCATAGAGCGCCACGTCGATCCCGGGGACGTTCTTCAGCAGGCTGTCGGATTCCGCCACCGTCATCTGCGAGACCAGCACGACGACGTCGGCCTGCCCGCGGATTTCGGGGATGATCGATCGCGCGACCTTGAAGGGATCCTCCAGGGTGAACTGCACCCCCTCGGGAGCCTTGGCCGTCGCGAAAGGTTCCGGTCCGATCAGGGAGAAGATCCCCAGACGAACCCCTTCGGTCTCCACGTAGAGGATTCGGTCGCCGGCCGCGCGATCCTGTCCGTTTTCTCGCACCCGAACATTGGAGGAGACCATGGGGATGGTGCCGGCCTCGACGAGCGGGCGGACGATCTTCCAACTCGTCATCTCTCGCGGACCCAGGGCGGTCGAGGCGACCTGCAGCTTCTCCATCATCTTCCAGACGAAGGCGGTTTCCGTTTCGGCCACCGCGTCCTTGACACTGGCGAAGTTGCCGAGGTCAAGCTGGACATAATCGGGGTCCTGCTTCTCCACGTCGGCCAGCCACGAGACGCGGCGAGCGATCCCCCCCTTGGGCCCGCGGTGGCAGCCGCACATCTCGACATCCCCCTGAAGGGATCCAAACGAGATCAACGAGATCATCGTGGGCTCCTGCGGCGCGGCGCTGGCGGCCGGGGCCATGAGCCCAAGAGCGCCGCCCAGCAGCGCGCCCAGGCACAGGATCGCCGCGCGGCTGGTTCGGGGAAGGCGGCAAGTGGCTCGGTTCATTCGCATGGCTAGGGTCATACGAGACATTCTCCTCGGTGCTTGTTCCTCGTCCGCGGAATCTGGTTTGCCGGATCCCCCTGTCGCGGGATCCCGCGCCTGTCTATCGCGCGTCTGTCTATCGCGCGCCTGCCTGTCCCGCGCCTGTCTATCCCGCGCCTGTCCTCGGTGGGATCCTCCTTGGGGCGTCCTCGGCTGCGCGACCGTCAACCGGGCGATCCTGGTGAGAGACCGGCTGCCAAGAGATTGTGTACACGCGCCGCGACCGCCGGATCCGTGATGGGACCCTGGTCTCAATCCTCGATCATGATGACCAGGTACTTCACCTTGCGGAACTCGGCCGGGTCCTGGATCTCGAGCACCGTCGCATCTCCCTCCGGGCGCAGCTGATAGCTGCTCCTGGCCTGGGCGCTCAGGACCTCCGGCTTCTTCCCCTCGAAGCGGATCTCCCGCACCACATCGGTGTCGACCTCCTCGAAGTCGCTCTCGCGGAACTGTCCCGTAAGGACAGTCGACTTGCCGATCCCGAGGACGCCGCCGCGCTGCGTCACCAGGCCCTTCTCCTTGAGCTCGTCGCGCGTACCCACGATGTAGAAGACGCGCCCGATTTCCTGCTGCTTCCGCTCGATCACCGTCTGCTGGGCGGTGATCGTCTCCTCGCCACGGCGGACATCCTCCCGCAGGCCGGCCACCGTCGTGGTCAGCGAGTCGACCCTGGCCGTCAGCACCCGGATCGTCCTTTCCTTCTGCGCCACCGACTCCTTGAGGTTCTCGATGATACGGCTCAGCCCGGCGACCTCCTGCCCGGAGCGCCGCAGGTCCGACTCGAGGTCGCGGATGCGGGCCTTGTTCCGGTCGATGCTCTGCCGCAACCCGTCGATGGTGCCGAGCATCTGGTCCTTCTGGGTCTGCGTCACCCCTCCCTCGGCCGACCGGGTCAGATCCAGCACCTCCTCCTCGGCCGGCACGATCGCGTTGAGGCTGTCCTGGATCTCGGCGATCGACAGCAGGGCGGAGTTGAACTGCGAGCGCACGTCCTCTTCCGACTGAAGCGTCTCGGCATAGCGGGCACTGGTGTCCCGGAGCCGGACACCCAGGTAGACCACACCGGCCAGCAACAGAGCAGCCACGATGGCGAGCACCACCGACAGTGTCTTGTTCACGCCTTCCTCCTTTTCGATCGGGCGTCCCATTCGCCGGTGCAGCATAGCAGAGGCAGCCGCTTCGTGATCCAAACGCCATGGCCCCCATCCCGGCCCAGCGGAGACTGCGCCGGCAACGGCGGCGGTGGCAGGGGACCCCGTGAGACGGGCAGGCCGAGAGCTTCGGGACCGCGCCCTCACCACGAGAGCGGCAGGCGACCTCGTCGCAATGGCCGTCTCGGCCGCCTGGGGTGTCGAGATGCCGGGGCCGAGATACCAGGGTTGAGATACCAGGGTTGAGATTCCGGTGTCGAGATGCCGCGGCATCTTGTGCTGCGATTACTCGTATTGTTCCCACGGACCGCTTCCGATAGAGTAGAAACGCCTTGGCCGGCACCACACCCACCGGGAGCGGCGGCTTCGAGCGCTCGCGCCACCGGGACCGGGCCACCCCGGACTTGAAGGGGTCTGCCCCGCGGGGAGACCTAGGAGGACGATGAATGAGCAAGGCCAAGATCCTCTTGGTGGATGACGATCCGGATCTGGTCGAGGCGATGCGCATGGTGTTGGAAGAGAACGGCTATGAGTGCGTGCATGCGCTGAGCGGAACCCGCGCCCTCGAACTTCTTCCCCGGGAGAAGCCGGACCTGATGGTCCTCGACGTCATGATGGACGACATGACCGAGGGGTTCCAGGTGGCCTACAAGATCCGCAAGCCCGAGCCCGGCCTCGAGGCATTCAGCCGGATCCCGATCATCATGCTGACGGCCATCGGCCAGCGGACCGGGATGAAGTTCGACCTGTCCACGGACGGGGACTACCTGCCGGTGGATGACTTCGTGGAGAAGCCGGTCCAGCCACGGGCCCTTCTGGAAAAGGTCCGGACCCTGCTGGCCCGCGGCGCATCCTAAGGTCCACGCCCGTGGCCCGGCAGCGATCCCGACCGCGCCGGGGCCCACCGCCGGCCGGGAAGGACATCCCCTGGCCGGCCGGTCTGAGGCCGCGGACGGGGCAGGAACTTCCCGACCGAAGCCGCGCGGCCTCGGTCCGTGACGACCGAGGCCGGGTTCAAGTCGACACCCTCTTCGTGCCCGAGGCGCGCGTGATGGGGCGCGGTCGCTGATGACGTGGTGGCAGCTCGCTCCGCCGATCGTTCTGCTGGCGGCAGCCATCGTCCTGGCCGTTCGCTACCGAAATCTCCGGCGTTGGTCCCGCAAGGTCAGGCTGGATCTGCAGCAGGAAGAAGAACGCCTGGTGGGGAGTCTCGCGCTGGCCGAGGAAACCGTCCACCGGATCCTGCTCACCTCCCAGATCGAGGTCACCCTCGCGCGCATGGGCGAGCACACCGTCGACCTGCTCGACCTCTCCGGGGTCAGAATCCATCTTGACCCGGATTTCGGAGCGGCCGCCGAGTCCGGGGTCCGGGCTGAGGCCGGATCCTGCGAGGGGGAGAACACGCAGCGTCTCCCGATCCGCGTGCACAACCGCGAGGTCGGCAGCTTCTGGTTCACCCCCAGCCAGAACCGCCCGTTGCGAAGCCGGGAACTGCACTTCCTGCGGCTCATGGCAGTGCTGGTGGGGATCGGCGTGGAGAACTTTCTCTTCCACCGGCAGGTCGAGGCGGCCAACGAAGACAAGCGCCGCTTCATCCTGGCCACCACCCACGACCTTCGCTCGCCCATGGCGACGATCGAGCAGCTCCTCCATGTGCTGCTGGACGGTTACGCCGGAGAGATCTCGGAGAAGCAGCGCGACCTCCTGCTGAAGATCCGATCCCGCACCGAGCACCAGCTCCAGCTCGTCTCCGACCTTCTGCTCCTGGCGGCGGAGGTCCACTCGATGAACGTCTCCCGCGAGCAGGGCCCGGTCTCCCTGGCCGAGATCTTTGATGCCCAGGTCGAGGCGATCCGGCCGGAGAGCGACGCACGCCATCTACGCCTGGATGCCACCCGCGCTCCCGGTCCCATGGTGCGGACCGCCGCGCGCGGCGACATCGAGAACATCATGGGAAACCTGCTCAGCAATGCGGTGAAATACACCCCTGAGGGAGGCCGCGTGACGGCCGCGCTGGAGGAGGCCGGCGGAGGCTACGAGTTCCACGTGCAGGATACGGGAATCGGGATCCCGGCCGAGTCGATGCCGAACCTCTTCCAGGAATACTTCCGCGCGCCCAACGCCAAGGAGGCGACGCGCCACGGCACCGGCCTGGGACTGGCCCTCGTGCTCAAGCTGGTCCAGAAGTATGGCGGGAGAATCCGGGTAGAGAGCCGAGTGAACGAAGGCACACGATTCGACGTCTTCCTACCCGCGGAATGAGGATCGAGGAGGAGCATCGGTGTCCGAACGCAAGTTGAAAGTCGGCGGGATCCTGGTCAGCCGCAACCTCGGGATGATCTCGGTCCTCGGCACCCCGGCCGGCCCCGGCATGGCCGGCGTCGTGATGGAGGCCGTCGGAAACGCCGAAATCAACATCGAGTTCATCTCCTGCTGCCCCGACACGAGCGGCGGCGACAACATCGTGGTCTGCGTGGTGAAGGATCGCGTGGACGACGCCCTCGCCGCGGTGGACTCGGTGCGTGAGAGGGTCCGCCCGGCAAGGATCACCACCACGGAGAATCTGACGGCGGTCTCCGTCTTCGGCCCGCACTTCCGGGAGATACCCAGCGTGGCGGGAAAGGTCTTCCGCGCGTTCTCCGACGCCGGGGTCAACATCCTGGCCATCTCGACCTCCATCTCCAGCGTTACCTCGGTCTTCGACGAGAGCATGCTCGAGCCGGCCCTGGCGTCTCTGCGCCGCCGCTTTGACGTAGGCTGAGCGGCATCCCGCCCCGTGGTCGCGCGCCGGCACGCGCGCCAAAGGCAGTCGGGTTGTGATGGTTCGGCGGGTCCATACCCGTTAGAATCCCGGCGAACCACCCACGAAGGAGAGAGGATGAGCTCTTTGCCGAAAATCCAGGTCTCCGCGACCCCGAACCCCAACGCGATGAAGTTCCTCCTCGGCCGCAGCCTGGCCGGGGGCACCGGGCGCTCCTACACGACGCGCTTCGAGGCGCTCGACGATCCGTTGGCGACGGCGGTCTTCAACGTCGCGGGCGTGCAGAGCCTCTTCTTCATGGCCGATTTCATGACGGTGACCAAGGAACCGGGGGCCGCCTGGGAGGAACTGGTTCCGGCCGTCACGGAAGTCCTCCAGCAACACCTGTCGGCCGGACAGTGACCACGCCCACCGGCAAGGATCCCGAGCCCGAAACCGCCGGTGGCGGCCGGCCGGAACGCGGCCACGCGGAGCACGGGCGCCCGGCCGCCGGCGGCGAAGGATGCGAGGGCACGCGGCCCATGCCGTCCAAGACCACCCACCCGCTGCGGTTGTTCAGCGGATCGTCGAACCGGCCTCTGGCCGAAAGGGTGGCACGGGAACTGGAGACTCATCTCGGGGGCTGCACCACGACCCGGCTCCCGGACACGGAAACGCACGTCATGCTGGACGATTCGGTCCGCGGCGACGACGTGGTCATCATCCAGCCCTGCTCGGCGCCGGTGAATGAGCACCTCGTCGAGTTGCTCTTCTACGTCGACGCGTTCCGGCGGGCCTCCGTCCACAGCATCACCGCCGTCGTTCCCTACTTTCCGTACGCCCGCCAGGAGCGCATGGCGCGCGGAAGGGAATCGATCAGCGCCAAGGTGGTCGCGACCATGCTCGAGGCGCTCGGGACCAGCCGGGTCGTCTTCGTCGACGTCCATGCCGCCGCCATCCAGGGCTTCTTCAACATCCCGGTCGATCCGCTCTCGGCGGTTTCCGTCCTCTGCCAAGGGGTGCGGGAGAAGGTCCCGCTCGGGGACGCCGTGGTGGTGGCGCCCGATGCCGGACGGGTCAAGCTCGCCGGCCAGTACGCCAACGCCCTTGGGATCCCGCTCGTGCTCATGCACAAGCGTCGCACCTCCTTCAGCCGCGCCATCACGACCCACGTGGTCGGCGACATCCGCGACCGGGTGCCGATCGTGATCGACGACATCATCGCCGGCGGGAGCGTCCTCGAACAGCTCGAAGCCCTGACCGAAGCCGGCGCGCGGCCCGAGATCTACCTGGCCATCACCCACGGCGTGCTCACGCCCACCGCTCTCCAGCGGCTCGAGCGGCCGGAGATCCGCGAGCTGCTCATCACCGACAGCATCGCGCTCACGCCGGAGCGGGCCCACCCCAAGATCCGGGTCTGCTCGATCGCGAAGTTGCTGGCTCGGGTCATCCAGCGGATCCATGAAGGGAGCTCTCTGGGAGACCTGATGGAGCGCTTCTGACGAGCCGTTAGCCCGCGAGCCGCTGGGCAATCCGCTCGGCTTGCGCGCGGATTTCCGCGACCGCGGTGCTTTCCCACAGCTCGCCGCGACGCAGCGATCCCAGCACGAACAGCGATGGATCGGCAACTCCTTCCCCCGACACGATCGCGCCGTCGTCGTTCGCGCGCAGTCCCATCTCGAGCGCATCGGGCGCCGCTCGCCCCTCGTCAAGCAGCTGGCGGACCAGGGGATCGTTCCAGGCTGTGATTCGCATCCCCGGTCCGGTGCAGTTGATGATGCGCTGGACGACGAGCTGCCCCTCTCGGAGCGTCGATGACCGCATGCGAACGGTGGAAGTGCCGGTGTTGCCCGCCGCGTGTCCGCGGAGGGTGACCGCGAGGCCATCGCGATGCCGCTCGACGCCGCCAATGCCCGCGACGCGCTGTTCGAATCGACCGGCGGCACGCAGCGCCCGCAGTCGCGCCGCCACCCGCGGCGCCATGCGATGGCGATGCACGTCCCACTCGCGCGCGAGGTCCCGAAGGAATCGACGCTGGTCCTCCACCGTCAGCCGCCGCCAGAGCGCCGGGACGATCGGGCGCAGCCCGTCGAAGGCGGCCCGCCAGTCGTAACCGGCCGATTGGCTGGCGCGGATGTGCCCGCGGATCGCCGCCTCGAGCTGATCGAGCGCAATCGGCCCATCCGGCACATCGGGCGGGGCCACGACCGGGCTCACGCCGGCTTCCCGCGCCGCCAGCGCCGGCTCGAGATGGGCGCGAGGCTCCCATCCCGTGCGCGAGATCGCCACGATCTTCGTCGCCGGCGCCTCGTCGCCGATGGTGAGGGCGGCATCGACGGCGGTCAGCCCGTTGCCCACCAACAGCACGGTGCCGCCGTCGAGCGGCGCCAGCGCGCCCGGCTGCCAGGGCGTGACAAAGATCCCTTCCACCACCGGCAGCTCAGCGGGCGCCGAGGGCGGGGGCGGACCGATCGCGAGCACGACGGCCGAGGCGTTGAACGCAGATCCATCTTCCAGCGACAGAAGCTGCCGCCGCGAGCCGCTCCCCCCGACCCGTGCGCGGCCGGAGTCATGAAGGTCGATGCGGCGCACCCGCCCGGCCGTGTGGGAGAGCGTCGAGCCGGTGAGGTCTCGCGCATACTCCAGCGCCGCGGCGAGTTCGCTCCGCAGGTAACGGCCGTAGGCGCCACGAGGGTGGAAGTCCTCGGGCGTGCTGCCCGGCCACTCCCTGGACGCCCAGCGATGGAATCCCTCCGGATCGTCGCTTCGGGCCGAAAGCCGTCCCGCCGGGACATTGAGCACATGCCGTTCGTCCTCGGTCGAGTACGCGACGCCTTCTCCGAGCTTGGCGCGAGGCTCGACGATCACGACGTCGATCGGACGTCGTGCGGCGCGCAGCAATGCGACGGCGGTGAGGGCGCCGGCGCACCCGCCGCCGACGATGGCTACCGTGGGACGCTCGTCGTCCACGCCTCGCGTGCCTCCCATGAGTGCTGGAAAATCATGGCTTGCTGGAATAGGAAGCCTCTTCCGGAACGTCCCATGGTACCGGAAAAAGGAGCACGAATGCAGGCCGCCCTCACCCCACGGGAAACAGCCTCGGCAGGATCACCACCGGCGCTGGGTCAATCACGCCAGCTACGAGGGATCGTATGCTGGCCCAAGGTAACCGTCCGGTAATCCCATCGGGGATTGCACGGGAGAGGGGCGGTGTGGCGTTGGGGAGTGGGTCAGGCGGCCGGAGTGGTCTCGGGATGTTGGGCCGCCCAAAGGTCGGGCAGCAACTCGTCGATCCGCAGCTGGGACCAGCCGGAGGCGAGCTTGCGCAGAAGGTCGACGAAGTAGGCGTAGGTATCGATCCCCTGCAGTGCGCAGGTCCGGAGCAGGCTGTAGAGGGTGGCGGCCCATTCGCCCCCGGCATCCGAGCCCGCGAACAGGTAGTTACGTCTTCCGACAGCCAGGCTGCGGATTTGAAGCTCACAGAGATTGTTGTCCAGGGGGAGCCGTCCGTCCTCGAGAAAGCGAGTCAGCGCCCCCCAGTGATGGATGCTGTAGGCACAGCCTTTGGCCAGATTGCTCTCGGGGGGCTCAACCTCAAGCGTCCGGTGCAACCAGCGATGATAGCGCTCCACGATTCCACGGGAACGACTCCGACGTAGCTCTAGCCTTTGCTCCGGCGTACAACCGCGGGTATCCGCAAGACCTTCGATCCGGTAGAGCTGGCCGATAGGCTTCACGGGATAGGCCGCGCGGACGTCGCTTTCGAGCAGCTCGTGCAGCTTCCTCCTGGCGTGGCTCCAGCATCCCACCTCTACCGCCTGCGCCACCTGACCGTTGAAGAGGCGGTCGAAGATGTTCGAGGCGTCCGCCAGCACGTACCCCTCTCGGCCGGCCAAGTACTTCCAGGGACCTTCTTCCCCGGTCCCGTCGCGAGCGTAGCGGAACACGCAGTAACGCTCGTCGCCCACCAGGCACCACATGGTCCCCTTGCGGATTCCCTCCGGATCATCCCGGTCCAGCACCTTCAGCCCGCTGGCGTCGGTCTGCACCAGGTACGAGTTCAGAGCCTTCTCTTCGATCCGCGCCACCACCGGCCGGACCTCCCGGGCCACCACCTCGATCCAGTTGCACAGGGTCGAAGCGGAGGTCTCGAACCCACCCCGGCGGTAGATGTCGACCAACCGCGAGATCGGAGCGTGGTCCTGATACTTGCTCATGGCCGTGTGCGCCAGCAGACCCGGCCCCGGCAGACCCTTGTCGATCAGCTTGGCCACGCCGGGCGCGGTCCGCACCCCATCCTTGCAGCGACCACAGGCGTACTTGACCCGATGATGCTCCTGGACCACGAAGTGGGCCGGGACCAGCTCCACCAATTCGCTCACGTCCTCCCCGATGGAACCCATTACCTCGCCGCAGGTGGCGCAGCGACGCTCCTCCTCGGACAGCTCGTGACGGATGACTTCTCGTGGGAGGTGGCCGGAAGGACGCCGGCGGCGCGGACGCCGGCGCTCCGCTTCGGGCGCCTCAGCCTCCGCCGCCTCCTGTTCCCGGCTCAGCGCCTCGTCCTCCGCTTCCGTGGCGGCACGGTCCTCGGCGTCGGCGGCGAAGGGGGCGAGCTGCAACATCAAGGAGAGCTGGGCCGGATCGATCCGCTCACTGCGCTTGCCCACCCGCTCCCGCCGCAGCTTGGCCAGCTGCAGGCTCAACTCGGTGTTGTTGGCCTGGAGCTGCTCCAGCAGACTCAGCGCCAGGTCGATGGCCTCGTCACTGCGTCCTTCATGCAGGAGGGAGCGCAGCAACGAGCGCACCTGCTCGAGCCTGGGGTCTGAGGGCGTGGGAAGGGACGACGTGCTCATCGCCACTGTTTATCGCACGAGCGACAAGATTATACAAACGTTTTCTTCGGTTCCCAGCGCTTTCTTCGTTGTGCGCCCTGAAGATCGATCCCCTCGAGCATGAGCGCCAGCTCGGTGGCTTCCATGATGAGGTGTCGCTGCCCCGGGAGTGGCGTCTGTGGGATCTTGAACCGGCCGCACTCCAGGCGCTTGTAACTCACTTCAAAATACAAGCGGTTCAGTTCCAGAGATGCAACTTGTCCTGATCACCCACCCGTTTCATCCCTTGAGCGGTCGCCGCCTGGTCTGGGTGGGGGACCGGTACAACCGTTACGGCCGGC
>JAKQSZ010000051.1 GCA_029569475.1 Candidatus Eiseniibacteriota bacterium | reverse complement strand
ATTCTGTTGCTGGGACCCCACCAACCTATTGCCCAAATAGTAGATTGAGGATTTGCAGCACGGGTGGTCCCGCTGCTTCGGCAAGTCCTTCGCTGGCACGCGACGCGGCGGGGGCGCGCAACAGAATTCGTTCCACAATCTGGGGGGTACAGGTGATCGCCCAGGCGTACCGGCCGGCCGGGGAGGGCCGACCAGTTCGGCGATGTGCCCGTACGTGGCCACCCGTCTCGGAAGCCAGGGTGATGCCGGAAGGGAGATGCATGGAAGAGGAGAAACAGAACCAGTTTGATGTCGTCGTGTTCGGCCCGCATCCCGACGATGTCGAGATGTCCATGGCCGGAACCATCATCCGTCTCGTCCAGGCCGGCAAGCGGGTGCTCAATGTCAGCCTGACCCGGGGCGAACGGGGCACCTATGGGACGCTGGAGACGCGCCGGCAGGAGTTCGAGGCTGCCAACCGTGTCATGGGTTCACAAGGGCTCATGCTGGACTTCCCCGACACCCAGGTGGCCAACGACAACGAGGGAAGGCTGAAGATAGCCCGCGTGGTGCGGACCCATCGCCCGCCGGTGGTCTTCGCCCCCTACCACACCAACCGTTTCGGACACCACGACGGCACGGCCAACGTGGATCACCCGGCCACGGGGGCCGTGGTCCGCGACGGCCTCAAGCTGGCGCGCTTTCGTTCGCTCCTCACCGAACTTCCGCCGCACGAGGTGTCCCACCTGTACTACTACATGGTCCCGAAGGACCTGTCGCCGACGATGGTGGTGGACGTGACCGGCGTCATCGAGCAGGTCATGGCCTCGATCCAGGCCTACACGACCCAGATGGCGATCCATCGCCGCGAGAACACCATCCTCGATCTCCTGCAGACCGTCCGGCGCTACCAGGGCATCCGCATCGGGGCCCAGTACGGCGAGGCCTTCCTGAGCGACGAGGCGCTCTGCTACGGCCCCCTCGAGTTCTTCGGGCCGCGTGACTGAGCCCCTGGCTCCGGTGGCCCCCGTCCGGACGGAAAGGGGACTCGCGCGCGTCGCGATGCGCAACGCCGCCTCGACGGCAGTCATGCGTCTCTCCGCCGTCGTGGTCGGGATGATCCTCACGCCGTTCGTGCTCGGTCATCTCGGGCGGGAGCTCTACGGCGTCGTGGTGACCGCGACCTCGGCCTACGAGTACCTGGCGCTGCTGCGCGGGGGCATGGGCGCGGCCATGCGACGTTACGTGACGTTGCACTTCCACGCCGGGCGGCCGGCGCTGGCCCGCCGCTACTACGCGGTCGGCCTGTTCTGGTCGACGGCGCTGCGGATCGGCATTGTCGCCATCGGAGCGCTCCTCGCGCGTCCCCTCTGCGACTTCCTCCACATCCCCCCCTCGACGACGCTGGACGCGGCCTGGGGCATTTTCCTGATGATCCTGGCGGCGGTGATCGGGGACTTCTCGGGGACCCTGGAGATACCGATCTACTCCTCGGGGCGCACGCACGCGCTGGCCAACCTGAAGACCGTCATGGGTTGGGGACGCATCGGCATCGTCGTCCTGATCTTCACGACGATGGGGGCGAGCATCCGCACCTACGGCCTGGCCCTCATCGTGACCGAGGTCATCCCCCTGTTCGTCATCCTCCTGTTGACCCGGCGCAGCGGCGTGGTCGGGTCGAGGCTGCCGCTCCCCATCCCGGGGGACGCGGCCATCCGTCGCGAAGTCTTCCAGTACGGCAGCTTCGCCATCCTCACGCAGGTCGCCGGGCTCCTCTACGTCTCGGCGGACAATCTTCTGATCGGCCGTTTCTTTGGTGCCGGCGAGGTCACCCGTTACGCGTTGGGGACGCGCTGGTCTCCGTTGATCCTCGGGTTCCTGGTCAGCACCCTCTCGTCGCTCACCCCCATCTTCACGCAGCTCGAGGCCAGGGGGGAGTCGAAGCGGAGCCGCGGCGCGCTGGCGCGGGTGGTGTCGATGACCGCCTCCCTGGCGGTGCCCTTCTGCCTGGCTCCTTGCGTGGTTGGCGACCTCTTCCTGGAGCACTGGGTGGGGGCGGAGTACCGCAGTTCCTCCCTCTTCATGATCGCGATGCTGGCACCGGCGACGATCGAAGCCTCGCTGGCGCCGGTGTGGATGGCCTTGATCGCGCGCGGTCGGATCAGGGCGATCGCGCTGGGAGATGTCGTGGTGGCGGTGGCCAACGTGGTCCTGAGCCTTTTCCTCGCGTTCACCTGCGGCCTCGGCCTGCTCGGCTTCGCCCTGGGCAACACGATGGCGCTGCTGGCCAAGAACCTGCTGCTCCGTCCGATCGTCGGGCGAAAGGATCCTGACTTTCCGCCGATCACCGAGTTTCTCCGCCCGCTCCCGCGCGCGCTGGCGGGCGGAGCCCCGGCTCTGGCGCTGTTGTACTTCGCGCGCCCGCTCTACGATGGCAACCTCGCGGAGGTGATCCTGGCCGGTCTGGTTGGCGGCGCCCTTTGCCTGGCGGGTTCCTCCTGGGCCGCCATGGGCCCCTCCGGCATCCGTGACCTGCGGAAAGCGCTTCGGGCCCGGCGGCCGGGGGGCACGCCGCCTCCCTCCGGTTCTCCCGTCACACCGGATGAGTCGGAGAGCTGATCTGAGCTGAGGCGACCGCCCGGACGCACCGCCGGCCTCGAGAGACGCTCCCGGCCGGCGTCCGGGGAGGAGGGCGAGATCCCCGGCCGCAGGGCGGCGTCAACGGCCGAGATACGCGGCGGCCCGCTCGAGAAGGATCTCCGGCTCGTTGCAGGCCGGGTCCTCGAGCACGTCCTGCAGCAGACGATCGAGGATCCGCCCGACCTCGGGGCCGGGTGGGATGTTTAGATGATCCATGATCTGGCGTCCGCCGATGGCGAGATCCCTCACGGTGAGGGCGTTCTGGGCCGCGATCTCGCCGTCGATGCGGTGGCGGAGTTCCCCGAGTTCGGGAGCCAGGCGCTTGCGCAAGCCGTTGCCGAGGGTGTCGCTCGCTCGCAGAGAGAAGAGGTCTTCGAGGTTCTCGCCGCCGACCTCCCGGAGAAACCGTCGGATCGCGCTGTCGGTCCACTCGGGCCGGTAGTGAAACATGTGGTGATGGACCAGGTGGGCTACGTGCTGGCGGAAGTCGGTCGGATAGCGCAGCCGGCGCATGAGGCCGTCGGTCAGGCGCGCCGAGACGAGCTGGTGTCCGAAGAAAGTGGCGGTTCCGCCGGCTTCTCTTCGGGTCGGCGGCTTGCCCAGGTCGTGGCAGAGGGCGGCGAGTCGCACGGCGAGGTTGTCCGGCGGCGCAGCGGCGATGGCTGCCAGCGAGTGGTGGAAGACGTCAAAGGCGTGATGCGGATTCTGGGGGACGCCGTAGCAGGCCGCCAGTTCCGGGAGGATACGGCGCAGGAGGCCGCACTCATGCATCAGGTCCAGAGCCGAGGCGACTCCGGGAGCGGTCAGGGTTTTGTCCAACTCCTCGCGGATTCGTTCGGCGGCGATCTTCTCGATCCGGGGGGCGCACCGGACCAGGGCGATGAAGGTCGCGGGATCCAGGCGGAAGCCCAGCTGCGCGCTGAAGCGCACGGCCCGGAGGAGCCGCAGGCCGTCTTCGTGGAAGCGCGTGGCGGCGTCGCCGACCGCGCGGATGACCCCGGCGGAGAGGTCAGCCTCGCCGCCCACCGGATCGGCCAGCACCTCCCGCAGCGGGTCGTAGGCTAGCGCGTTGATCGTGAAGTCCCGCCGGATGAGGTCCTCCTCCAGTTCCCGGCTGAAATGCACGTCGTCGGGGCGGCGGGCGTCGGTATAGATGCCGTCCCGGCGGAAGGTCGTGATCTGGTAGGGGACCTTCTCCAGGACGACGACGACCGTGCCGAAGCGGATCCCGAACTGGTGCGCGCGCGGGAAGAGCTCGACGACCCGCTCGGGGAGCAGGTCGGTGGCGAGGTCCCAGTCCCCGTGGGGATCGCGGCCGAGGAGGCTGTCGCGGACGGCGCCGCCGACCACCCAGGCCTCTCCGCCCGCGCCGGCCAGCACACCCGCCAGGCGCCGGACCGGCTCGGGGACAGCCATGCGATGCTGCCGCCTCATCAGCTCCCGGCCTTGGGCGGATGGTTCGATGCCGCCGGGGGATCGTCGGCCGGCCGCCGGCGGCTTGCGTCCAGTCCCTCGTCCGCTTCGATCGGCCCGCGGTAACGATTGGTGATGGGATACCGCCGGTCCCGCCCGAAGGCGCGCGGGGTGATCTTGATCCCCGGGGGCGCCTGCCTCCGCTTGTACTCGTTGGCGTCGATCCATCGGTAGACCGTGCGCACCCAATGCTCGTCCAGCCCCCGTTCGACCAGGACGCGTGGATCCGCTTCTTCCTCCAGACGCGCTTCGATGATCTGGTCGAGCAGCTCATAGGGCGGCAGCCGGTCCTGGTCGGTCTGGTTCTCGCGCAGCTCGGCTGACGGGGGCCGCGTCATCGTGTCCTGCGGAATGACCGGCGCACGTTCGTTGCGGCGCCGCGCCAGCCGGTAGACCATCGTCTTGGGCACGTCCTTGATGACGGCGAAGCCGCCCGCCATGTCGCCGTAGAGGGTGCAGTAGCCCACCGCCAGCTCGCTCTTGTTCCCGGTCGTGAGCACGAGGTGTCCCCACTTGTTGCTCAACGCCATGAGGATCATGCCGCGGATGCGCGACTGGAGATTCTCCTCCGCCTCGTTGGCCGCAAGGCCGGCGAAGTGCGGCGCGAGTGTGCCCAGCAGAGCCTGGTACGGTTCCTCGATAGGGATCTCCAGGAAGGAGATCCCGAGGTTGCCCGCCAGGTCGCGCGCTCCCTGGCGCGAGCTGGCGCTGTTGTAGCGGCTCGGCATCGAGACGCCCAGGACCCGGTCGGGCCCCAGCGCATCGGCGGCGATGACGGCGGCGAGGGCCGAGTCGATCCCGCCGCTCAAGCCGATGACCACATTCCGGAAGCCGTTCTTCTCGGCGTAATCGCGGGTGCCACAACAGAGCGCTTCGTAGATCTCCGACTCGGGATCCTCCGGCCGGGGATCCGCCACGACATGCTCCGGCCGGGGGGCGGGCGCCGCCTTGTCCACCGCGGGAGATGTCGGCAGCGGATCAACGGAGGCGGCCGGCGCGGCCCCGGCGGGACGGGCTTCCAACGGGACCACCTCGAGCCAGAGGCGCTCCTCGAGTTCGTCCATGGGCTCGGAGAGCGGCTCCTCGAAGGCCTCCTCCGCGGCGGCGGCGGGAGCTGGATCCAACCAGTCGTCCGCGAGGTCGACGATGAGCAGATCCTCGCGGAAGCGCGCGCCGCGCCCCCGCACCCGGCCGGCCGCATCGACAACCAGGCTCTCCCCATCGAAGACGAGCTCGTCCTGCCCGCCGACCAGATTGCAGCAAACGATGGCGGCACGATGCTGCCGGGCCCGGTGGCAGAGCAGCCGCTCGCGCAGACGGCCCTTGCCGGCGTGGAATGGGGAGGAGGAGAGATTGAAGAGCAGGCGGGCACCGCCGTTGCTTTGGACATCCGGAACCCCTTGGGGCGTCCAGAGATCCTCGCAAATGTTCAAGCCAAAGATGAAGCCATGCCAGTGGTAGACCGGGCAGCGCAGGCCGGGCCGGAAGTAGCGCTTCTCGTCGAAAACCCCGTAGTTGGGCAGCGCGTTCTTGGCGTAGCTGTCGATCCATCGGCCGTCGAGCACGACCGCCGCGGCGTTGTAGAGCGCCGTGCCGGAGTGCAGGGGCAGGCCGATCATGGCCAGAAGCCCCTGGGTGTGCGGCAGCAGGCGCAGCAGTTCCTTCCGCGCCTCCCGCACGAAGCCGGGGTTGCTCAGGAGATCTTCGGGGGGATAGCCGGTGAGCGCCAGCTCGGGGAACAAGACGACCCGGGCGCCGGCCGACCGGGCCGCCGTCAGGCTCTGCTCGAGGATCTCGCGGTTCTCCCGCAGCGCCCCCACGGTCGGGTTCACCTGGGCAAGGGCTAGGCGGAGCATGGATCGTCTCCCTTTTGTCTGGTTGACGTTAGGCCGGGCGGCGGGCGCTGGTCAAGCCGGCGGGGTCAAGACAGGCCGGCCGCGTGACGAAGGAAGAAGAGCCACCGCCGAATCGGGAGGCGGCGATTCTGGTCGCTGGCGCGGCGCGGGCGGTGGCCAGACGGATCTGACCGGCGCCGCGCGCCAGCAGGACGGAAAAGCAACGACGTGACCGAGGAAGCAACCGCCATGGTCCCGCGGGCTCGGGACAGCACACGGTCGAAGGGGCCGGGAGACGCCGTCGACCGGGCATCGCCGGCCGCCGGTGGCCGCTTCCCTTTCCGCAAGCCCCCTGCCCGGTGTGGCCAGAGTCCAGGGAAAGAGGGGCGCGAGGCCCGCCTCCCTCTCCCGGTCCCGGTCCTGGCGCTGGCCGCGGCCCTGGCGCTGCCCGGCGCATGCAGGCATCCCGCCGCCGAGCCGGAGGACCATGGGGCCCGCGCTCACGCCGGCGGCACCCTGCGCGTCCTGCAGGAGGATCCCGGCACCTTCGATCCTGTCCTGGTCAACGACGTCTACGAGGCGGCCGTGACCAACCAGATCTACGAGGGGCTGGTGGAGCTCGACCCGCTGATGGGCGTGCGGCCTTCCCTGGCGCGATCCTGGGTCATCGGCGAAGGGGGACGGCTCTATCGGTTTCTTCTGCGGGACAGCCTGAGGTTCCACGACGGGAGCGCCCTGACCTCGCGGGACGTGCAGGCCGCGCTGCAGCGCGCGCTGGATCCGCGTGGTGGCTGCCTCGCCGAGACCTACCTTCGGGGCATCGACGGCGCGGCCGAGTTCCAGGCCGGCCGCGCGCCGGCGGTTCGCGGCATCTGGACCGAAGGGGACAACATCCTCTGCATCCGTCTGGGCGAGCCCCTCAGCTTCTTCCTGTCGGTTCTGTGCATGGACCAGCTCAAGATCCAACCGGCGCGCCTGGCCGGGGCCGCGGAGTCGCTCCGCGTGATCGGCACCGGTCCTTTCGCCTACCGCGGAAGGAGCGGCGGCACCATCACACTGGCCCGCCACGCCTCCTATTGGGGCGGTCCGGCGCTGCTGGACTCGCTCCAGTTCGTCGCCTCCACCGATCTTGCTCCCGACGACCAGGTGGCGGCGTTGCTGGAGGGAGATGTCGACGTGATCAGCGTTCCCTCCACCCGCCGCTCGCTTCTCGGGGACGCCGCCGGATACACCATCGTGCGCTCCGTCGACATCGGGGTCAGCTTCATCGGACTGAACCTGGACATCTCCCCGCTGGACCGGCTGGAGGTGCGTCAGGCCCTGGCCATGGGGCTGGACCGGCCCAGCCTGGTCGCACCGGAGGCGGCCGGCGAGCTGCAGTTGGCCAAGGGTGTGCTGCCGCCGGTCCTGACCGGCTACAACCCCGAGCCCAAGGTGCTGCCGTGCGATCCCCAGGCGGCGCGAGCAAGGCTGAAGGACGCCGGCTACGACGAGCGCCATCCGCTTCCGCCGATCGATTTCTACACGAGCATCTCGAGCTCGAGCTGGCTGACCGATCACGTGCGGGACCAACTCGCCGACATCGGCGTCACGGTGCGAGTGCACCAGGTCACCTGGCCGGAGCTGGATGGGCGGATCACCCGGGGAGAGGCGCCCATGTTCACCCTGAGCTGGGTGGCCGACGTCCCCGATCCGGACGCCTTCCTCTACTTCCTCTTCCGCACCGGTGAGCCCTACAACGTGTGCCGCTTCTCCGATCGCGAGGTCGATTCGCTGCTGGCCCTGGGAAGGCGGATGGTGCCCGGACCCGAACGTTCGGCCATGTACCGCCGCGTCGAGGAACAGGTGCTGCGGCTTGCTCCCATGATCCCCCTCTACCACGCGGAAAGCGTCTACGCCATTTCGCCGGGGGTGGAAGGGCTCGAGCTCAGCCAGTTCGGCTTCGCCCTGGCGCCGTTCGAGCGGGTCTGGATCCGCCAGCCGCTCCTGGCGCAACAGCCTTCCGCCGAAGGAACCCTGCGATGATCGGCAGGCGACGATTGGGACTGGTCCATCGGTTCACCCTGGCCTTCTCGCTGGTCATCCTGCTCGTCGTGGGTCTCCTGGCGGCGGTGGCCGAGTCCTACGTGACCAGCGCGCTGCGCCGCCAGACCGAGCTGCGCGCCCGGTCGCTCTCCCTGAATCTCGCCGCTGTCTCGCGTCCGTACCTGCTCAACTACGACTATCTCACGCTGCAGCAGATGGCCGATGCCACGCTGGCCGAGCCGGACCTGACCCACGTCATCATCCTGGACAAGGAGGGCAAGGTCGCCGGCTACGGGGGCCGCCGGGAGATGCAGGGAGCCCAGCTGACCGGCCTGCAGGACATGCACGCGCTCCATGCCGACGGGCCCGTGCTGCAGGAGTCGGAGTACCGCGACGAACGCGGCCGCGAGATACCGATCGTGGAATCCGTGATCCCGGTCCGTATCGGCGCCGACCCCGGCGGACGATGGGGGACCGTGCGGGTCGGCCTCTCTCTCTCGAGCGTGCACCGGGAGGCGCTGGGGACGCGCATCCTGCTGCTCATCGCCGCGGCCGTCGGGATCCTCGGCGGGGTCTACGCCTCGCACAAGCTCGCGCGGCGGATCGCCCGTCCGCTCGGCCGCCTGGTGCTTGCCACGACGGCGCTGGAACGCGGCGAATGGAACCCTTCCTTCTCGGTCTCGACCGGCGACGAGATCGAGGAACTGGCGTCCCGCTTCGCGCAGGCGGCCCAGTCGCTCGACCTTCAGAAGAAGGAACTGGTGGCCGCCCAGGAGGAGTTGATCGCCCTCAATGCCACCCTCGAAGACAAGGTCCAGCGCCGGACCGCGGAACTGGCCGCGTCGCGGGAGAAGTACCGGCTTCTGGTGGAGGGGAGCCCCGACGCCTTCGTGCTCCTGGAGCGGGATCGCGTCACCTTTGCCAACCGCGCCTTCCTGGAGATCTTCGAGTACCCCGCCGACAGCCCGGTGCTGGAGAACCTGCGGTGGACGCGCTTCGTGCACCCCGACTTCCACCGCGTGGCCCGCGATCACCTGCGCCGGTCCGAGGAAACGCTGGAGGAGTTCCGGGTCGACCTGGCCGGGCAGACGCGATCGGGGAAGCTGGTCGAACTGGAGGTCCGGGGGCGGGGCGTGCAGCAGCGTGGCGGACGGGCGGTCGAACTGGTCCTGACCGATGTGGGGGAGAAGCGACGGCTGCTCCGGCAAGTGATGCAGAGCGAACGGCTCCGGGCCATGGGCGAGATGACGGCCATGGTGGCCCACAACTTCAACAACCTCCTGGCCGTGATCCTGGGGCGGACGCAGCTCCTCTTGCGCAAAGACCTGGACGACACGGCGCGGGAGAATCTGCGGACGATCCAGAACTCCAGCATCCGCGCCGGGGAGATGGTCCGCCAGCTCCAGGAGTACTTCGGCGACCAGATGGATCTTCGCTTCGGCGAGGTCGATCTGAACTCCGTCCTGCGCGAGGTCACGCTCTACCTGGAGGATCTCTGGCGCACCACGCGTGAACCGGGCGCGCCCACCACCAGCATCCGCCTCGACCTCGGCCCCGTCCCCCAGGTGCTCGGGGCCGAACCGCTGCTCCAGGACGTCTTCCGCCGCGTGCTGGTCAACGCGGCCGAGGCGATGGAGGCGGGCGGGGAGATCCGCGTCTGCACGGAGAGCCGTGACCGGATGGTCCTGGTGCGTGTGGAAGATGATGGCTGCGGCATGACGCCCGAGGTGCAGAGGCGCGCCTTCGACCCGTTCTTCACGACGAAGGGCTCCCGGATGCGAGGGCTGGGCCTCTCCACCTCCTTTGGAATCGTCCAGCAACACGAGGGACGAATGGAACTGCGCAGCGAGCCGGGGACCGGCACCGTGGTCGACATCATGCTGCCGGCCCGCAATCGGATGCGCAGGATCGTCCCGTTCCCCACGCCGCCCGGACGGCCGAAAGGCCGGCACGACCCTGCGGAAGGTGGCCGCGCAGCGGCCCAGGACGGCCGCGGGCAGGCGGAAGAAGCGTCGCTGCCCGGCGAATCCGAGAGCGGCCTCCGGCCCGCATGATCCCGGGCCCGCTATCTCACCACCGGTGGTGTGGGGCGGACTCCCCCTCGAGCTTGCCGGCATTCCACAGGAGGGCGGCAAGGCGGTCGGTCGCCAGGGCGGTGCGACGTCCCGCGTTACTCTCGGGCTGAGGCGATACCGCTGGCCAGACCGCGCGCGAGAAGGCGGCGGACGCGGCGTTCGAACTCCGGGTGTTCCGGCTGGGTCGCGTCCATCGCGTGCAGCCGCCAGTCCGCCACGCGTGCGCGATGGCTGTCACGCTCGAGGACCAGGACCACCTCGCCGACCTCGCGTCCCTCGATGCCGCACCCGACCAGCGGAACGGAACCTTCCATGAGCAGTCCCTCCGGGCGCGCTCCCCGGGAGAGGAGGACCAGATCGGGCCTGGCCAGGCGAGCCAGGCGACGTCCGGTGAAGGCGTCAGCGCGCGCCAGCACGACCAGGAGGTCGCAACGGGCGCGGGCCGCGGCGCCGGCATCGCGCACGAGCGCGTCCTCGGACGTCTCCTCCAGCGCGAGGATGGCGATGCGGCGGCCGTGAGCGGCAAACACAAACGCAGGCCCCGGGGGATCAGCCTCGAGCAGCCTCGTGCCGCTCCTCCCCATCGCTTCCGGCGTGATGCCGTCCAGGAACCGACGCTCGCCGAAGTCCAGGGCGCTCGCCCGCACTCCCGCGGTGTCCATCCCGTCCAACAGAAGCTCGACGTATTCTCTGGCGACCTCCGGCGAGTCCGGCAGCCGGACCTCGCCTTGCGGGAGGAAACCTCCCACGTCGAGGCAGAGGACGCCGGGGCGGTCACGATAGGAGTGCAGGAAGGCCACCCGGCGCGCCAGTCCGCCCAGCGGGCGGGACGGGCACGCGCACGGCGCGAGGTTGCCGCGCGTCTCGGCGGTGAAGAGAATGCGCAGGGACTCGGCCTCCGCACCGGATCTGCCGCCCGGCGAGGGGCGCGGCGGCGGATGGCCGGCCGATGCGTCACGGCCCGGCGTCGCGAACAACAGGGCTGCCGCGAGGAGCAGCACCTCCACCACGACGGTGCAGGCCGGGAGCCTCCCGACGGCCGCAGCCATGGCGGCCGGCCGCTCCCGCGCCGCCCTCAGGCTCACGGAAGCTGCGCCCCCGCCATGATCTTGATGTCGTCGAACTTGCCGGTGGCCTGGCGGGTCGAGAGGCCGACGCCGCCCGTCAGCCACATGCTGCTGTCGTTGACGTCGATGACCTTGTTGCAGCCGTACCAGACCTGCGCCCGCGTGCCGGTGACCACCAGCCGGAGCGTGTAGTACTGGTTCTCGTTGATGGTCGTCGCGTAGTAGGCCGGCTCGCTCGACCAGGCTCCGTTGCGGATCTTGCCGATGCGGATCCGGTCGGTGTCGGCGCGGATGCCGCAGACGTAGTAGTTGCTCGAGTTCTGGTAGCGGAAGACCAGGTAGGAGGACTTGACGGTTCCGCTGGCCGTCAGCAGCTTGGCCTCGTAGGTGAAGTCTCCCAAGGAGAGCCCGTCGGCCAGCATCACGTAGTTGCCCGAGGTGAGCGTCTGGCGAGCGTCCCCGCCCGGGGCGGACCAGGAACCGCTGACCCTGGTCCAGCCGTTGGTGCTGAGGTCGTCGAAGTCGTCGTGCAGCAGCGCGCCCCGTCCCGTCCCCTGGCCGTCGCAGCTGCCGGAGAGGCCGCGGAGGCCGATGTCCATCGGGACGTCCCGGACGTCGCTGTCGAAGAGGACCGTCAGCGGGATGCCGTGGTGGATCTTGGTCGTCGAGGGGACGATCACGTCGGTGATGTTGAGGGTGGTGCCCGAAGGTTGCGGACCGACGGGACCGTCCTGGCCGGCGCCTCCGTCGGCGGACCAGACGCGGACCAGGGGGCGGCCGAACCAGACTTCGCTCATCAACTGCGAGCCGTTGTAGGTCGGGATCAGGCGGGTCAGCGTCTCGCCGCCGGAATTGGTCGTATACACCTCCAGGTGAAGGAGGTTCTGGGAGGACCCGGTCACCGTCCACATGTTGCAGCAGGTGGCCATCTGGCACGGGGTGCAGGTGGTGATGCCGTCGGCTTCGGGGGAAGCGGCGCTCTCCCGCGGCGGTTCGCAGCGGTCGATGGCCTTCACCACGACATAGTAGAGCTGGCACTCGCTGAGGCTGGTCAGGGCGGCGCGGCAGACGTCCCCCTGTTCCACCTCCTGGACGTCGACCTCGACCGGACTCGGCCCCTCGGCCGCGCCGGTCCCGTTGTAGGGGCCTCCCTGATTCGTGCCGTAGTAGATGCGATAGCCGGCCAGGTCGCAGTCCGTGTGATTGGCCGGCCACTGCAGGTCGATCCGGTCGTCCGAGGCGTTGAGCGACAGCGCGGGCGGCGCTTCCGGCGGAGCCTCGTCACACGGGGATGCCGTGAAGACCATGACCTCGTTGCCCGGGCAGTAGTCGCCGGTGTGGGAGCAGTCGTCGATGCAGCGGAGGTTGAGGTAGTAGTTGGCGCAGTTCTCCAGGCCGGTCACGGTTCCACCGCTGACGGCCCCCTCGATCTCCTGGAGGACGGTTTCGCTGCCGGGAAGGGTGTCGCCCACCACCACGTACCCTTGAATGTCGGCCGGGTCGAGCGCGGAGCCGTCAACCCGGGTGGTCGGCGGGACCCAGGTCAGATCGACCGAGCCCGCTCCCGCTCCCGGCACCGCCGTGATCGACGAAGGACACGACGGGGGAGCCGGCAGGGAGCCGGTTGCCTCGGGCGAGGAGTCCCCCTCGTTCCCGCAGGCCATGGCCCTCACCTGGTAATAGACGGTGGAGCAGGAGACCATGGTCGTATCGACGTACTCGGTCGCGTAGGTCACCGAGGAGAGCAGGTTGTCAGCGTCCGGTTCGAAGCCGGAAGTCAGGTCGCGGTAGATGTTGTAGGTCACCGGGGTGGAGATCGTCTCGCCGCCCGTGAAGGTCGACACTCCGGTCCAGGCCAACCGCAGGCCGCCGCCGCCCCAGCCGGCGACGGCGAGGTCGTCCGGCGCATTGGGCACCCGGTTGCTGCTCATGTCGGCGCTGCGGGTGCACTTGTAGCTCTCCACCCCGGAGCGGCTGACGCAGGTCACCGAGAGGTAGTAGGTGTGTCCGCCGACCAGGTTGGGGATGGTCCACTCGTTGATGGTCCGCGCCAGCTTGGTGTAGAGCGACTGCTCATCGGGGTCGGTCCCGAAGTAGATGGAGAAGTGGCTGATGTCGGAGAGCGGCAGGTCGGTGCCGTCGGTGTTCTGGGTCGGCGTCGTCCAGGTCATCGTGGCCGACTCGCAGTTGGGGTAGTCCAGGCTGCCGCACCCCGGAGCGTTGGGCCGGCTGCGCGCCGGGGAGAGGGGCAGGTTGCGCGGATAGATGGTGGCGGAGAGTTCGAGTTCGGGGTACTCGCTGCCGATCGGGTCGGGCGCCGCCGCGGTCAGGCTCACGGCGATCTCGCCGACCTGTTCCGGTTGCGGCACCGGGTTGGGAAGCTCCACGCCGCCTCCGTTGAACCAGCGGAAGCCAAGCCCGCCCCGGGAGATTCCGTAGGACTGCGGCGCCCGCAGCAGGACGACCCCGGCGGTGTCGCTGACCACTCGCCAGAGGACGGTGTCATCCGGGTTGCGCGTCAGCGGGTCCCCTTCCCGCGACAGGAAGTAGGTGATCCGCTCGGCCCCGGGATGCTCATCCAGGACGTCGGCGATGAAGGTTGTCGAGTCGGGACCGGCGTAGTCGATCGAGGGCTGCGTCGGGTCCTTGCCGTAGCTGACGTGGCGCAGGTCGTCGGCCAACGCATTGAGCCCGGCGCGCGCGTTCTGCTGCATTTCGATGAGCGTGCGGGTTCGCGAGTTCGAACGCCGGCTGGCCTGCAACGCCTGGACCAGCGACAGCGAGATCAGGCCAGTGATGCCGATGGCGACCATGGTCTCGACCAGGGTGAACCCGTGGCGATGTGTGGGGTGTCGCACGGCTCTGCCCTCCTGTCAGGATTGCACCCGGTTGAATTGCACGGTCGTCCGTCCCGTCCGGACCAGGACGACGGTGGCGGTGTCGGAGCCGCAAGGGGTGACGAACTGCACGCGCGCCGGGGCGTCCTCGGCGGCCACGGTGCCCCGGGGTTCGAAGTGGATGGTCGAGGCCGGCCCCGTGCCGATTGCGACGAGCATCCCGCCGGTTCCGGCGACCTGGTAGTCCTTGTCCGGCTCCCGCACCCAGGAGGAGTCGTCTTCCTGTCGCTCGAAGCGGTAGACCAGGTTGTCGGCCTCGATGACCAGGCGGTACTCGACCCGGCGTGACACGGCCATCTGGCGGGCGACTTGCAGCCGCGCCGCCATCTGCTGGGCCGCGCCCTCGATGCGTTGGCGGGAGTTGATGCGGGTGAAGCTCGGCACCGCGACCGCCATGCCGATCCCCAGCACGGTCAGGAAGATCATCAGCTCGATGAGCTGGAAGCCGGCCTGCCGCCGGGTGGAACGCGTGGGTCCTTTCATCGCGTGCTCCTATTCCAGGTAGCTGGCCAACGGCTGCCGGGTCTCGAAGATCTCGGTCCAGGACACGTCCTTCCAGAGATTCAGCGGGACCGGATAGCAGGGTGGGGGGGAAGTGGTGATGTCCATGTCGTAGTTGTACCGGCGGGTCGGGCCGGAGGCGTGCGACAGGACGTAGGAGTCGTTCCAGGGATTGGCGTCTCCGCCGGTCTGGGTGATGATCGGCCCGTTGATGTTGAGCACCCAGGTGTCCTCGGTGATCGTCTGCTCGTCCCAGCCCTCGCCGGGCACCGGGTCGTCGTTGTGGGGGGTCTCGCCGAAGATGCCGTCGAGATCCAGATCGAGGGGCCCGGGACCCGCCACGGGGTGGTCGGAGCGTATGCCGAGCCCGCGCCAGTTGCTGGTGCGCGAGAGCAAGGCCGCGTCGATCCGCAGGACGCGCGGGGTGTTGGCGTGCAGGCCGATGTAGGTTTCCGCCACCAGCCCCACGCTCACGGGATCCCCGGATCCGTTAGGCAGGCGTGTCACCGGGTCGAAACCGGTGTGCCCCGAGATGATGTCGGAGCGCACGATGCAGGTGCTGGTGCAATAGACCGTTAGGGAGCGTCCGGAAACCCCGTCCGCGGCGCCGCGCAGGTTTCCCGTACCGTTGAAGTAGATGAGCCCGTTGAAGTCCCGTGCGCGCAGGGTGGTGCCGGTGACCGGATTGGGAACGGCCGCTCCGCGATAGGTGACCACGGTGTCTCCGGGCACCAGGGTGGTGTTGACGAAATCGAACTGGTGCAGGAGCAGGACGTCGGTATCGGGAGAGGACTGGGAGTGCAGGCCGAGGGGATCGGTCCCCGGCAGGCTGATGTAGATGCCGACGCTGCCCCGTCCCTCGCAGGAGTTGTCCGCCCCCAGTCCCCGGACCTTGTTGCGGACCTCGCTCCAGTCGAAGGAATTGCTGAGGTCGATGGTGTCCGCCCCGGTGACGTACCCGCGGAAGAACTCGGCGCAATCCACGTTGGGAATGTCCCCGACGACGTAGACGCTTTCGAGGAACTTGCAGTCGGTATCGCCGGCGCAGCCGCAGGGCACGCTCAGGTCCTGGCCGGTATAGACCTCGCCCGTGATGACCGCGCCGCAGGAGTAGCTCAGATCGGCCTGGGAAACGAACCGCGCGAACTTCAGGAACGAGTCGTGGACGATCTCCATCTTCACGCGGCGGCGGGCTCCGTTGAACTCCCCCTCGGAGAGAATCCTGAACCCGTTGGCCTGATAGGCGGTGATGCCCAGCCCCTTGATGTCCGAGGCCTCGGCCGCCACCTCGAAGCTGGCTCCCCCGGGGAGATCGCTGGAGAGGCGAAAGTCCGGCCGGCCGTCGTTGTCCTCGTCGAGCATGTTCGCGGTCCGATCCACGATGGCGCGCTTGGCGAAGGCCACGCCGGTCTCGGCCGCGGCCAGCGCCTGCAGGGAGTCATGGTCGTAGCGGGCGAAGTTGCGGTCGCCCATCGAGACCACGATGGCGGTGGTCGCGAGGATGGAGAGCGCTCCGAGGATGAGCAGCGACAGGAGCATGGCGCTGCCCTCCTGGCTCTCCGGCCGGCGCGCGGTTCGGTGAGAACGCGATTGCCTGGCGGTCATGACTCCACCTCGCGATTCTGGTTCTGGCCTCCGGCAGACCTTCTGCCGGAAGATCCCGCCTCGAGCGGCCCGGGCGGCGGCGCCTGTCAGGGGCCCGTCTTGGCGATGGAGAACTGCATCGGTAGGGAAACCTCGCGGCCGCCTTCCTGCCAGAAGACGGTCACGGAGACCCGGACCATGCCGTCGGGGACCTGCGGGTCGTCCGCCTGCTGGTCCACGAAGATCAGCCCATAGGCGGCGGCGCCGAGATTCGTGACGAGGTGCTCGGCCCAGGGCAGCGCGGGATCGGGAATGGAGCCGGGAAAGCGGGTGTCGACATCGTCGAAAATGGCGGCGATGTCGTCAAAGGTCTCGCTGAGGATCTTCTCGCGAATCTCCTGGGTCAGCGCGACCGCCACCGTCTCCTCCCGGGCAAAGCCCGCGTGACGGTTGGCCGCGACAAAGACCTGTCCCAGACCGAGCACGCCGATCGCCAGCATGGTCACGGCGACAAGGACCTCGATCAGGGTGAAACCCTGCCGGCTCCTGGTTTCCGACTCTGGCGGCAAAGGAACCCCCCGACTCCCGGACGGAACGCGCCTCACATCCTTCCGGGATGGACGTGGACTTCACACCTCCCATGCCACCCTTTCTATCGGCGCTCCTGGATGGCTTCCGTGGCCGTAAGTCCGAGAGAACGGGATGAATGCCGGGGTCCTGGCCCTCGGACGACCACGGAGGCGGGGGGCTGGGTGTCTCTGCAAATCGCGACTGCGACGTTGCATCTTGCAGCAGCAAGCCGTGAGGTTGAGTCCGGAAATTGTGTTGTCCTGAGCAGATTGAGTCTTGCATAGTAGCAAACGAGGGCGATCTAACTGAGATAAGTTGTCGTGTACCGCCCAGGAACAGGCGGTGCCAGGGATCATGGCCGCTCCTGCCTGATGGGTTCCGGGAAATGGAAGTCACGGAGCCTGGGGACAAATCGAGCCCCGGGACCATCACTCCAGGGGGGTTATGTATGCGGCCTGCCACTCTCCGTCTGGTCGCCTTGATCCTGCTGCTCGGTCTGCCTTTCCTGCTGCCGCCGGCGCATGCCGCCACGGTCGGCCAGATCAGGGGGACGGTCCGGGACGCCGATTCGGGCGAGCCGATCCCCAATGCCAACGTTGTGCTCGTCGGGACGAGGATGGGCGCCTCCGCCGATTCGGATGGGAGGTTCTTCATCATCAATGTCCCGGCGGGGACCTACAACCTGCGCGCCACCAGCATCGGGTTCACGGAGCTGTCGATCACGGGGGTGAGGGTCGCGCCCGACTTCACCACCGATGTCGATTTCGAGATGACCAAGGGCGCGGACATCACCCTCGAGGGCATCGAAGTCGGCGCCGAGAAGCCGATGATCCAGCGGGACCAGACCGGCACGACCCGCTTCCTGGACGCTGAGGACCTCCAGAACCAGCCCGTGCGCGGCTACCAGGAAGCGGCGAGTCTGCAGGCCGGCGTGGTCGCATCGGCCGCCCCGCTCTCGCTGCCCGGCGGGGGGCAGTTGGAGGAGGCGACGACCGATCCTCGCCTCTACATCCGCGGAGGCCGGTCGAACGAGACCGCCTACTTCGTGGACGGCTTCTCCCAGCAGGACCCGCTGACCGGCATCTCGACCGCCAACGTCAACCAGAACGCCATCGAGCAGGTGGTCGTCATGACCGGAGGCTTCGACGCGGAGTACGGCAGGATCATGTCCGGCGCGGTCAACGTGGTCACGCGGGAGGGAAGCGACCGGTACTTCGGAACCCTGGAGGCGGCCACCGACAATGTGATCGGAAACGCCTTCGGCGAGTCCTACGACTACAACCTCTATGCGCTTTCCCTGGGCGGTCCGGTGCCCGGCGTCGCCGGCCTCTCCTTCCTCGCCTCCGGCGAACGCCGCTGGGAAGGGGACCGGACGCCGCGCCCCATCAAGCACCTGGACCTGACCGACGAGCACGAGAAGCTCTACGAGGACGGCCGCCTGCCCAACAACACCCTGGACGGATACTCCTGGCAGGGCAAATTCTCCTGGTCGTTCCATCCGGAGATGAAGGTGCGGCTCGGCGCCATGGGGTCCCGCGATCTCTGGCAGGAGTACCGGCACGCCTATCTCTTCGACATCTCCCACACGCCGAAATACGAGGACACCAACCGGAGCTTCTTCGGAACCTATACCCACACCCTGTCCCCGACCCTCTTCTATGAAGTCTCGGGGAACTGGTTCTACACGGAGCGGTATCGCGGTGACGGGGTGCACTTCAAGAACCTGCAGGCCTACGGGATCCCGGAGCCGGGCAACCCCCAGTACGACCCGAACCTTCCCCTCTTCTACTACGGCGACTCCTTGCGCGGGGGACACGTCTGGGACGACTTCCTGCACCGGGAATCGTCCTACATCGGCGGCCGGGTCGATGTGACCGACCACTGGTCCCGGTTCCACACGGCCAAGCTCGGCATGGAGTACCGCCGCCACACCTTGCGCCGCTACAACCACCTCTTCCCGGTGGATGTCTACAAGGAACTCGGAGCCTACACCGACGCGGACTTCTACGGATACTCCGAGGACAGCCGCAGCAATCTCGACGACGGCCCCAACGGCGCGAAGCATCCGATCGACGCCAGCGTGTATCTGCAGAACAAGTACGAGCGGGACGACGTGGTCGTCCGGGCCGGACTCCGCTACGACTACCTCGATGCCCGGACCGACCGGGTCAAGGACGCCAGCCGGCCGCTCGGGTCGGACAACGTCCAACTCGATCCGGAGGACCTGGAGGACTCCGAAGGGCAGCACAAGGTCAGCCCTCGCGTGGGCATCGGCTTTCCCATCGCGGAACAGGCCCTCTTTCACGCGAACTGGGGCAAGTTCTTTCAGCAACCCAACCTGGAAGACCTCTACGTCAACTACGATTACCTTTCCTACAAGGTCCGGACGGGAGGCTACTTCTACCCGTTCGGCAATCCCAACCTCGAGCCGGAGGAGACGACCGCCTACGAGCTGGGCGTGACCCGGCAGCTCTCCAGCGTCTCCAGCCTGGACATCACAGCCTTCTACAAGGACGTGCGCAACCTGGTCCAGGTCGTCAACATCCCGGCCTCGCCCAACGCCTATGCCTCCTTCCGCAACACCGACTACGGCACCGTCAAGGGGGTGGACGTAAGCTTCGACCTGCGCCGCACGAACAACATCCAGGCGGCCGTCTACTACACCCTCTCCTGGGCCAAGGGAACCGGGTCGGCCTCCCAGTCCCAGCGCAACATCGCCTGGACGGCGAGCAATCCGCCGAAGTTGACCTCCCCGCTGGATTTCGACCAGCGTCACAAGCTGACCCTCAACCTGGACTGGAGGCTGCCGGAGAACGGCGGGCCGACCTGGGGCGGACGGCAATGGCTCGAGCGCACCGGCGTCAACGTGCTGTTCAACATCGGCAGCGGCTTCCCCTACACGCCGACCCTGCCCTATGACGAGATCACGCTGGCCTCGGTGCAATCCGAGCTGGCGGGCTCCCTGAACTCGCGCAACGCGCCCTGGACCTTCCGGATCGATGCCAAGGCCGATCGGGGATTCACCCTCGGCGGGGTGGATCTGACGGCCTATGTCTGGGTGCTGAATCTCCTGGATCGGCGCAACCCGGTCACCGTCTACGGCAGCACCGGCGATGTGCTTTCGACCGGCTACCTGGCGACGCCCTCGGGCGAGAGCTCCTACGGGGAGGAGCACGAGCGCCGGTTGTACGAGTTGAAGCAGCGCAACCCGAACAACTTCGACATTCCGCGCATGGTGCGCGTGGGACTGCGGTCGAGCTTCTAGCGACGCGGGAGAATTCGCCTCTCCATGACGCCCGCGCTCCCGCGGGAACGGCACGGACGAGGCCGGGGTTCGGCGCGCGGACGTCCACCGGGGATGTCCGCCGGGACAAGGAGGAATCTGATGCAGTGCAGGAGCAGGAGGGTCGGGATCCGCCCGGGGCGCAGACGTGCCGCCGTCATTGCCCGGACAGCCTGGACGATTCTCGGCGCCGTGGCGGTCCTGGCCGGACCGGGGCGCCTGGCGCCGTGGGCTCCGCCTACGGCCGGGGCGGCCGCGCCCAAGGTCTCATCGGGAAACGGGGGCGGTGCCGGCGGACCGGGCCTCACGCCGGTGCCGTTGGACATCGACAACGATACGCGCATCAACGTGAACAACACGGAGATGGTCGTCACCAACCACGGTTCGATCGCCTATGACCTGGAGGTCGGCGACTCCGGATTCTGGTTTCCGCGGGGCACCCAACGCACCGCGATCTTCGCGGCGGGGCTCTGGCTCGGGGCGGTGGTGCACGACCCGGTGCAAGGACGTTCCGTCCGCGTGGCGGTGGGCGAGTACTCCCAGGAGTTCGGTCCCGGCACCATGCTGGAGGACGGCACGCCCGCGCCCCCCAACGACCCGGCCTTCCGGGTGTACAAGATCTCCCGCGGCGACGGGCCGGCCAACGGCGATTTCTCGGAGTGGCCGTTTGCCCATGGCGCTCCCGCGGACACCGCGGCGCCCGGCTACGATCCCGCGGATCCGGCCACGTGGGTGCCGCAGATTATCGGCGACCAGACCCTTTGGTCGGTGTACAACGACGCCGATCCGATCAACCACACCAACAATGCGGGCAAGACGCTGCCGCTGGGTGTCGAGGTCCAGCAGACGGTTTTTGGCTTCGACCGGACCGAGCCGCTCGGGAACATGATCTTCGTCAAGTATCTCTTCATCAACAAGGGGCAGAACACGCTGGACTCGACCTACGTGTCGATGTGGTCCGATCCCGACCTGGGGGGAGCCACCGACGACCTCGTCGGATGCGATACCCTCCTGAGCCTGGGCTACTGCTACAACGCCGACCACGCCGATGAGGACTACGGCGAGAACCAGCCGGCGGTCGGTTTCGACTTCTTCCAGGGGCCGATCGTTCCCTCCGAGGGCGACACCGCCCACGTCAGCGGCCGCGCGATCCCGGGCTACCGCAACCTCGGCATGGTGTCGTTCAACAAGTACATCAACGGCACCGACCCCAAGAACAACATCCAGACCTACAACTACATGCGCGGACTCGACATCAACGGCGATCCCGTCGTCGACCCGACCACCGGCCAACAGACCCGCTACCAGGTGCCGGGCGATCCGGTCACCGGCACGGGCTGGCTGGACGAGAACGAGAACGATCGCCGCCTCATGCTCAGCTCCGGGCCTTTCACCATGGCCCCCGGCGACACGCAGGAGGTGGTGGTCGGCATTCTGATCGCGCAGGGCGTGAACCGCTTGGACAGCGTCCGCCTGCTCAAGGAGTACGACGGGCAGGCCCAGGAAGTCTTCGACCTGAACTTCCGGATCCCCGCGCCGCCGCCGCGGCCGGAGGTCCATGTCCGGGAGTACGACCAGGCCGTCGACCTCATCTGGTCGACCATCGCGCTGGACAGCTGCGAGGTCAGTGAGGAACTGAACCAGGAGTTCTGCCATCAGGGCTACAACGTCTACCAGGGCGAGTCCGTGGCCGGACCCTGGCGGAAGATCTTCACCTACGACGTGGAGGACACGGTCGCCCTCATCTACGGCAACCGCTTCAACAGCCAGTCGAACGGCATCGAGACCGTGGTGCTGCAGCGCGGGTCCAACTCGGGATTGCAGCACCGGGTGCGGATCGAGCAGGACTACATCAACGGCGGCCGGCTGATCAACTTCCGTCCGTACTACTACGCCGTGACCGCATACTCCTACGACACGCGCAACGTCACACCCTATCTCATCGGCCCCAACAAGGTGGGCGACATCGCCGAGACCCTGGAGAACTCGCCTTCGGCGGTGGAGGCCGTTCCCAAGGCCAACCCGGGCGTGCTGGAGCAGGAGGCCGAGCACACCTCCGGGGTGAGCGACGGCTATGTCGAGGTGGCCTATGTCGATCAGGCGGCGATCGTGGACCACGAATACCAGGTGGTCTTCCGGCCCAACCCGAACGACGAGAACGGCGATACCCCCTACGTCTGGGACCTGGTGGACGTGACGGCAGGGGGACAGGTTCTCCTCTCCGGAATGACCGACCAGTTGGAGGACTTCGAGGCGCCGGTCACCAACGGCTTCATCGTCAATGTCGTCGGGCCTCCCCTGGGGGTCAAGGACTACCAGTGGGGACCCGACCCGTCAGGCCGCTGGCTCACGGGCGTCAACTTCGGCCTGAGCGGTTTCTTCGGCGGCTTGGGAATCGGCGCCGAGTTCCAGGGAAGCGAGCTGGCGCCGGCCGACTACGCCAAGGACCTCGAGATTCGCTTCAGCCAGGACCCCTCGCAGTGGAGCCAGGTCCGGGTCTACTGGCGTCTGACCGATCCGGTCCGCTACGAAACCCAGGAGGAGTTCGGCACCTTCCCGGGTTCGGCGTGGGATGTGACGGACCCCGAGAACCCCCGGCGGCTGAACATCAACATCGTTGAATCTCCCACGGAAAACCCGGCGAAACCGGGGGACCTGATGTGGAATCCCGACGAGTCGGACCTCGGCGGCCGGGAGTACTTCTACATCATGAACAGCGATTACAACGGCTCGGTGGACTACGGCGGCGGCGACATCCCCGGGGCCAACGGGAGGAACTCCGACGTGCTGCTCGCGGGCGGGCTGCGGATCCGCCCGGAGCACAGCTTCCTGGAGTCCGATGGCGTCTTCTCGATCCAGCTCAACCGGATCAACACCGAGGCGGATGTCTTTGCTTTCCGCACCTCCCCGCTGGGCTCGACCGAAGGCACCACCGTGGGACTCTCGGTGGAGAACGTGCGAGCGGTTCCCAACCCCTATCTGAACCAGTCGGCCTACGAGTCGAACCAGTTCGACCGCATTCTCCGCTTCGTCAACCTCCCGGCGGCCGACGCCAAGGTCAGGATCTTCAACCTGGCGGGCGAGCTGGTCCGCACGCTGGAGAAGACCGACGCCCAGTCCTCCTATCTGAACTGGGACCTGGAGAACGACTACGGGATCCCCATCGCCAGCGGCGTCTACATCTACCACGTGGATGCTCCGGGCATCGGCACCAAGACCGCCAAGCTGGTCGTGTTCATCGAGAAGGAGAGGCTGGCCCGGTACTGACCGGCCCGCCGAGCGACATGCGAAGGAACACGAGTCATGCAGCTCATACCGTCCACCCGGCGCGCCGGCGCGCGCCCTACACGGAGGTCACGATGAGAGTCCGGACTTTGCTGCTCGCCCTGGCGCTGGTCGCGCTGGCGTCGCCGGTCCTGGCCGGCAACCCGCGGCGGCAGGGGACCGCCGGTGCGCAGGAGTTGCGCATTCCGGTCAGCGCCCGCGGCCTGGCCCTGGGAGGCGGGTTCATCGCCGATGTCGGCGGAGCCGAGGCCATGTACTACAACCCGGCCGGGGTGGCCGACCTCGACAACACCGAGGTCTACCTCAGTCGCATGAACTACATCGCGGACATGAAGAAGAACTTCGTCTCCGCGGTGACCAAGACGGGGTTCGGGACCATCGGCCTGATGGTCGACGTTTTGGAGATCGGCGACATCGAGGAGACGACGGAGGACCAGCCGGAGGGGACGGGCCGGATCTTCAGCCCGACCTTTACCGTCATCGGCCTCAACTACTCCCGCTGGTTCACCGAGAGCGTCAGCGGCGGCCTCACCGCCAAGGTGATCTCGGAGAGCATTCTGCAGGAGCAGGCGACCGGCCTGGCCTTCGATGCCGGGATCCGCTACCAGCCGGGTCGCGGCAATCTGCGGCTGGCGCTGCTCCTGAAGGACTTCGGCCCCGACATGACGTTTCGGGGCGCCGACTTCGAGAGCTTCCACCAGACGAGCCACGATCCGAACGCCAACCCCCGGTCCCTCGCCTCGCAGTCAGCGTCCTTCGAACTGCCGTCGGTCTTCCAGGCCGGGCTCGCCTACAGCGTCCTGCAGCGGGGCGCCAACCGGCTGGATGGCTACGGCACCTTCGTGAACAAGAACTTCGGCGAGGACGAGTACCAGATCGGCGCCGAGTACATGCTCAACCAGACGCTGGCCTTGCGCGCCGGCTACGTGGCGTCGGGGGACGATGATTTCAACTATGGGGCCAGCTTCGGGGTCGGCTTCGGACTGCCGTTGGGGGAAAGCAGCTTCCTCAACGTGGACTATGGCCACCGCATTGTCTCGGACTTCTTTGACGACAATCAGATCCTCTCCCTGAAGTTCGCCTTCTGATTCCGGATGGGCCTGGAGGCCGGCCGCAGACTTCCAGGTGATCCGCGGATCGAAAGACGGGACGGCGGCAGACAACGACGCAGCGGCTTCTCGACGGAAGGAGCTGTCTGCTCGATGCCGCCGTTCCTTCCTGCGTTCGGGCCCCAGGGGAAAGGCGCCGCCCGTGCCCCTGGTCTGCTACCATTGCCGGCAGAGAGGCTCGAAGCGAACATGTTCAACATCGGCACCCAGGAACTCGTCGTCATCCTGCTCGTGGTCCTGCTGCTCTTTGGAGCGAAGCGGATCCCGGAGGTTTCGCGTGCCCTGGGCAAGGGCCTGGGCGACTTCCGCGATGCCCTCTCGGGGGTCGAACGGGAGCTTCGGGGCGAGGAGGGGCCTCCGCCGCGCCGCACGCCCGCCTGGCCGCCGCCGGTGACCCGGCCCAACCCGCTGGACCCGCGTCTTCCGCCCGTGGGGCCCGGCGGTCAGGCTGGCCCTGCGGTCGCACCGGGGACCAGGGATCCCAACGCGCCCGGGGCTCCGCGGGAGCCCGACCCCGATGCTCCCCAAGGGCCGACCCAGCACAACTCCGCAGGGCCGGCCGCGCTGACCCCGGAGCGCTCGGATGCCCCGCCCGCAACACAGGCGCCTCAGGCGACACGGAACGAGGGCGATAGCAGCGTTCCCGCGACGGCGAAGGACCCGGCGAAGGGGCCAGCGCCGGATCCTGGATTGCCGGGAGGCCCTTCGCGGTGAACCGGCCGCATCCTCTGGAGCGCAACCTTGCCCTGATCGGCTTCATGACCGCCGGGAAGACCCTCGTGGGCCAGACCCTCTCGAGGCTCTGCGGGCTGCCCTTTGTGGACGTCGATGCCCTGATCGAGTCCCTCGAGCAGATGGACGTGCACCAGATCTTCGCCTCCAAGGGCGAGCCGTATTTCCGGCGGGTCGAGTCCGCCGTGCTCGGGCAGCTCTGCGAGGGGAGCGGACAGATCATCGGGTGCGGAGGCGGGACCGTGTTGGCCGAGGAGAACCGGCTCCTCCTGCGCCGCCGCTGCATCACCTTCTGGCTGACCGTGCCGATGCCGGAGGTCCTGGGCCGCCTGGAGAACCCGCAAAGCCCGCGCCGGCCGCTCCTCGAGGGACAGGACATCCCGGAAGTCGTGGCCGCGCTGATGCGGGCTCGCGAGCCGCTCTACCAGATGGCCGATCACGCCGTGCCCACCGAAGGTCGCGATCCGGAGGAGATCGCGCGCGAGATCGCCTGGCGCGCCGGACTGGCGGTCATTGGGCCCGTATGAAGGCGAGGCTCGCATCCTCGGGCGCGCCCCGCCGCGTTCCCGGCCCCAAAGTCGCTCCGCTCCCGCCACGAGCCCTCGTGAGGCTCGCGCGACATCCCGGCACGACGGCGCGGCCGCGACAAGACTGAGGGCCGGAGTGCGCATCATCGCGGGGCAGTGGGGGGGGCGCCGGCTCCTCTCTCCCTCGGCCGGAACCCGGCCGACCAAGGACCGCGTCCGCCAGATCCTCTTCGACATCCTGGGACGGCCTGATCCGGACGCGCCCGTGCTGGATCTCTACGCCGGCTCCGGAGCCCTGGGCCTGGAGGCGCTGAGCCGGGGAGCCTCCGCATCGGTCTTCGTGGAGGCCGCCCGCGGGGCGCGCCTGGTCCTGGAACGCAACTGCCGGGAACTCGGTGCGGGGCAACACTGCCGCATCCTGGCGCTGCGCGCGGAGCGGGCTGTGGGTATCCTTCTGAGAGAGGGGTTGTCTTTCGGCTGGATCCTGGCCGATCCTCCCTACGACGATCCCGGCACCCCGGCCCTGCTCGAACGGATCGGCGAGGATGGCGCACCCTTGCTGCGAGCCGGCGGTTGTCTGGCGCTGGAGAGCCGCAGTTCCTCGACGCTGCCGGAGTTGGCGGGAGCGCTGCGGCTGGTCCGGGTGCGCGCGGTGGGGGAGACGACCCTGCGCTTCTACCGGCGCGGGGAGTGAGGAGATGGTCGTGGATCGCATTGGCATGTTTCCCGGGAGCTTCGACCCGGTCACGCTCGGGCACCTCGACATTCTGGGGCGGTCGTTGCATCTCTTTGACCGCATGATCGTGGCCGTGGCCGAGGCCGGCCACAAGCAGACCCTCTTTCCCCTGGAGGAGAGGGTGGAGATGCTGCGGGAGAGTCTGTCGGCGGAGCAGTCGGCGCTGGTCGAGGTCACGCCGTTTCGAGGTCTGCTCGTGGACTTCGCGCGCCAGCGCCGGGTGCACGGCGTCATCCGGGGGCTGCGTTTCGTCTCCGACTTCGAGTACGAGTTCCAGATGGTGCTGATGAACCAGAGGCTGGCGCCCGACGTCGACACGATCTTCCTGATGCCGACCGCGCAGTACACCTTCCTCAACGCCAGCCTGGTGAAGGAGGTGGCGCGCAACGGGGGCAGCGTGGAGGGACTGGTTCCGCCGGGTGTGATCCGTCGTCTGAAGGCTCGTTTTGGATAGCTGGCGCCACCGGACCGCCGGCGGGTCCGGCGATGCCGTCGCGGTCGCGGAACAGAGTCACACGGGGGTCAGTGCGGAGCGAGAGGCTGAAATCCCACGGTGAGTTGACGAGAGACGTCACGGAGTGGAGGCACACGGGAGTCATTGAGGAGGTTTACGAGGAGGTGGATCCGATGCGGGACCTCTCGCGTCGGGGCCACCGGATTCACACTCTGCGCAGAGGGCAGGGGTCGGGTATGGGATTGAGGAGGAGATCATGAAGCACTCGAGTCGGGCGCAGCAGGTGCGCTTGTCCACCACGATCGCAATCGATGACAAGGTCCGGGCTCTGTCGGCCAAGGGAGTGAAACTCTGGAACTTTGGGGCCGGCCAGCCCGATTTCCCGACGCCTCCGTTCGTCGCCGAGGCGGGAATCGAAGCGATCCGGGGCGGCAAGACGGTCTACACCAGCCCCCAGGGGACGCTGGCGCTGCGGCAGGCCATCTGCGCCAAGCTGGCCAGGCAGAATGGGCTCGAGTACCGTCCGGAGGAGATCCTGGTCTCCAATGGCGCCAAGCAGGCGATCTACATGGCCCTGGCCGCCCTGGTGGATCCCGGCGATGAGGTCCTCATCCCGGCGCCGTACTGGGTCTCGTATCCGGAGATGGTCGCCCTCCTGGACGGGGTGCCGAAGATCCTCAAGACCGACCTGGCCGGGGGATTCAAGGTGACACCAGACCAGTTGAAGGCCGCCATCGGACGTCGCACGGTGGCGATCATCCTGAACACCCCGTCGAATCCGACCGGCGTCGTCTACACCCGCGGGGAACTCGAGGCGCTCGATCGCGTGATCATCGAGAGCGGGATCCACCTGATCACCGACGAGATCTACGAGCGGATCATCTATGAGGGCGCAGAGCACGTGAGCCCGGCCGCCGTCTCGCCGGCGCTGCGGGGGCGGACCGCGGTCGTCAACGGCGTGTCCAAGGCCTTCTCCATGACAGGGTGGCGCATCGGATACATGGCAGCTCCGGCCGACTGGACCGGTCCCGCCGTCGCGATGCAGAGCCACCTGTCGGGGAACCCTTGCAGCATCTCGCAAGAGGCTACCCTCTGCGCGCTCGGCGGCGAGGACGCCCCGATCCAGGAGATGGTCAAGGCCTTCTCGCGCCGGCGGCAGCGTGTCCTGGCCTTGCTGTCCGAGGCTCGCGACCTGCGCGTGGTAGCGCCGATGGGAGCCTTCTATGTCTTCCCGGATTTCTCGGCCTACTACGGCCGCAGCGCGGGAGGCCGCACGGTGCGCGGATCGCAGGCGATGGCGGAGTACCTGATCGACGAAGCCAGGGTGGCGCTGGTCCCCGGAGACGCCTTCGGGGCCGACGATCACCTGCGCATCTCCTTCGCCTGCGCGGACCAGGTGATCGAGGACGGGCTCCGCTCGCTGGTGCATGCGCTCGAAAAGCTGAGCTGACCAAACCGCGGCGGGGCGTCCCAGGTGCCGGTCAGGAAGGAGCGCGGCCCAGTCCCGGCTGACCGGCCGGGCGGCGCTCCTTTCGCCTGCGCTGGGAGACGGTCCGGGACCCGGCCTTGGACGAGGACGAAGAGGACAACAGGACGGTTCGCGGCGGGCTCTCCCTCGCTCGACGGGAAGCCGCCAGGACAAGCAAGGAGGAGTTGACCAGTTCATGCCGACCTATGAGTACGTCTGTTCGAGTTGTGGCCACGAGTTCGAGCTCGTGCAGAAGATGTCCGATCCCCCGAAGAAGCTCTGCCCGAAGTGCCGGAAGAAGGTGACGCGCAAGCTGGGGACGGGCGCGGGGATCATCTTCAAGGGCAGCGGATTCTACGCCACGGACTACCGGAGTCCGGACTACAAGGCCAAGGCCCAAGCGGAGGCCCGGGGCTCATCGGGCGGCGGAAGCTCCGGCTCCGGAAAGCCGGGGGAGAGCAAGTCCGGCGATGGCAAGAGCGGCGCGGGCAAGACCGCCGAGGGGACCGCGACCAAGGGCGGCTCGCGATCCGGCGACAAAAGCAGCGCGTCCGGTTCCGGCACGAAATCCGCTTAGGTTTCGCTGTGCGGCGAAGGATCGGCGGGAGTTCCCATGTTCATCGATGAGGCCGTCATCTCGGTCCGTGCCGGCAACGGCGGCCACGGGTGCATCAGCTTCCGCCGCGAGAAGTTCGTCCCCAAGGGAGGTCCCGACGGCGGCGACGGAGGCAACGGCGGCGATGTCGTGTTCGTGGTCGATTCCAACATGCGGACGCTGCTGCGCTACCGGCACGAGACGCACTTTGCGGCGGAGAACGGGCAGCATGGCAAGGGCAAGCAGATGATCGGGCGGCGCGGGGCCGACTGCGTGCTGCGGGTGCCGGCCGGGACGCTGGTGCACGAGCTGCCGGATCTCATGCCGCTGGCCGACCTGACGGAGCCCGATGAGCGTGTGTGCGTCGCCAGGGGAGGGCGCGGCGGCAAGGGGAACACGCACTTCAAGACCCCGACGCGGCGGGCGCCGCGCTTCGCCACCGATGGTGGGGAGGGAGAAGAACGGCAGATCCGGCTGACGCTCAAGCTCATTGCCGACATCGGCCTGGTGGGGTTGCCCAATGTCGGCAAGTCGACTCTGCTGGCGCGGCTCTCCAACGCCACGCCGCGGATCGGGGACTACCCTTTCACGACGCTGGCGCCCAACCTCGGCCTGGTCCCCGTGGGAGAGTACGACTCCCTGGTGATGGCGGACCTGCCGGGACTGATCGAGGGGGCCCACGAGGGCAAGGGGCTCGGCACGCGCTTTCTCCGGCACGTGGAGCGTACGCGCCTGCTGCTGATCCTCATCGATGCCGCCTCTCCCGACCCGCTCCAGGACCTGGCGATCCTCTTGCGCGAACTCGAGTCCTTCAGCCCGGCGCTGCGTCGCCGGCCCCGGCTCGTCTGCTATAGCCGGGCGGACCTGGCCTTCGCGCGCGATCTGCCCGACCTCGCGAAGTGGAGCCTCCTGCCGGAGCCCCCGGAGAGCGCGGATGCGGGAGAGATCTCCCGCGTCTCCGGCGCCGGCAGCCGGCGTGTCTCGGCGCACACGGGGGAGGGAGTGGAGGCGCTGCTGCGTGACGCCGCCACGGTCCTGCGCTGGATCCGGGGGAAGGAGGCCGCTCTCGCGTGGGAGGATGAACATGCGGATCCGCTTGCGCCTGTGAAAGCGGCGGATCCCTCCACCCGGACGTCTGACCTGCAGGTCGAGCCAGCGGCGTCTGGTTCCGGCGGGGAGTCAGAGCGCGACGCGGCCGTTGGGGGCCGTAAGCCGAGCCACCGGTCCTTCGCCGACCTGGTTGACGCGGGTGCGCCCCTCGGACCGTACCCCTGGCCGCGGTCGAGATACCTTCAGATCGTGCATGTGGGGGAGGGTGACGGATCCGAAGCGACCTCGCAGGAAAGCGGGGGCGGGGCCGAGGCGGAGTGATCGCCGGGTGCCTCGTCACCGGTGGGCGATCTCCGGTCGTTTGTGAGGGTTGGCCCATTGACCCGGCCGAGCTGCGCCTGGCGATGTTGTGGCAGCTCTCCCCCGAGCGCGTGCGCCGGCTCCGCCTTCAGGGGACGTTGGCGGGTTTGCCGGCGTGGCGGGAGTTGCCCTCGTCCGAGAAGGTGGAACGAGAGATCGCCCGGATGCGGGACCTCCAGGTCGGCTTCCTCGTTCTGGGCGGCCCGGGATTTCCCGAGAGACTGGCCGCGATTCCCGATCCACCGCCCTACCTCTTTGTCCGGGGAACACCTCGGCTCGACGCCGCCGTTGCGCGTGTGGCGATCGTAGGCTCGCGCGCGGCTTCCGAGAGTGGCCGCGACGTTGCCTATGCGCTGGGCCGTGACCTGGCGCTGGCCGGGGTGGAGGTGGTGAGCGGGATGGCTCGCGGGATCGACGCGGCGGCCCACTGGGGCGCGCTCGACGCGGGCGGGCGCAGCGTGGCGGTCTGCGGGACCGGGGCCGACGTCTGCTATCCGGCCGAGCACGACGAGCTCCTCCGGCGCCTGCTGCGAAGCGGCGGCATCGTCACGGAGTTCCCGCTCGGCACACCGGGGCTGCGGCTGCACTTCCCGAGGAGAAATCGAATCATCTCCGGCCTGGCCGATGTCGTCGTCGTGGTGGAAGGGGGTGAGCGCAGCGGGGCGCGCAGCACGGTCGACCATGCGCTCGACCAGGGGCGCGAGGTCATGGCCGTCCCGCGGGATCCGCTGCTGCCCGGCAGCGTGCTGCCCGATCGTCTGCTGCGCGACGGCGCCGCCGTGGTTTGCGGAGCGGTCGACATCCTCGATGTCCTGCGTGCGGGCCCCGTCCGGCCCGGTGTGGCCGCGCCTTCTGCTGTCCCCGGGGGCGCCCGCACTGGCGGAAACACTCTCGGCGAGTCCGCCGCGGAGACGGCGATCCTGGAAGCGTTGGCCGGACGCCGGCGAAGCCTGGACGATCTCCTCCGGCTCGGCGCGGCGACGGGAGCGGGCGCGGGCGCGGTGCAGGCGCTTCTTCTGCGATTGGAACTGGAGGGCAGGGTCCGCCGGTCCCCCGGCGGGTGGTTTCACAGGACAGGGTAGGGAATCCACGGGAATCCACGGGCGATGGGACGAAAGACCCGATTCCGCGGCCGCCGGCCGGGCCTGAAGCACTGGGCGGAGTATCTCCTGCTCCGGGTTGTCGTGTTCCTGCTCTCGCGGCTCTCCTGGAACGGAACGCGGCGGCTCGGGCGCTTCGCCGGACGCCTCGCCTGGCTGACCGGGGTGCGCCGCGACGTCACGCTCGAAAACCTGGCGCAGGCGTTCCCGGAATGGAACGAGCCGCGACGGCGTTCGGTGGCCCGCGCGTGCTATGAGCACTTCGGGACGACCTTCCTGGAACTCTGCCGCCTCCCGCACGTGACCCGCGAAGAAGTCCTCCTCCGAACCACGTTCGAGCGGCCGGAGGCGTTCGCGGCGGCCCACGCGGCCGGGCGCGGCGCCATTCTGCTCACCGGCCACCTCGGCAACTGGGAACTGATGGGCGCCGCCGTCCCATCGCTGGGCTATCCAACCCGCTTCCTCGTGGCCACGCAGAGCAATCGTCTGGTCAACGCCTACGTGTGCCGGGCGCGCCAGAGCGCCGGCGCCGGAATACTCCCGGCGGAGTACGGGCTGCGGGCAATTCTCCGCACGCTGCGCGCCAATGAGTTCGTGGCATTCCTCTCCGATCAGGACGCGGGACGCGATGGCCGCTTCGTCGAGTTCTTCGGGCGCCTTGCGTCCACGCCGCTGGGACCGGTGCGATTCGCCCGCCTGGCGCGGGCCCCGATCATCCTGGGGTACTCCATCCGGCGGCCGGATGGAACCTACTTTGCCCGCATGCCGCCGCCGATCCAGGTGCGCACTGATCTGCCGGCGGAGGAGGCGGAGCTGGAGGCGACGCGCGAAAGCGTGGCGCTGTTGGAAGGGGTGATCCGCGAACACCCCGAGCAGTGGTTCTGGATGCATCGGCGGTGGAAGACACGACCGCCCGCGCCCGCTGCCTGAGCGTGGCGGCTTGCGAAGGAAGGCCGTCTGACGACGCAAGCGCGACCAGGGGTGGATCATCATCAGAGGGATGAGGAGGCAGTCATGAGGTTGGTGAGTTTCGGCGAACCGGGCCGGGAACGTCCGGGGGTGGTGGTCGAGGGCGGGATCGTGGACCTGCGGCGGGCGCGTCCGGGCTGGCCGGATTCGTGGCGCGGTCTCTTCGCCGAGTCGATGGTGCTCCATGAGGACGGCACGCCCGTGGCGGATCTCCTCAAGGCGGTGGAGGAGGGCGCCCGCAACGGAGCGCTGGTGCCGGCCGATCTCTCGCGCCACAGCGAAGGCGGCGCGCTCGGTCGGGGCCATCCCAATGCCCATCCGGATCCCCATCCCCATCCGGATCCGTCCTTGTCCCCTCGCCTGGGTCCCCCGGTTCCCAGACCGAGCAAGATCATTGCGATTGGCTTGAACTACCGGGACCACGCGTTGGAGCAGAAGAAAGAACCGCCGAGCGCCCCACTGCTGTTCGCCAAGGCACCGAGCTGCCTCATCGGGCCGACCGACGCGATCCGCCTTCCCCCTTCGGAGGTGGAGAGCCGGGTCGATTGCGAGGCGGAGCTCTGCGTGGTCATCGGCCGCCGGGTCCGCGATGTGGCCGTGGACAAGGCCGGCGGGGCCGTGCTTGGGTACACCATCATGAACGACGTCAGTGGGCGCCAGGCGCAGTACGGGGACAAGCAGTGGTTTCGCGGCAAGAGCTTCGACACCTTCGGACCCTGCGGCCCCTGGATCGTCACGCGCGACGAGCTGGACGATCCTTCGTCGCTCGAGCTGACGGCCCTCTGGGGGGATCGCCTGATGCAGAAAGGCAACACTTCCGACCTCATCTTCGGCGTCCCGCTGCTGATCTCCTACATCAGCCGCATGATGACGCTCGAGCCCGGGGACCTCATCACGACCGGCACGCCGGCCGGCGTGGGGGTCTTTCGCGAACCGCCGGTGTTCCTGGAACGGGGAGAGGTGATCACCATTTGTCTGCAGGGGGTCGGGCGTATCGCCAACCCGGTGATCTAGGCAACCGCACGTTCTCGAACGGCCAGGTCGTGTCCCGAACGTCGCCCCGGTGAAACGCGTGTAGCGAGGCGAGGAACGCTCTGGTCAGGGGCGATTCTGCAGCAGCAGGATCTTGCGCTGCGCGCTGAGGCCCGGACCGCGGACGCGCAGCAGGACCAGTCCGTTGGCGATATAGCCGTCGCTACCGGTTCCGTTCCATCGGATCTCCTGGGCACCTGAGGGGAGCTGCATCTCTTCGGGTCCCCAGAGCCGCCGGCCGAGCACGTCGTAGGCCTCGAAGGTCAGACGCATCGCCTGGCTGAGGCGAAGCGGCCAGCGCAAACCGTCGGGTGTCGGATTGGGGAAGGGGACTCCCGCGAAGGAACGCCGGATCTGCGTTCCGCCGAAGGAGGCTCTCGCCAGCAGGCGTGGCGCCGTGTCCGCATCGAGCCAGATCTCGCAGACCACGCCGCTGCCCGCGTCCGCCAGGGCTCCCTCGAAACGAACGACGGTGGAGTCGGCCGGATCCACCAGGGGAACGCCCGCGAAGGACTCCCAGCGATCCTGGCCGATCCGCCGCAGACGCAGGGACAACCGCGACGGGACAAGGGGCGTTGCGAGACGGCAGAGGATGTCCGGCCCGGTGGCCATCATTCCGATCGCGTGACCGATAGCCTCCGCCGCCGGAGCGAAGGCGTAGGTAAGCGCCAGATCATCCTCGTCGCCGATCCACTCCGCCGGCACGCCGTGGCCTTCGTCGTCCGCCCCGAAAAGGAGACTGACCAGTCCCTGCCCGGCAGGTCCACGCGACGGTGCGAGGGCGCCGGCGGACGTGAACGATGCGCTCCCCAGAACACCCGGGACGCGGAGTCGAGCACTCCAGAGGCCGCCGGCGCCGCAGCCGGCGCCAGGGCCCTCGCAAGGCCAGGGCTCGAGCGGGGCGACGTCCACCGTGCCGGTCCCCCTGAGTTGCAGGGCCGCCACGGGCTCTCCTCGCGTCAGCGCGAGGGCCGACTGCTCGAGGCGCAGCCAGACGCGCATCGTGTCGCCCGCCTGGGGATGGTACGGCGACCAGGAGACCACACCGCCCGCGGTGGGATCCTCGATCGGTGTGAGGCCCTCTCCGATCCTTGCCACGACTTCACGATGGCACCCCTCCACGAGCGTTACGGAGGCCAGTGCGCGCCCATCGCGCGTCAGAGAGACCTGCTGGATCTCGCGAGCGGCCGGGGCCGTGCTCAAGCCCAGGGGCAACGCTAGAACCCAGGCTCCCGGAAGGCGCGCCAAGACCGGAGCATCCGACTCGATCCCCGCGGGTGGCACGGCGACCGGCGCTCCGTGACGGTCCACGAAAATCACGGTCGCGGAGGTCTCGCCGGAGCCGAGGGCGTTCGCCTGCCCCCGCACCACCATCCAGGTCGAGGCTCGCAGCGAGTCGCCCGTGGTCATGTGGTTTTGCCTCGACAGGGTCCCGCCTTGCGTGCCCGGCGCGGTGATGCGGTTTTGCCTCGACAGGGCTGCGTCCGGCGTGGCCGAGGGGCATGGTTCCGACTGCCTGCGGAGGGCGCGATCCAAGGTGGGTCCTGCGATGCCGCCGGTCCGCGAGCTCGCGGTGATCGCTTCGGCCAGATCGACCCGGTAGGCTCCCGGCGCGAGCAGCGGAAGCTCGACCGAACGACGCCCTGTGGCCAGGTGCAGGCGGTTGCCATCGGCGCCGGTGATCACAAGGGTTCCCCGCGGGATCAGTGGTGTTCGGCCTCGCGGAGATCGATCGTGGAAGTCGATTTCGATGCTGCCCGGGTCCGCGGTCCGCTCCGCCGAGGCCGGGCGCAGAGCCAGGGTGGGGCCGAAGGATGTCACCGGACTGGTCAAGGCGCGAGCCCGCAGCCAGCGGCTGGGCGGCAGCACTCCGTCCACCGGCGCCGAGAGGGCACGGTCGATCGCCGCGAAGGAGTCGAAGGGCGGACCGTCCTCAAGCTCGGCACGCAGTTCCTCCAGGAGGCGTTGCAGGGGAGGCGCGTCCGCCTCCTGGACCTCAGCGGAGGCGAGAGCGGACAGCAGCACCAGGGCGGCCGCGTCCTGGACATTGTTCTCGCCGCGGGGCCGACTCGCGACCGGGTCATTGCCGCCCAGAAGACGAGCGCTGTGCCGGTCCCGGGCGTCGAATCCGCTGGTGATCTCATCCACGCCGGCGCACTCGAGACAACGCCCGACCCCCGCGGGCCGCATCTTCTCCGCCGCGAGCGCGGCGGCGGCGGCCGGCAGGCCCGACCGGAGCCACTGTGGAAACAGGGGGCGTCTTTCGCTGGTCGCCCCGGAGCCCCCCAGAGAAACCTCCCGCGTCCAAGCGCGCGCCACCTCCGCCAAGACCAGGGCGTCCCAGCGCGGGTCGTTGGCGGGGTCCTCATCCGTCAGAAGGTCGGCATCGTTGTCCCGCCCGTCACAGGGGTCCTCGTTGAAGCGTCCGTCGAGGTCATCGTCCAGCCTGGGCCGGGGGCGGTCGAGCCGGATCTCGCAACCTCGCGGCGACATGTTCCGTGCCTCCGGATGCGACCGAGAAGGATCGCGCAGGATAAGAAGGGTGTCGAGGCTCGCCGCGGGTCCGGCGATCGCCCGCAGAGCAGCAAACGACTCGCGCAGCAGATCGCACAGTCCGGCGGAGTCGGCCGGCGAAAAGTCCACGAACCCGGCGACGACCGGGCCGATTGCGATGTACCCGGGCGAACTCGACAGCAGCCCGCGGGCCGGGGGCGCCTCCGCCTGGGTCCCGGCGGCGGATCCATCCGTTTTACCCGCGTCTCGACCGGTCGTGGCGCTTGGAGCCGTAGCCACACAGCCCGTACCGCCTGCCGCGGGCGCGCGGAAGGGGAGCAGGAGCGCCAGCAGGGGAAGCACGTTGAGAAGCCCGTGATGCCGCATCCCTGCATTGTGCAGACATGCGCGGCGGGCCGCAACCCGGCCCGCGGCGTACCCGGCGCGCGCCGCAACCCGGCCCGCGGCGCCGCAGCCCGACTCTGACGGCGCCAGAGGACGTTACCCCGCCGGCGGGTCATGCGGGTTATGATGGGGTGCTTCCAGGGCCGGCGTGCGGCGCCAGACGTGGCGTGCCGCGAGGGCCCAGCTGGTCGAACCAGCGATGGGACGCGCGATCGGGAGATCGCGCCACATTCGAACGATCCAAGGAGAGATGATCCATGAGCACGCCCGAGACACTCGCTCCCGGCACCCTCTGCTGGTTCGACCTCACCGTCGAGGACGCCCCCAGAATCCGTGACTTCTACAAGACCGTCGTGGGCTGGACGTCGCAGGAGGTGGACATGGGGGAGTACGCCGATTACAGCATGCTGGCTCCCGGAACCGGCGCCGGGGTGGCCGGCGTCTGCCACGCTCGTGGCGTCAATGCGGACATCCCCCCGCAGTGGTTGATGTACATCGTGGTCGAGGATGTCCGGGCGGCCGCCGCTCGTTGCGTCGAACTGGGCGGAAAGATCGTGGCCGGTCCGAGGGTCATGGGCAAGTCGGGATTCTGTGTCATCCAGGACCCGGCCGGCGCGACCTGCGCGCTCTTCCAGCAGACCCTGCCGGAAGGCGCGTTCTAGCCCTCCCAACGGCGGCGAAGGTCGAGAACCGCATGCTGTACCTCGCGGGCACCAGCGGATTCAGCTACAAGGCCTGGTGCGGAAGCTTCTATCCCGAGCGTATCGCGCCGGGCGAGATGCTGGAGTACTACGCGCAACGCCTCCCGGCCTGCGAGATCGACAACACCTTCTATCGCATGCCCCGGGCCGAGGTGCTCGCCGGATGGGCCTCGCAGGTGCCCGCGGACTTCCGCTTCGCCATCAAGGCCTCTCGGCGGATCACGCACTTCAAGCGCCTCAAGGACGCGGGCGAGGAGACGGCCTACCTGCTCCGCGTCGTGCGGGAACTGGGCCCCCGGCTGGGCGGGCTGCTCTTTCAGCTCCCTCCGAACCTGAAGAAGGACCGGGACCGCCTGGCCCGCTTCCTCGACCTGCTGCCCGCCGAGGTGCCGGCCGCCTTCGAGTTCCGCGAGCCGAGCTGGTTCGAGGCCGACACCCTGGAACTGCTCCGCGAACGGGGTCGGCCCTTGTGTGTCGTCGACGGATTGGACAACGCCGGCGCGGCTTCCGGCGCCGCGGCGGCTCCCGCGATCGCCGCCACCGCGGACTGGGGTTACCTGCGGCTGCGGCGGGAAAGCTATGACGATGACGCGTTGCGCGCGTGGGCCCGGGGCATCGCGGCAACCGGGTGGACTCGGGCCCTGGTCTTCTTCAAGCACGAAGATGAGGGCGCGGCCCCGGCTTTGGCGAGGCGCTTCCTGGACCTGGTCGATCCTGCCGGGCCGTCCGGCGCTTCCTCGATCTCGTCGATCTGGCCGGGGGGGCCGGCGCCTTCAGCGGGACGTCCCATCGATTCCGATGGGGGCGCCGTCGCACCAGGGCCGGGACCGGCCGCCACCGCCTGACCGCTCTGGCGGGCGCCGGCCGGACTGAGGAACAGCCCGTATCTGCTAGACTGAAAAGCGCTGAACGGCACCACCGTCGGGCCCGGACGCACCACCCGTGCTGGCAGGGGCACCGATCGGAACGGACGGGAACGGGGGAGGCGCGCAATGCCGGCAAACCTCACTCCGGCCTACGCGGCCGCCGAGCTGCGCTATCGCCAGGCCGCGACCGCCGAGGAGCGCCTGGAGGCGCTGCGCGAGATGCTGGCCGTCATTCCCAAACACAAGGGCACGGAGAAGCTCCAGGCCGATCTGAAACGGCGGCTGTCCAAGGCCCAGGAGGAACAGGAGCACCGGCGGCGCAGCGGCGGCGCGCGCCACCACGATCCCGGGCATGTGCCGCGGGAAGGCGCCGGGCAGGTGGCGCTGCTCGGCCCGCCGAACTCAGGCAAGTCGTCGCTCCTGGCGGCGCTGACGCACGCCCATCCGGAGGTCGCCCCCTATCCCTTCACGACCCGGCTGCCGCTGCCCGGGATGATGCCCTTCGAGGATGTCCAGGTGCAGTTGGTGGACACGCCCCCCTTCGCCGGCGGAACCTTCGATCCCGTCCTGGTGAACGTGGCGCGTGGCGCCGATGCGCTCGCCGTCGTGTTCGCGCTCTCCGATCCCGATGTGCTGGCCCAGGCGGAGTCCGCGGTGGCGTTCCTGGAGCGGTGCCGGATCGTGCCGGAGGGGCGGGAGGTGCCGGAGGAACTCAGCCTGGCCGCCCGTGTCCTGCCCGTCCTGCTGGTCTGGAACAAGGCCGACGAGCCGGGCGCGCGCGATCCGCAAGGCGAGTCGCTGCTGCGGGAGACGATCGGCCATGACCTGCGCTGCTTCGAGGCATCCGCCGCCACCGGCGAAGGGCTGGAGGATCTCCGGCGGGCGTTCTTCGAGGCGCTCGCCTGCATTCGCGTCTACGCCAAGGAACCGGGGCACAAGGCCGACCTGAGCCGGCCCTTCGTCCTCAAGCGCGGCGCGACCGTCCTGGAACTGGCCCACACCATCCACAAGGAACTCGCTTCCGGCTTCCGGTTCGCGAGGCTGTGGGGCTCCACGCGGATCGACGGCCTGCCGGCGGAGCGGGATCACGTCCTGGAGGACCGGGACATCGTGGAGATCCACACCTGACCGTCATCACTCCGCAGACGAATGTCGTCAGGTGCAGACATCCGCGCGTCCGTCGCAGCCGGAGGACGCGGGGCCGCAATCAAGCCATGACCGGCCGGTGCTCCGCCTGGATCTTCTTCATCCGCCGCCGGAACTGGTTGCTGAAGACCGCGGACATGGCCTTGAGCTTCATCTCCTTCAGGGCGTACTTGCCGGGGCTATCGACGAAGTAGCGGCACTCCTCGGGCAGCAGCACGAGGCTGACGTGGATGTTGGGCGCCACGCCGATGGGGAGATTGTTGTCCATGCAGGCTTCGTAGAAGCGCCGGAAGACCGGGATCATCTCCTCGGTTTTCGGAGGCGGCACGTCCTCGTAGTCGGTCCCCCGCAGTGGGCGGAAGATGCAGACGGTCGGGATGGCCCCTCGGCTGGTAATCCAGTCGATGGCCGCCATGCTGGACTCGGGCGCCTCCAGGCCGGCCACGATCTCGCCGTTGCTCACCCACGGATCGAAGGCGCCGCCTTCATCTCCCAGGCGAGCGCAGTAGTCCACGGCGTCGAGATAGCGCTTCAAGCCGTACTCGCGGTTCTTTCCCGGACAGACTTCGATGAAGCGCTGCTCGTCGAAGATCTCGAAGCAGAAGGAGACGCGGTTGACCCCCATCTTGCGCAGCGCGTCATAGCGCTGGAGGTCCGGGTGCGGCGGGGTCTGGATCCCGATCAGGAGCCCGGTCTGTTTCTTGATCTCCTTGATGTACGGCTCGAGGGTGTCGAGGAACCGGTGGCCGGTCATGTGGCCGGTATTGAAGTCCACGTAGGTGATGCCCGACTCGTCGATGGCCGCCCAGACCACTTCCATCACCTCGCGCACCGACTTCTCGTCGGCGTCGTCCACCCCGAGGTTCAAGCCGACCGAGCAGAACTTGCAGTTCGACTTGACCTTCTCGGTCCAGTACTCGCAGACCTTCGACTGGTAGATCGCGAGGTAGGTTCCCTGAAGGGAGCCGATCTTGGTCATGCACTTTCCGGTCGAGGTGTTGCGGTCGTACCAGGCCGGCCGGGGCGAGAGGCGGATGGGGGAGATCAACTCGCGGCTCTTGTCGTCGCGGCGGATGACGTAATCGTGCCCCTCGCGGAAGAGCAGGTAGGGGGAGCTCTTCGCGAACGCCTCGGCCACCGGGATGTTGGTCCACAGCTCGCCCGGCAGGACGGCCTCAAGACCCGAGCCCAGCCCGGCGCGGGTGCGCATGATCTTGCGGCCGCCGTCCTCCTCGATCAGGCACGAGTCGTCGAGGCGAATGCCCTTGCAGTAGAGGTCGAGCTTCAAAAGCCCCGGGTTGCGCCGGACGTCGGTTTCCATCCGCGGTGGTCTCCGTTTCTGTGAAGTCTGCCGTTGTTGCTGCTGTTGTTCAGCGCGAGCGTGGATCGGGTCGCAACGCCTTGGCTGGCCGGCCGCTGGCATTGTAGCATCCCGCCGGCGGGAACGGGCACCGGCGGCCGCCCCGTCGTGGCCCGCGCGGGTTCCGGGTGCCCGCGACCGATGCCTTGGCCGCCGCCGTGACCCGCAGCCGGGCTTCATTCTCCTTGCGGGCTGTCCTTTCGCCCCCGGCAATTGCCCTCTGCGCTTCCCTGCAGATATCGACGCAAGGACAACGTTTCCGAAGCGCGCGCGCGCAGCGGCCGGTAGAGCGGCGCAGGAGGACGAGGCTTCATCCGCAGGCAGCTCGGGCGGGCGCGCCCCGCGGATTCCGCTTCGAGACCGGGTCAAGGGTGGCCATACTTCGGAGGAGAAACCGCCGGCCCAGACAGCACGATCGGGGTGCGACGGTCCGTGGGAACTCGCGCGCACCCCCCAGGACGAAAACGCGGAGACTCCATGTTCAGGGAACTGCTCAACGTCTGGAATCGCCGCAATCTGCTCGAGGCCTCTGTCCCGCGCTGGACGCTGGCGGATGTGATCCTGCCGGCGTCGACCCGCGAGGCGTTGGAGCAGGCCCTGATGCAGATCCGCAAGCACCATCTCATCTACCGGGACTGGGGCCTGGGGGAGCGCCACGAGGAGGGGGTGGGGCTGGCCTTCAACTTCGCCGGGCCCCCCGGGACCGGCAAGACGATCTGCGCCGAGGCGATCGCCGACGCCGTCGGCCGCCGCCTCTACAAGGTCAGGTACAACGAGGTCGAAAGCATGTGGGCCGGGGAGACCTCGAAGAACCTGGTCGCTCTCTTCCGCGAAGCGAGCCGGCAGAACGCCGTCCTCTTCTTCGATGAGGCCGACTCCGTGGCCGGCCGGCGTTTCACCCGCATGGATCATGGTTACGAGCGCGACGCCAACCAGTCGATCAATATCCTCCTCTCCGAGCTCGAGTCCTTCGACGGGATCGTGATCTTCGCCACCAACCTCGCGTCCAACTTCGATCCGGCCTTCGAGCGGCGCATCCGCACCCACATCCTCTTCGAGCTGCCGGGCCCGGAGGAACGCGGCCGGATCTGGCCGGCCCAGCTTCATCCGCGCACCCCGCTGGACGCCGACGTGGACTTCGTGGAACTGGCGCGGCGGTTCGATCTCTCGGGCGGGGACATCAAGAACGCGGTCCTCAAGGCGGCCCAGATGGCGGCGGCGCGCCCGGGCGATGACCAGGAGAAGCGGATCCGCCAGGCCGACTTTGCGGCGGCGGCGGAGCAGGTGATCGCCTCGCGCCGGGTCATGGAACAGAACCTCTTCGACCAGGGGCCCCGCGGCGCGGAAGCGGCGTTGCAGGAGTTGCGGGAGGACGTGGCCCGGCTCGATCTTCGCACGGAGGCGGTGGCCGCGGACGTGGCCGCTCTGGCCGGCACCGTCGATCGGTTGGAGCCGAGCCTGCTCGGCGAGATCCGGTCGGTCGCCTCCGAGGCCTCGGCCCGGTCGCGGACGATGCGGCGAGATCTGCGGATCCGAACGCGGTGGGGGATCGCGCTTGGGATCGCCGCGCTCCTCCTGGCGGGCGGGGCGCTTGTGCTTGCTCTGCTTGGATAGCTGCAGGCGGTGACGTCGCGGCGGCGTCGCGGCGTCCGACCCGTGCGGTCGCCGGCCTTCACCGCCGGGCCTCGCCCCGGGCCTCGCTCCGGGCCGCCGGACCCTACGGGCCGGACGTCTTGAAGGAAGGACGGCTGCGTGGACCGGCCGCGTCGACGACCGGTCCACGCCACGGCGTTCGGACCCGCCTAGTCGTAGTACTCGATGCCCAGGTGGGTGATGAGCTCCTCGCCGCGCAGGTAGCGGAGCGTGTTCTTCAGTTTCATGAGCTGGATGAAGAGGTCGTGCTCCGGATAGAGGCCGGGAGCGTGTTGCGGGCTCTTGAAGTAGAAGCTGAGCCACTCCTGGATGCCGCGCATCTCGGTGCGCTGGGCCAGGTCGAGGAAGAGCGCCAGGTCGAGGACGATCGGGGCGGCGAGGATGGAGTCCCGGCAGAGGAAGTTGATCTTGATCTGCATCGGGTAGCCGAGCCATCCGAAGATGTCGATGTTGTCCCAGGACTCCTTGTTGTCGCCGCGCGGCGGATAGTAGTTGATGCGGACCTTGTGGTAGAGGTCCTCGTAGAGTTCGGGGTAGAGGTGCGGCTGCAGGATGGTGGAGAGGACCGAGAGCTTGCTCTCCTCCTTGGTCTTGAAGGAATCGGGATCGTCCAGCACCTCGCCGTCGCGGTTGCCGAGGATGTTGGTGGAGAACCACCCGCTGACGCCGAGATGACGGGCCTTGAAGCCCGGGGCCAGGATGGTCTTCATCAGGGTCTGGCCGGTCTTGAAGTCCTTGCCGGCGATGGGCACGTGCCGCTCGCGGGCCAGCTCGACCAGGGCGGGGATGTCGCCGGAGAGGTTGGGGGCGCCGTTGGCGTAGGCGATCCCGCTCTTGATGGCGGCGTAGGCATAGACCATCGAGGGCGCGATCTCGGGGTCGTTCTCGGCCATGCCCTTCTCGAAGGAGCTGATGGTCTGGTGCACGTCGCCCGGCTGGAGGAAGACCTCGGTGGAGGCGCACCACACCATGACCATGCGAGCCAGCTTCTGCTCCTTCTTGAAGTTCGCCATGTCGGCCATGAGCTGCTCGGCCATGTCCATCCAGTTCTTGCCCTGCTTGCGATGGGTCCCGTGGAGCTTGCGGACGTAGCGGTTGTCGAAGACGGCCGGCCAGGGACGGATGGCTTCCATCTCGCCGCGGACCGCGTCGAGGTGCCGCGGATCGAGCACGCCGGACTTCAGCGCGGCGGCGTAGGTGTCCTCGGGGAAGATGTCCCAGCCGCCGAAGACGAGGTCATCCAGGCGGGCCAGGGGAACGAACTCCTGGATGGTCGGGGTGCGGCCTTCGGTGCGCTTCCCCAGGCGGATCGTTCCCATCTGGGTCAGGCTGCCGAGGGGCTTGCCCGCGCCCTTGCGGGCGGCCATGACCCCGGCGATGAAGGTGGTGGCGACGGCGCCGAGGCCCGGCAGAAGAACGCCGAGCTTGCCGTCAGCCGGCGGGATGTTGGTCGTGGTGGACATCGTTTCCTCCCTGGAAGTCGCCCGGGGGCGGCCTCGGCCGCCCTTCCCGATCCAGACGCGTGACGCCGACGAACCGTGATGTGCGGACGAACCGCCTCGTGTCAGGGCTTCGGTCCGGCTCCGGCATCGCCGCGCGCCTTGTTCACACACTCTACCGGCTGCCCGGCCATCACCTCCATGAATAGTATCATGGATACACATCAAGGCCGTTTATGGGGCGTGTTCGCCCTCCCGGTATCTTGCGGCGCCGGAGGTCGCCATAGACACGGCGCAACAACTGGGAACGGCAGCGTGCCAGGAACCGGTGCCCGTGGAAACGCCGGGCTCTCGATCTCCAGCGGCCGGGCGAGCCGTTCCGTCCCCCGGGTCACCGCCCGCGGCGCCGGCGCGCGGCTAGTACAGCACGACGGTGCGGCGGAGGCCGCTGTGCGGACTGCGCGCGAGGTACACCCCGGGGGCAACCAACCGTCCCCGCTGGTCGCGACGATTCCAGGAGAGCAGGTGATCGACCTCTCCGCCGGGTCCCGCGGGAACGCCACCAGAGCCGGCGAGCGTCCGCACCAGGCGGCCGGAGGCATCGAAGATGTCGATCCGCGCGGGGCCGCGGGTCCGCAGGCCGAACTGCACGTCCGTCGCCGCCGGATTGGGCCGCACGGACAGCGTCAGGGGAGACCTCGGCAGGTCCGAAGCTTCCGGCGTGGCGCCGGCCGAGCAGAGATCCGGGGTGATCGAGTAGTGGACTTCGTAGTTGTCGTTGGAGCCGCCGGCAAACTCCGTCCAGGCCACGTGCACGTCGGAGAGGCCGCGCAGGCTGATGGCGTGCCGTTCTCCGGCAATGGAGGGGCGGTAACCGTCCTCGCCATCCGGGAAGCTGAGGATCTGGTCGGAGGCCGCGCCGTCCCAGGTTCCGCCGTTCCAGACGGAGTAGTGGATCTCGTTGGTGCCGGCCGCATCCTCGGCCTCGTCCCAGGCGGCGATGACCACGCCGCAACTGCCCACGAAGACATCCGGATTCGAGGCGCTGCGCGAGTGGTCCTCATCGAAGGAGACCGGCGTCAGCCCGTTCTGGCCCGACCAGGAGAGGCCGTCGAAGGATGACGTGCCGTAGACCTCGTAGTGGTAGGGGCTCTCGGTGTCATAGCTGGCGGTGTAGACCACGTGGACGTCAGTGCCCCACGTGCTGGCATCCACGGCCAGGTTGGTCATCAGACTGGCCGGCGGCGAGATCTCCAGGTCGGCGGTCTCGCTGGACCAGGTGAGGCCGCCGTCGGTCGAACGCCCGCCATGGACCACGGGCAGACCCTCCTCGCCGGTCTCGCGCCAGACGACGACGAGCAGATCGCGATCGTGGACCACGATCTCCGGCGCGATGGCGTTGCCATTGTCCGCGAAGCTGATGATCCGGTCGCCGGTGCCGCCGTTCCAGCTCTGGCCTCGATCGGCGGAACGCGCGTAGTGCACCTCGGAAGTGCCCGTGGAGTTCTGGGCCCAGACGACGTGGAAGACCCCGTGGTCGTCGATGGCAGCCGACGGGGGAGAAGCATCGACGACCGAGGCAGGATCGCTCAGGATGTGGTCCGCGGCCTCGCAGGACCAGGTCTGTCCGCGATCGGTGGAGATGCCGAAGTGGATCTCGCGGGTGTCGGTGACGTCCTCGCTCCAGGCCGCGAGCAGCGTTCCGTCGCCGATGGTGAAGGACGGCTTGTCCCAGACCGCGTGACCGTCGGGAAAGCTGATGACGCGATCGGAGCCCTCGCAGGTCCAGGTCTGTCCATTGTCGCCGGAGTAGCCGAAGAGGATCTCCCGGACGCTCGGCGAGTCCTCGGCCCAGAGCGCGTAGACCTCATCGACCATCGACCAGAGCTGGATGAAGCGGGCGTACTCGTTGTCGTCGAAGCTGATCACCCGGTCCTCGGTCTCGCCCGACCAGTTGACGTCGTTGCGAGCGGCTTCCGAGGCGGCGGCAGGCGTGACGGCCAGCCAATGGAGAGCGATGAGGACCAGCACGATCACGGCCTGGGAAGGGAGACGCAAGCGAACCATGGGAGAACCTCCTCTCGCACGCGGTCTCGGCTTTTCCGGAGATGGGCGGGACGACCCGAACGTCCGGCATCAGGCGGATGTTCGGGGACCGGCTCCCGACGGCCCACGGTTCTCGGGCGACTCTCCGGGGCTGGGCGGGCACAGCGCGCCCCCCTTCGAAACCCGTTCACGGACCACCTGGGATCATGGCCGAGGCGATTATAGCACCGGGCGAGGCGGTGATCACCCCGCGGCGCGCCTGAGGCTGCGATCCACGTGAGTCAACGGACGCCGGTTGGCGGGCGGAGGAAGGCGTTGCCGTGAGGCATCCGGCGAGTACGATGACGCCATGCCGGACACCCTGATCATGACGGTCTGCCTTCATGCGTCTCTCTGACCTGGAGACCCTGGTCGAGGCGGTGCGCGAGGGAAGCCTCACCGCGGCGGCGCGCAAGCTCTTCCTGACCCAGCCGGCCATCTCGACCCGTCTGCGCAGGCTCGAGGCCGAGGTGGGGGAGCCGCTTCTGCGCCGGTCCGGTGCGGGAGTGACCCCGACGGCCGCCGGAGAGCTTCTCTACCAGCGCGCGCTCGAGATCCTCGAACAGGTGCGCCGCCTGGAGCAGGACATGAGCGGACACGCCACGCTGGCCGGCCGCCTCTCGGTGGGGGCGACCGACCTGGTGGCGATCTATCACCTGCCGGTGCCGCTCCGCCGCTTCCGCCGAGCGCACCCGCAGTGCGAGCTGGCCATCCACGTCGAGGGGACGGCCCCGCTGCTCAAGATGCTCGAAGGAGGACAGGTGGAGCTGGCGGTGGCCACGTTCCCGGTGCCCGAGGCTCGGCTCGACACGGTGGAACTGGTGCGCGATCCGCTGGTCGTCCTGGCGCCCCCTGACCACCGGCTCGCCCGAACGCGGAGCCGGGGACGCTCGCTCGATCCCGCCGTCCTGGGGGAAGAGGTCTGGATCCTGCACAAGCCGGAGTCGGTGACCCGGCAGCTTGTCGAGTCCTTCTTCGCCTCCCACCGGGTGCGGCTGCGGGTGGAGATGGAGACGGGAAGCCCGGAAGCCATCAAGAAGCTGGTCCAGGCGAGGCTCGGTCTCTCCGTCCTGCCCTGGTGCTCCGTCCGCCGCGAGGTACGGGACGGCCGTATGGCCATGCTCAAGGTGCGCGGCTTCGATCTCGAGCGGGCTTCCGGCCTGGTCCTGCGCCGCGGCGCGCCGCTGTCGCGGGCGGCGGACGCGTTCCGCCGGATCCTGCTGCGATCGCGCAGGGAGTCCGAAGCCGAAGGAGCTTGAAGACGCCGGCCCTCCCGCCGCTTCCCGCGGGACAGGCGCATGCCCCCTATCGCAGAACGACGAGTCCCCCCAGCGGCGCCATCCCGCCCGCTTCGAGCGCGAGCCGGTACACGCCGGCGGGCACCGGACGGGAGCGCGCGTCGCGTGTGTCCCAGAGGACCTCGATCGGCCCCGCTTCGGGCAGCGCGAAGGAACGCACACACCGGCCGGACACATCGGTGATCACGAGTGCGCCGCCTTGCCCGCGCCGCGCCCCCGCCAGCCCTGTCAAGGTGGCGCCAGCAGGGACCAACGCGATGCGGACAGGGCCGCTGCAGGGATTGGGGCCGATGGCGGCTCGCAGGCCGAAGGAACCCGCCACGGCGTCCCGGGGAAGAGCCAGGCCCGAGATCTGGGAACAACGCTCCCCGAAGGTCGCATCGACGATCTGCAGGTCGAGATCATCCACCGTCCCGGAGCCGTCGAGGTCGGCGCAGTAGTCGCCGGTTCCCAGCATCGACACGAAGTACGCCCGGTCGGCTTCGCCCACCAGGCAATCGCCATCCACATCCGGCGACCGTACGCCTCGAAACTCCGCCACCGGAACTCCGTGGCAGTGGACCCGCGTCAGACAATCCCGGACGCAGCCTCCGCCGCGCAGGTGGAAGGGCGCCTCGCCCGCTTCGTCGGTCACGAGGTTCTCCGTCACCGGATGGGGCTGCTCGTCGTCCCACGAGATGGTCGGGCAGGCGCTGAAGTCCATGCGCACCTGCACGCCGGGCATGGGTTCGAAGCCGCAGTGGTTGCGTCCTCCCACCACGGTCGCCAGTGTACCTTCCGGCGACAGCAGGGCTGCCTCCGGCGGCACGACCTCCGGCCACCAGCAGCCAGGGGCGGTGGATCGCCGCGCCACCAGGGTGGGCGTCCCATCCCTGTCTTCCACCCACAGCGCGATCAGCTGCGCGTCGGGGGAACCGTGGGACGCGGCGAGGAGCGCCCCCGGGCGCTGTCCGGAGGCCAGCGGCGCCGGTTGGACGGCGCTCGGACAGAAGTCGGCCTCCCAACGGGAGTGGGCGAAGGTCCCCGGCTCGATCCCATCCGACCAGCACCCCTGGTACTTGGGCGCGTGACCGACGAAGCCGTCGCATCCCTGGTGGAACGCGAAGTCGAAGCTCGCCGCGCAGGGGGCCAGCGAGGAGATCCCGTCATCGGGAGAACAGCGCAGCGGAGGATCGCTCGCCAACTCCCAGGCGCAGACCCCGTAGATCTCCGTGACAGCGCCCTCGCGCTCATAGACGACGAAGGAGTGCGGCGTCTCCGCGTTCCCGCAGCAACTCGGCGCCGTGACGGAGGAACGCCCGCAGTTCTCCGCATGGTTGGAGATTCGATACTCGTAACCGTACCAGGGGCCGCCCGCATCACGTTCCAGCGCGTAGATCACGCTCCGGGACAATCGGGTGTCGCTCCAGGTCAGCACATACGTCCAGAAGCTCCGTGAGTAGCTGACGGCCGGCTCGTACTCCTCGCCGGCCCCCGATACCGGGGTTTCCATTTCACGCCACTGGCCGCCGAAGTAGGCGCGTGCCCGCAGGGTTCGCTCGCCTTCTACGCCGTCCTCCCAGACTACGTAGGCGCCCGCCTCGTTCCCGGCCGCGGCCGGCCGGCGCGAGGGGACGGCATCGTCGCTGGAGAGGCAGGCTTCCGGGGACCAGGCGCCTGCCTCGAGGCGGCGGCACCAGATCTCGGGGACGCCGGTCCGCTCATCCTCCCAGACCACCAGCAGGCCGCCGCCGGC
>JAKQSZ010000049.1 GCA_029569475.1 Candidatus Eiseniibacteriota bacterium | reverse complement strand
CGCCTCGTCCGGACCCTGGTGGATCGCACCGAGACACCGGGGCCGAAGGCGCTGTCCTGGGACGGCCGCAACGCGCGCGGGAGCTCTCTGCCGGCCGGCATCTACCTGCTGTCGATGGAAGCGCCCGGGTTCCGGGCCTCCCGCAAACTGGCGCTCCAGAGGTGACCGCCCGGTGGCAGCCGCGTTGTGCGCGGGAGCGCAAACGGCGAGCCGGAACGAACCGCCAGGACGTTCTAGAGCAGTTCCGTAGGTCGATCGCCCCTGGGCCGTCACTCCGATGGCCTCCGGAGGTGGGTGATCCGCCAAGTCCCACTCATGGCGGGATCGACGCGGTGCGCCGATCCGCCGAAATCGCCCCACGATCGGATCGATGCAAGCCGTCGATTCTCAGGAGGACAAGTACCATGTGGAACGCCAAGTACCTCTTTTGTGTGTGCGCCGTCGTGCTGTTCTCGGTTCCGGCCCTGGCCGCGCCTTCGAGCGTGAGCTACCAGGGGGAGTTGATGCGCAATGGACAGATCTACCACGGCGAAGCGGGCTTCAAGTTCGCTCTCCTCACGGACGGAGGCCGCAAGACCTTGTGGTCCAATGACGGTACCAGCCGGGAAGGCAGCCAGCCGGCCGGTTCGGTGCCGCTCGACGTCGAGGATGGATTCTTCAGCGTCATGCTGGGTGCGCCGCCCATGGATCCGCTGACGGGCGAGGCTGTCTCCGGGGTGGACGAGGCGACCCTGCGGGTCTGGGTCAATACCGGCGATGGCTTTGAGCAGCTCCCGGACCAGCCCGTGGGCAGCAGCATCTTCACGATCTTGGACGACGTGGAGACCTCCTTCGCGGCACGATCGTTCACTTCCCAGCAGATCACCGGGGGCGTGACGACCGTGGTCGAACTCGAGACGGTCGACTTTGGCGACTGGGACGGCAACAGCTTCACCGCCCCGCAGGATGGGGTGTACGAGTTCGACTTCCGGGTCTACTGGGGCCAGAGCGGCGGCGCGACCGTTCAGTTCTGGGTCTACATCAACAACTCGGCCGAGGTCATGATCAGCAACGACAACGACGAGTTCGGGCACGCCTCGGCCAGCTACCGCTTCGAGCTCTCGGAGGGTGACGTGGTCGACCTTCGCACCTACAGCACCGACAGTCTCTACCGGGTGTGCGGGAACAGCCAGGGAGGCCCGTGCCTGGTCAGCGGCCACCTCGTTCACCCCTGATCGCGAAACGGAGTCCTGCCACGATCCGTATCCGAGACCAGGGCGCGAGCCAGGATCGATCCATGGGGAGGACCGGAGCCATCGCCGGTCCTCCCGGCTTTGCGCCCGGTTCCACGATGGCTTGTCTCGCACGTCGGCCAAGTTGGATCCCGAACCGATCGCCCTCCCGGCGTCGGACCGGACGTGGAGCGGATCCGGGTCCAGCTGGCCCTGTCCGAGGATGGAGCGCCGCTCAGCGGCCGGTCACGAGGCTCCGCGAGACGGCTCCGTCAGTGGTGGTCAGACGGTAGAAGTACACGCCGGGTGGAACGTTCCGCCCCTCGGCGTCGGTCCCATCCCAGGTCGCGGCCCACCGGCCCGCGGAGAAGGATCGGTCGAGCAGCGTGCGCACCAGACGCCCCCCCACGTCGAAGACCTCCAGGCGCGCGCGCCCGGGCTCGGCCAGCTCAAAGGCGATCGACGTGGGGGCGTCCGGCGAGCGCCAAGGGTTCGGCCGGCTCTGTTCCAGCCGGTTTGCCGGGCTCAGCGCGGATGCCTCCTCGATCGGGGTGAGCCGGGCCGGGAGGGAGGAAGGGGCGCAGCAGAAGATGATGATCACGTCGTTGTCGTTGGGCCTCCTCACTTGCGGCAGCGCATCGGGCAGGGCAGTCAACCTCACCTCGACCTCATCGCCGGTGTTGAGTTGGACCGGCGGGAAGAGGACGAACCAGCCGGCCTGGCAGGCGCATTCCCAGGCCACATGCCAGCCGCAGGTGCGCGAGACGCCGTTGTACGTGCCGCAGGCGCTTTCACACCCCTCGTGCAAGCAGGTCTGGTCCTGGCTTTCCTCGATCTCCGCCGGTATCTTGATGAGGTCGAGCAGGACGCCATTGCGCATCAACTCGAGCTGAAAGTCCAGGTTGCCGTATCCCGGCTGCGACTCCCATGCCGTGCGTCCGTCCACGTGGACTTCGAAGAAGCCCTGCCCGACATCGAAGAGCGTGAGCCCCGCGAGGCCGCGATCCCAGCCGACCGGCCGGCCATGATAGGGCGTGCTGCGCTGGTCATCATCTTCGTCGGCGTCCGGAAGGGCTCCCGGCGCGGGAAGCAGGACGATCGATACCACGTCCCCGGGGACCAGCGCATGGACCACAAACTCCGTGGTGATCCACCGGCCGCAGTCACAATCGCACGACTCCGCGGTGCAGGGGCCATCGCGGTAGCATCGGAACGGCACTTCCTGCCCGTCGATGGTCGCGCTGCAGCAGAGACCGGAACAAGGGGGCCCCTGCGAGCAGGAGCCGGTACCTGGATGCACGAGGATCTCGACGCGGCAGGTCTCCGGCGGCTCCCCGCTGATCTCCAGGACGACATCGGTGCTCAGGTTGCGCAGGACAGGGGCGGGCTGCGCGCTGCAGGTCCAGATCGCGGAGATCACATGACCGACCCCCGTAGACTCCGGCCAGACGGCAATCCGCTCCAGGTCGCGGTTGTGGGGGTGCAACGCCGCGGCGGGCGTCGCAATCACCAGGAGAAGCGCGAAAAGAAACGGAAGCGCCCGGTCTAGCCGGGTGATCGCCGCTCGTGGCCGTTCGTCGCGGCCGCGCCGCGCCTCAGCCGCAAGAACGTGCTGCGCCGCGCGACCATGCCACATGCTGGACATTCTGACCTCCTCGGTTTGACGGTGGCGGCCAGACCTGGACGACAATTCGTGAACTCGCGATCGGCCCGATTCGCTGGTTGAGCACGCCGGCCCCGCCATCGAGGAATGCGGCCATGACGGACGGCTCAGGCCCGTCGAGTTCACGATCCGATGGGACGCTCGACATCCCAAAGACCTCCCTGGCACGCTTGAGTCCTCCGGTTCCCGGCCGATCCCGGACGGCGCAGGCCCGTCCTACGAGTCCTCACGGTAGCGCGGCCCGGAGATCGGCGACCGCGCGCCCCGCCTCGACGGTCTTCACGTGGCCGTCGCCGAGTCGTTCGCGGCAGACCGCCAGGCCATGGACGAGCACGGCCTCGGCTTCCTCATACCTGAAGAGGTCCCGCAGGCAGTTGCCAAGCGCGATCTCCGCCTCGGCGCAGGGGAGTCCGTCCCGGCCGTACAACCCTTTCCTGATCCTCCATGCTTCCCGCAGGTGAACCTCGGCCTCCGCGGCCCGCCGCTGCGCCGTGAGATTGCCGCCCAGTTCCAGGAGGATCCGCGCACGGTAGGGATGGTCCCGCGGAAGCCGTTGCTCGACGACGCCCAGGGCTTCAAGGGTGATCGTCTCGGCTTCGGCGAGATGCCCTTGCTCCCTCATCAGCCGCGCGCGCTCCGCCTTCATTCCCGCCACGTCGGGATGGTCGCTTCCCAGGACCGCCTCGAGGGCTGCGATCGAGGTCTCGTAGGCGGGGCCGGCGAGTTGCGGACGTCCGCTGGCGTGCCAGATGGCCGCGAGGCTGAAGCGGGCAATCGCCACCGAGGGGTGCCCGTCCCCCACCAGTTGCCGGCGCACGCGCAGCACCTCGGACCCGAGCGACTCAGCCAGCGGGTAGTTGCCGCGGTGACGGTAAAGGACGGACAAGTTGTGCATGGAGTTGGCCACGGTCAGGCTCGAGTCGCCGTACGCTTTGCGCCGGATCCGGAGGACCTCCCGCAGCAACGCCTCCGAGGCATCGAACTCGCCCCTCTCCATCATGTTCGTCGCGAGGTTGTTCATGGTGGTGGAGACGTCCGGATGTTCCTCCCCGAGGATGCGAAGCTTCAGGTCCAGGACCTCGCGCTGCAGGCGCTCCGCTTCCTGGATCTCCCCCTTCTTGTACAGGAGCGCGGAGAGATCATTGACCCGATAGGCCAGTTGGGGATGATCCTCCGGCAGCTTCCGCCGCGCGATGTCCACGGCGCGGCGGAAGTGCCGCTCTCCCGCCTCCAGGTCGCCCCGGTCCTGCAGGACCGTCGCAAGGCGGGCGAGTGTCTCGATCAGACGGGGATCATCGGGTCCGTACAAGCTTTCCTGGATCTCCAGGCCGCGCGCGAGCAGGCTTTCCGCCTCGGCGTAGGAGCCGATGACGTGATACAGCCTTCCCACGACGTGGAGAACCTCGGCCTGCACCTCGGGCTGGCCCGCCAGTTCCTTCTCGATGCGCCCGGCGGAACGGTCCAGCATGTGGGGGATGGAGATCGTCTGTCCCTTGACGGCGTTCGGGCTCGCCGCCGCGAAGAGACTGACCATGAAATCCTTGACCGCCTCGGCGCGGCGAGCTTCCCGTTGGGCCAGCCGGGCCTGCCAAAACACGCCCCCCGACCCTCCCAGCAGCGTCAGGAGCATGGCGGCGGCGGCGATCGAGCCGGTACGGTGCCGCCGGAGGAACCGCGTCGCGCGATAGCGGAAAGCCGGGCGGCGCGCCTGCACCGGCAGACAGGAGAGGTGCCGTTCGATGTCGTCTTCCAGCGCGGCCGCGCTCGGGTACCGCCGCGTGGGATCCGCCGCCAACGCCTTGAGGAGGATGTTGTCGAGATCGCCGGCGAGCGCGCGGCGCAGGCGCCGGGGGACCGTCCCGCGGTCACGACTCAGTTCGACAGGATCCCGCGGAGCCTCGCTCGTCCTGCCGTTCCCCTTCGTGTTCTCGTTCGTCCCACCATTCGTATCGACGCTCGTTCCGGACGATCCCCTGGCCCGTTCCATCCACGCGCGCACCACGGAACTCGGCTTCGCCGGTTCGATCCCTTCCGGACGCGAGATTCGGCCGGCCGCGCCGCCGGGAAAGGGATGATGCCCTGTCAGGAGTTCGTACAACACCACGCCGAGCGAGAAGACGTCCGTGGCCGTGGTCACCGGACGCCCGCTGAGTTGCTCGGGCGCGGCGTACGAGGGCGTGAAGAAGCGCTCCTCCGGCTGGGTCATCTCCGGCCCCGGGCCGGCTCCCAGAAGCTTGGCGATGCCAAAGTCCAGCAGCTTGACCTGTCCCTGCGGGGTGACCAAAACGTTGGAAGGCTTGAGGTCACGGTGCACGACCAGGTTGGCGTGCGCGTGCTGGACACCCTGGCAGACCTGGCAAAAGAGGCGAAGCCGCGCCGTGAGGCCGAGACGACGGCTATCGCAGTACTCCGTGATCGGCACGCCGTCCACGTGTTCCATGACAAGGTACGGCGTGCCCCACGCGGTGAGTCCGCCATCGAGCAGCGACGCGATGTTGGAATGGCGGAGCCACGCGAGGATCTGGCGCTCCTGCAGGAACCGCCGCAAGACCTCTTCCGTGTCCAGACCCTCGCGCAGCAGCTTGAGGCAGACGCTGTCCTCGAACTGGCCATCAATCCTCTCCGCGAGATACACGACACCCATTCCGCCGGCGCCGACCCGGCGGAGCAGGCGATAGGGTCCGATCGTCCCTCCTTCATGGCCGGAAGTGAGTTCGGCACGGTCCTCGACATCCCGCACCACGATCGCCAGCCGGTCCGCCACCGATGTATCGAGCCCCTCCGACCGGGCGTCGGCCCGGAGCAGATCCTGCACGCGTTCGCGCAGCCGGGCATCGCCGCCACACGCGCGATCGAGGAACCCGGCGCGTTCCGGCTCGGGCAGGTCGCACGATTCCTCGAAGAGTTCCAGGACGAGAGACCACTGCCGGGCCGAACGCGCCTCGTGGTCAGCCTCGCCCTCGGCCCCGACCCCGGGCGCTTCACGGAGGGTCCTGCGTCCGGGCCCGCACGCGCCGCCGTTGACCTCTTCGGGCACGGGCGGCCGGCCCTTTCCGCCCAGCTTTCTCACGCTTGCGGACCTCATCTTTCCGGCCAGCCTTCTCACGCTTGCGGGCCTCTCAGGGTTGGGCAAGTCGCTCATCATGGATCGACACTCGTCTCCCGGTTCACCCTCGTTTCGGGTGCGAGCGTCACTCGACAGAGCGGCCCTCACTCCCGGGGCCGACCGCCTTTCCGCCGTCCAACTCGTTCTGCAGAATCGCCCGTGCCGTGCGCCAGAGCCGCTTCACCGTGCGCGGCGAGATGCCGAGCACGTCCGCGCTCTCCTCGACCGAGAAGCCGCCGAAGAACCGTAGCTCCACGACCTGGCCCATCTGCGCGTTCGTTCTCCAGAGGCGTTGGATGCCCGCATCCAGGACCAGGATTTCGTGCGCCCGCCCGGCGGGATCGAGCTGCGAGGGATCCGGCAGGGACGCATCGTCATTCAGGGTAACGGCGGCTTCCGCCCCACCCCGTTTGGCGGCGGCGCAGGCGCGCGCGTAGTCGATGGCCACCTGCCGCATGGCGCGGGCGGCCGTAGCGTAGAAGTGGCGGCGGTCTTCCGGCGAGATCGAGGCGCGGTGGACCACCTTCAGGTACACCTCGTGCACCAGCGCGGTGGCGTTGAGGGTGGCCTGGCCGCGCCCGACGGAGAGCTGACGGCGCGCCATCTTCCGGAGATCGTCATAGACCGCCGCGAAGACCCGGCCTACCGCCGAAGCGTCGCCGGCCCGAGCCATCGCCAGCAGGCAGGTGATATCGTCGCCGTCCGCCAAGATTCACCCCCGCAATCGTCGACCTACGCGAGCGCGGGCGGCCAGATCCTCCGTCGCGTCATCACGGCTGTGCGGTATCTCGGTGCATACCGGTCAGCCGTCCTCGATCCCGCTTGGCGACCTTCCGGCCCTGGTGGGCAGCCCCGCCTCTCACCCGGGCCGGACGAGGGAAACCATAGAGCGTACTCCAAAGCGATCGCGCCGGGAGCACACTTGTTCTGGCGGGCTGGCTACTCCGTATTCTGGGCCGCGATCGTCCCGATCGTGTCCAGGAGCTCCCGCACGCCGACGGGCTTGGTGAGGTGGGCCTCGAACCCGGCGTCACGGCTTCGGGCCAGGTCGGCCTCCATGCCGAAGCCGCTGATCGCGATCCCTCGCACCGGACCGGCCTGGCGGAGCCGGCGCATCAGATCATGGCCGCTGCCGTCGGGGAGGGAAATGTCGCTCAGCAGCAGATCGAAGCCCCGCTCCTGAGCGGCGCGCCAGGCGGTGTCAACGTCAGCGGCACGGATGACCTGGTGCCCAGCCCTCTGCAGAATGCGTTGCATGAGACGCGCGCTGTCTTCGTGATCCTCTACCAACAGGATCCGAAGTCCCCTGGGCGCTTCCTCCGCCGGCCGCGCGGCCGGCTCGGTGTCCGGAGACTCCTCCGCCGCCACGGAGGGCAGCGTCACCGTGAACGTCGCCCCAAGTCCCGCCCCCGCGCTCTCCGCCGCGATCGCGCCGCCGTGCATCTCGACGATACCGCGGCAGATGGCCAACCCGAGCCCCAGCCCGCTCTCCCCCTTGCCGGGTTGGAGATCTCCCTGCTCGAAGGCAATGAACAGCCGTGACAGCAATTCCGGATCGATGCCCACACCGCTGTCGCGAACGCAGGTCTGGTGCAGCCAAGTTCCGTCCTCGCCCGGCATGCTGAGCGTTTCCACCGCGATCGTCCCGCCGGGGGGCGTGAACTTGATAGCGTTCTTGAGCAGATTCCAGAAGACCTGTTCCAGGCGCGCCTCGTCCCCCTTGACGAAACGCCGCGTCGCCCGCAGTTGGAGGTCGACCTCGATCCGCTTCTCGTCCGCCTCGTGGCGGCTCTTGTCCCAGGCGCGCCACAGGACGGCGTCCATGTCCACCACCGTGAGAGCGAGGTGCATCTTGCCGCGAACAATGCGCGTCAGGTCGAGCATGTCATCGATGAGATGCGCCTCGAGCTGGACATTGCGCAGGACAACCTGCAGCGGCTCGCGCACCGAAGGGTCCAGGCGTGCGTCGGCAAGGAGCAGCTCCAGGCTCATGAGAACGGGCGTGAGGGGCGTCCGCAACTCGTGGGACAGCACGGCCAGGAAACGGTCCTTGGCCCTGCTGCTCTCCTCCGCCGTCCGCTTGGCGGCCGCGAGCTGCAGTTCCTGACGCTTGCGGACCGAGATGTCGCGGAGATAGACCTCCACGCAGTCGCTACGAACGTAGACATGGACCTCAAACCAGCGCCCGCCGCCCAGCAGACCATCAAAGTCCGTCTCGAACTGGTCGGTCGATCCCATGGGCAGCGCCTGGTTCAACCGTGTTCCGCCGGCGGAGCCGAGCAAGGCAGGGACGCACTCCCACAACTCCCGTCCCACGAGCTCGGTGGCGGGGCGCCCAAAGACCTCGCGCTCCGCGGCCGGGTTGATCTCCAGCAGGCGCCAACGGCGATCGGTCGAGAAGTACCCATCGACCATGCTGGCCAGCACGGTAGTCATGCGATGGTGAGAGAGGGCAAGCTGGCGAAGATGGTTGCGCCGCTCCTCCAGGTGATCCCGAACCTGGTATTGACGCTCCCGGGAACGGAGGGCATTGCGTATCGCCTCGTAGAGCGACGCCAGGCGGACAGGGCGCTCCAGCGTGGTCAGTGCGCCCCAACGCCCCCCGGCCAACCGCGCCACCGGGTGGTCCGCCCCGCGCGGCGCCAGGAGCAGGATCGGGAGCTCCGACCATCCGGGCTGATTCCCCAACTCCGTGGAGAGGATCTCGGCTCCCTCATGGGCAAAGATCTCCTCCGTGACGACCAGAGCCGCGGCTCCCTCCCGGATCTCCCGGCAGAGCTCGCTCACGTCGCGGCAGGCATGTACGATGATGCCCTCGGCCGGCAGAAGCTGGCGGGTGAGCCGCGCATCCTCGTCGGTCGGCGCGAGCACCAGCACCCTTCGTTCGGAATCAGTTCTCATCGGGCGCCAAGACGCTCCTCTTGACCAGGTCCGCATCGAGAACCGCCGGAACCCCGGTCAACACTCCCTGGAACCCGCGGATCGGATGGCCGACCTGGATCCCCCGCCCACCCAGGTGAAGTTCGCGGATGGTGGATTCGTGGCTGCCGGTCCTCTTCTTCACGATCGAAATGGCTTTGCGGACCTCGCCCGCGGCCTCGAAGTACCGCACCAGGATGACCGTGTCCGCGAGGAAGCTCGCCTCCACCGGCTCCTCGAAGCCGGTGCCGAAAATGCCCCTCTGCGACAACACGAGGAAGGTCAGGACGCCCCGCCGTCCCAGGTAGGTCAGCAGCTCGTGCAGACGGCTGATCATGTGGGCCTCGCCCGGGCGGGCGCTCAGGTAGCCGTTCAACGTATCGATTGCCACGACGCGGGCGCCCCCCTCCTCCACCGCGCATCGGACCCGCCAGGTGAAGGCTCCGGGGCTCAGCTCGGAGGGATTGACCTTCTCGATCCTCAACCTGCCATCCTGGACAAAAGGGCCCAATCCTGAGCCCATGGCCGCCGACCGCTTCAACAGCGTCTCGACCGACTCGTCGAAGATGAACATGGCGGCCGGCTGGCCGTCGACCACGGCTGACCGGACATACTGCGTGACCAGCGAGGACTTGCCGCACCCCGATGGCCCGATCACCAGCACGCTCGAGCCCCAGTCGAGTCCGCCTCCGGTGAGGAGATCCAGTTCCGCCACACCGCTGTACCTCGGCGCGACGTCCGGTTCGCGCAGGGCGTGCTGCGACGCGATGAGTCGTGGATAGATCTCGATCCCGCCGCGCAGGATCGCGAACTCGTGATAGCCGCCGATGAAGTCGATGCTGCGCATCTTCCGGATGCTCATTCGCCGGCTCTGGGAACCGTAGGACGGCTGGATCTGCTCGAGCACGATGGTCCCCTGCACGACGCTGGCGATGTTGGTCTCCTCGCCACGAGGGGTGATGTCGTCGATGAGCAGGCCCGTGACACCGGCCTGGGCCAGCGCGAGCTTGAGGGCGAAGAGCTGGCGACGATAGAGGAGCGGCGTACCGGCCAACAGGCGCATATCGGAGAGCGAATCGACCACGATCCTCTCGGGCCGGATGCGTTCCACCTCGTCGAGAATCCTCCGGGTCGTCTCGGTGAGCTCGACTTCGGAGGGGTGGAACATCCGGTACCCGGACTCACCCGTAGCCTGGGACAACGCCACCGAGAGATCCAGGATCTCGACGCCATCCAGCGACCAGCCGTGGGATAGCGCGACTTGGTGGATCTCCGTTCGCGTTTCGGCGAAGGCCACGAAGAGCGCCAGCGCGTCGCGGCGCCTGGCTTCCATGGCGAACTGAAGCCCGAAGGTCGTCTTGCCGGCTCCGCTTGTGCCTTCGATCAGACTGAGAGTTCCGGCGGGAACGCCGCCCCGGAGGATGTGATCCAGACCGGGGACGCCGCTGGGAAGCAGCGACCGGGCCCCGTCCTGATCGATCATGCGCGTGCTCCTTTCGGTCGGGGAAGGAGGAATGGTGCGCCGGGTTTCAGTCCACCGACGTTCGCGTTGGCAACATACGCGCCACCCTCGGATCCAACAATGCCACAACTCCAGCCTGCGAGCGCCAGGCTCATGAGCTTGAACCCGGCCTCATCCTCCGCCACACTGCGCCCGAAGGAGGGTCAAAACCCATGGACCAACGCACGCCGAAGGGACCATCGCCGGAAGGATCCGCCGGGCCGACCGCGGCCCGCCTCGCGTGGGAGACGGCTTACGCGGCGCAGAAGAGGCGCCAGGAGGAGTTCGCCGCCTCCTCGTTCAGCCTGGATCCTCTCTTCACCCCGAGAGACGTCGAAGGCTTCGACCCCGAACGGGATCTGGGCTACCCGGGCGCCTATCCCTTCGTCCGCGGCATCCAGCCGACCCAGTACCGCGGGCGCCTGTGGACCATGCGGCAGTATGCCGGGTTCGGCACCGCCGAGGAAACGAACCGCCGGTTCCGCTTTCTCCTCGAACAGGGGCAGACCGGTCTTTCCGTGGCCTTCGATCTGCCCACCCAGATGGGCTACGACTCCGACGATCCGGTGGCCGCGGGCGAGGTCGGCAAGGTCGGCGTCGCCATCGACACCCTCGAGGACATGGAGACGCTCCTCAATGGTCTGCCCCTGGGACGGGTCTCGACCTCGATGACGATCAACGCCACCGCCTCCATCCTGCTGCTCATGTACCAGATCGTAGCCGAGCGTCAGGGGGTCGCGCCCGAGGCGATCGCGGGCACGGTGCAGAACGACATCCTCAAGGAATACGAGGCCCGGGGCACCTTCATCTTCCCCCCGCGCCCTTCCCTCCGCCTGACGACCGACGTCCTGGAGTATTGCAGCCGCCACCTGCCGAGCTGGAATTCCATTTCGATCAGCGGCTACCACATCCGCGAGGCTGGCTCCACCGCGACGCAGGAACTGGCCTTCACCTTCGCCAATGGCTTGACCTACGTCCGCGCCGCCCTGGAACGCGGCCTTGCGATCGACGCCATCGCCCCGCGGCTCTCCTTCTTCTTCAATGCCCACAACCACATTTTTGAGGAGGTGGCAAAGTTCCGCGCCGCCCGGCGGATGTGGGCCCGCTTCCTGCGCGAGGACTTCGGGGCGCTCGATCCCCGGAGCTGGATGCTGCGCTTCCACACCCAGACGGCAGGCTGCACCCTGCAGGCCCAGCAGATCGACTGCAACGTCGTGCGTGTGGCCTACCAGGCGCTGTCGGCGGTCCTTGGAGGCACGCAGTCGCTGCACACCAACAGCCGCGACGAGGCCCTGGGGCTGCCGCGCGAGGAATCTTCGCTCCTGGCCCTGCGCACACAGCAGGTGCTGGCCGAGGAGTCGGGCGCGGCCGATGTCATCGATCCGCTGGGCGGCTCCTACTATGTGGAAGCTCTCACCAACCGCATCGAGTCGGAAGCGCTGGCCCTGATGCGCCGGATCGACGATCTGGGCGGCGTGTTGCGGGCGATCGAGATGGGGTTCATCCAGCAGGAGATCCACCGTTCGGCTTACGACTACCAGCGGCGGGTGGAAAAGGGATCGATCGGGATCGTCGGGGTCAACCGCTACCCGACCGACGAGAAGGTCCGCCCCCCGGTCTTCCACGTCAGCGAGGAGACGGGTCGCCGGCAGACCGAGCGCCTGGCCGCCGTGCGAGCCCGTCGCGACGAGACCGCCGTGCGAAAAGACCTGAACCGCCTGGAAGAGGTGGCGCGAGGAGAGGAGAACCTCATGCCGCATCTCCGGGAGGCGATCGGCCACTACGCCTCCATCGGCGAGATCTGTGGGCGTCTTCGCTCGGTCTTTGGCTCGTACCGCGACCCGGGCGGCCTGTGAGCGGCGCGATTGCAGGCGTCATCGCTCCGGGTGGTTCGCACCGCGACCGGGGGTGGCCTGGGAGCGGCGAGGTTGCAGGCCTCATCGCTCCGTGTGGTTCGTACCGCGACCGGGGGCGGCCTGTGAGCCGGACGGCCCTTCCGTCGGTTCATCCCACCGTGGCGGGTTTGCCGCCCTTGGCGGGCGCGCTGCCGGCGCTGGGTTTATTACAGGAAGGAGAGGCCTTTGATCAAGAGAATCGATCACCTCGGTATTGCCATCCTCGACGCTGACCGCGGCCTGGCGACCTTCTACGAGTCGCTCGGCTTGAAGCTCGACCTGATCGAGGACATTCCCGAGCAGGGTCTGCGAACCTATCACCTGCGCGTCGGCGAGTCGCACATCGAGCTGCTCTTCCCGACCGATCCTAGTTCCACGGTCGCGAAGTTCCTCGAGAAGAAGGGACCCGGCTTCCACCACCTCGCCCTGGAGGTAGACGACATGGAGGCCGAGCGGGAAAGGCTGATCGGGCGCGGCTTCGAACCGCTGACGCCGAAGCCTTTCGTGGGAGCCGGCGGCAAGAAGGTCCAGTTCTTCCATCCTCGAACCACCGGAGGGGTGCTCCTGGAGATCTGCCAGTGCCCGACCACGGCCCCTTGAGGCGCGATCAACACCAACCGGAGGCACGACGGGCGCCAACCGGACGCATGATCAGCACCAACCGGAGAAGTGATCCGCCGACCGGAGGAGTGATCCGCCAACCGGAGACGTGATCCGCCAACCGCGGACGTGATCCGCCAACCGGGGACGTGATCCGCTAACCGGAGAAGTGATCCGCCAACCGGAGACGTGATGAGCGCCGATCGGAGGCTACGGGATGCGGTTGGCGGTCATCGTGGTGCTGGCGGTGCCGATCGAACCGAGACGCGTCAACCCGGGCTTTCACTCGCTTTCCTCGACTCGTGGTAGAATCGCGGGCATGGAAACCACCAGCCGCGTCTTTCTTATCCGTGTCCCCGACTCGCGTCCGACCACGTGGCCGGGAGCCGTTGGCAAGCTGATCGACTCCGCCGACCTCCTCGCCTTCGTGAGAAAGAACGACCGTGTCGCCATCAAGCTGCACGTCGGCGAGTCCGGGTTGCGAACGGCTCTGCCGGCGACAGCGGCCGCGGAAGTCGCCCGTCGCCTGCGCTCCAAGGGCGCGCAACCTTTCTTTACCGACACCTCGGTCCTCTACTCCGGCCGCCGGAACAACGGCCCCGGCCATGCGGAGGTGGCGGCGGAGCACGGCTTCACGCTGGAGCGCTCCGGCGCCTGTTTCATTCCCGCCGACGGGATGGCTGGCAATCTCGCCATTGACGTGGACGTGCCGGGCCATCACTTCTCGAAGGTCGGAATCGCCGAGGCCATCGCCCAGTCCAACGGGGTGGTATCGCTCTCCCACGCCACCGGCCACATGCTCTCGGGTTTCGGCGCCACGCTGAAGAACCTCGGCATGGGCTGCGCCGCCCGCAAGGGCAAGCTCCTCCAGCACAGCGACACCAAGCCCTTCGTCAAGCAGTCGGAGTGTGCCTCCTGCGGGGCCTGCGTGGTCCACTGCCCGACCGGCGCGATCAAGCTCGACGAACACGCCCGGGCGCGCATCGACGAGGCGATCTGCACCGGGTGCGGCGAGTGCATCGCCCACTGCCGGGAGGGCGGCATCCGTTTCCGCTGGGACACCGGCTCGGCCGCGATGCAGGAGAAGATGGTCGAGTTCGCGCTCGGCACGCTGCGGGTCCTGGACGGCCGGGCCTGCCACATCCTCGGGATCGTCAACCTGACGCAGCACTGCGACTGCTGGGCGGAAGGCTCCGAGAAGGTCGCTCCCGACGTCGGCTTCGCCGCCTCCACCGATCCGGTGGCCCTTGACCAGGCCATGTGCGACCTGGTTGCCCAGGCTGCCCACCGCCCGCTGGACGCGCTCGCCTGGCCCCAGCTCGACGGCACCGTTCAACTCGCCTACGCGGAACGCCTGGGCTTGGGCAGCCGTCGCTATACGCTCACCGAGTTCTGACAACGGCTCGACCTCTTTGACCTCGTGACCGGTACCCGACGAACTGACCGGTACGGAGGTGACCTCCCGGGCGCTCCCCGGACCTTCCTGCTGCCGCTGCCGGTGGCGGAAGCCCTCGAGGCCATCGGTTTCGGATATGGCGAGCCCGGTCGAGAGGGCCGAGGAGGCCGAGGAACGGATTCTCTCCGGCACGCTGGAATCGGGTGTACAATCGTCGCGGGTCAAACTGACGAGGCGCCTCGTTCGAGTTCATCCCCGACGGACGTCCGAGACAGCCCGAGAGCCCGGGGGAAAGCCCCTGCCGGCGAACTGATCGATCCAGACCGTGGCCGTGCGGGAGGGAGCGGAACAACCTGCTCGCGAGCACGGCTCCAGGACACTCGACGGCCCTTCCCACACACGGTGGCCGCCTGACAGATGGAGGAATCCAATGCTGTCGTTGTTGGGTCAGAAGAAGTGGCTTTTCATCGGTTCGTTAAGCTTGGTCCTGGCTTCCTGTCTCGCGTCGTCCGTCCGCGCTGACGGCGCCTGCTGCTTCGAGGATGGGCACTGCGAGTTTCTGCCGGAGTGGACTTGCGACTACGCGGACCATGCGTGCTCCTGGCTAGGGCAGGATGTCCCGTGCTCACCCAATCCCTGCTCGGCCGTTGTAGGAGCCTGCTGCTTCCAGAACGGCAACTGCATGATGGCTCAGCCCTGGGAGTGCGAGTCCGCCGGCGGGTTCTTCTTCGGATGCCGCCTGGATTGCGATCCGTCCCCCTGCCCTTCCGGCTCCGGCGCCTGCTGCACCTACTATGGCGAGTGCGCCATCCTGAGCTGGGAGGAGTGTCTGACGCGGCTCGAAGAGGGAATCTGCGCGTTCGGCAAAGGGATGACAAGCTGCGATCCCAATCCTTGTCCTCAGTGCTGTATCCGTCCTTGTTGCACTCCCTCGGGAACGTGCTTCGCGACCTGCAGCGATGTGTTCTGCCGCCTGATCGGCGGCACGCCGGTCTCTTCCTGTCAGGGGGAGGGGTGTTCCGATGTGTCCGCGAGTCCGGCTGTGCCCGGCGCGCGGGTAACGGTTGGGGGCTGGGGGAAAGTGAAAGCCATCTACCGATAGCCCCAGCCCGGCAATCACCCACGGCTGAAGCGTGTCAGAACGCGCTGATCTAGATGCCGCCTCGAGCAGCGTGCGCCGCGGGAGGATACCCCGTGCGGTATGTGAGCGCGGCTCGCGCGATGAAGGCCCATCAGCGGCTGGAGCACGCACTCAATATCCGGCGGGCGGGACGATCGCGGGCTGCCTCCAGAGCTCCAGATGGCCTGCCGGTTCGTACGAAGAGTCCGCTATGTCGCAGCGGGCTCCTGACCCGCGGCCGCTGGTCGTCCGAAGGCGCAAGGCTCAGCCGAAAAGCGCAAGCCGATCGTGTGGAGGAGCGGAGACTCCAGTGGCAAGTCCATGCATCGCCCGGCCACACCCGCGCCACCAGGAGATCGCCGGCGCGCCAGGTAGAGGCCTGGGCGGACCGCGGCCGTCCACTTTCGTGAACTCTGACCGGGCCCGCAACCCGGACCGGCTGGGGGGGCGCTCCCTGGTTGGCGTGCGATCGAAGGCCTTGCCGGCGGCGGCCGGATTTCGTGGTATGGCCTGAGGTAAGCGGGTCGAAGTCGCGCCTGCAATCGTTCCAGGACTCCTATCACGGGCTGAAGAGCAAGGCGGG